>JAKAED010000107.1 GCA_021820105.1 Actinomycetes bacterium | reverse complement strand
AGGCACAAGCAACCGCAGACGCTGAGTCAAGTCGTCTGCATTGGTGTGACATTTCCTTACAACGGCCGAGAGACGCGTAACGCGCGGGAACTGGGAATAGGCGGTCCGGCGCGCTCGCCCCCGATGCCTCATCCTCTGATCCTGGTTCCGCAGTTCCTTACTATTCGGGCCTCAGCAAGTCGAGCGAGATCTCGTCGATTGACCGGCAGCCGGCCAACGCCATGGCCAGATCGAGTTCGTCGCGCAACAGCTCGAGCACATCGCGGACGCTGTCGCGTATGTTGGCAGCGACGGAACGCTGTGGCTTGACCACTGGACTGGGACTACGTGGCAGAACGATCACCTTGGTCCGGGGGTTGCTGCTGGCACCAGCCCGAGCGCCTATTGAATTCTCTGAACCCGGTTTGGACCCGATGGCCCTATCTTGATGAGGCTGGCAGCACCAGATTGAATTGAGCCCGGCCGGGACGTTTCTATAGATGTCAAGGTCGGTAGCGGGTGATGCCTGACCCGGGGCTTCCGCAGAGGATCGCGGTGGCTTGTCGCGGCCTGGGCGTTGGGGCGAGGTCCTCGAGATCGGCTTTGAGAGTGGTGTAGGTCTCTCGGGCGATGTAGCGCTTGAGGCAGCGCATGATCTCGCGCTGGGTCTTGCCCTCACGGGCGCGCCTGTCGGCGTAGTCGCGGGTGCGCTGGCAGTAGCGCAGCCGACAGACGGCGACCAGGTGAAGCGCCCGGTTGGAAAGTTGCTTACCCTACGCATCTCTCATCGGGTTCAGTGGGCTCTAACGGCCATGGAGGACCACACGCTGGCCACAGTCACGGTGACATGGAGAAGCGTGCCTGTGGGCTCCTCGTGGCTCATGGCGCCACTGGCCCGCCGTCAGCTAAAGGCCCAGCTCCGGCGCTTACAGGACGCGGCTATCGCCGCTCAACGTTCCGTTGAGTCGCGAGCACGCGAGCACGGACCAGCCTGAGGCCACCGTCCGCCGGTTTGCTGCGCCCTTTGGTCGCGACTCCTTCTTAAGGACAGTGAGCGGCTCCGGAGCTTAACCACAGCGGACCATCTGACGGCTCGAGGTACGAACTGGCCAGACAAGCGCAACGGCGACATTTGGGGAGCCGCCGTCGCACTCCAAACGTTGCGGCCCCGATTGGATCACGTAGTCCCTCAGCGAGGGGATGACCTTGATACCAATCTTGCTACCAAACTGAGCACATCGACCCGAACTTCAGGAAAGCAGAGCAGCCGTATCACAGTCAAATATCGCCGTTAGGATCGCGATCTGACCAGCTCATAACCCGAAGGTTGCGAGATGGGTCAAGTCGTTCAGCTCGGGGAATCGGGCAACGCGCGCGCCTCATCATCATCGCGTCGTCGATGTGTCGCCTGTTTTGCGGAATGCGACCCGAGTTCCTCATCGCTTTTGTGGCTGCAGCGGTCGGTCGCGCCTTTGGCTAGCAGGCGTGCGTTCGGGTGTGCCTGGCTCCGTGATTGATCAGGTGAGCAGCCGGATTGGGCAGCGTGGGCCTGTCGCTTTGCTGAGCTTCCGGTCTGCGGTCAATAGCTCACATTCGAGCGCCTCGGCGAGGGCGACGTAGGCCGCGTCGTAAGACGGAACGTTTGCCCGCAACTCGTACGCTCGCCGCATGAGCGGCAGCGCCGGGTAGCGCTGTAAGTCGAGGTCCTGGAGGTCTTGGATTGCCGTGGCGAACCGTTCCTCGGAAAGATCACCGGCGAGCCAGCGCTTGCGCAGCACCGCGGTCGTTTCTACATCGATGAGATCGGGCGCGGCCAGCTCGCCGGCTTCACGGAGTTCTCTGCGGGCGCGACGCCCGTCGTCTGCGTCATCCCCGATCGCGTTCGCGAGCACGCTCGCGTCGATTACGATCAATCCCGGGAGCGCTCCCGCGCGAGGTCATCGACAGCTCTTGTGAGTCCGACAACACCACCCTCATGCTGCTCGATCCTGTCGAGCAGCTCGGCGAGGCTCGGTCGAGCGGCGATCCGCGTGAGCTCGCGCGCAACATACTGCTGCAGGGACTGACCCTCTCTTCTCGCCCGCTGCTGCAACGCGGCGTGGACGTCGTCAGGAAGATCGCGGACGAGCAAGTTCGCCATTGCTTACAAAATGCTAGCACCGTGTGATGTTGCCCCTTTGGGGCACGCCACCCGCAACGGCTTTCGTCCCGCGGCGTATACAAGACTTGAGCTCTGGCGACTCCAGAATCGTCGGGGTCGTGCCGATTCCAAATTCGTGGCCTCAAAGAGACTGGCTCTCCGCCGTTCCGACAATTGCAGCCGGTGCTCTGCTCCCTTGGACGTTGGAACCGTTGCGTGGTGGGATTCAGACGCCCGAGTCGTCACGTGCGGCACCTGCCACGACTTGCCTGAAGCCGACGACTCAAGTTCATCACCGGATGCTGCGCCCGCCGCGCCTGATCGTGGGCGGCCAGGCGCCAGTCTGGCGCGTGAGCATGATCGTCGCCGCTCCAAGCGCGAAAAAGCTGTGCGTGATGCCCACCCACACATCGGCGGGCTGCTGTTGGCATTGGGAGACGCTCCTCAGCATGAGACTGCCTTCCGCCGCGGGCTCAAGGGTGAACAAGCCGTTGCCGAGTCACTTGAGAGACGTACCGACCGCGATTCTGTGTTCATCCTCCATAACCGGCGGATGCCTCAGAGCCGCGGCGATATCGATCACATCGCGGTCGCACCAACGGGCGTGTTCGTCATTGACGCTAAGGCGATTAGCGGCGCAGTACGAGTGGTTCGACCGTGGTTCGGGCAGCCAAAGCTCCTGGTCAACGGACGCGACAGGACGAAGCTCATCGACGGCCTGGATCGGCAGGTCGGCACCGTTCGCGCCGTGCTCGAGGACATTGGCTGCAGCGAGATCCCGGTGCACGGGATGATGTGCTTCACCGAGGCGGACCTACCACTGATCGGAACCCAGCGCATCCGGGGGCACGAACTGCTGTACCGGAAGGCGCTCGCCAAGCGGCTGAACGCCCCCGGTCCGCTCACCGCCGACGCAGTCCAATCCACCGGACGCCTCCTTGCGCAGGCCCTTCCAGCAGCGTGATGAGCAAGTCGCGCCGCCACCACTCACCCTGCGTTCCAACGAGCGCTACGGCGACAAAGTGGTGTCTGCCACTTAAGAAGCGTCTCGGCAGCGCCGAGAAAGCCGTATGCCAAGTTCCAAAAGGGTTCGGTTGAGACGTGAGCTAGCAGACGCCGTGTTCCGTCTTTGCTGCGCCTTCGGCGTCTTGGCCGGCTTCTGTGGGGATTCGAGCATCAACCGCATACGGTGTGCTCTCCCAATCGCGGGACCGCTAATGACCTCACGCGGTGCTCGTCCCACGTTCTAGGCAGCCTGATCCTCCACTGGGGCTTAGCGCTCGGTGGCGGGGTGGCGATTGGCGCGATCATCGGCCTGATCCTCGCTCGACAAATCCAGCCATCCTCACGGGCCGGCGCATAATTACAGAGGCGTGTTCGTTGAGTCGCTCCAACGGCCGGTTCCGCGACTAGCTGTGACGACCCGCCCGCTACTGCGGATGCAACCATGAGCGTCCTCGGCCCCGGGCTCACCAAGCCTCATTGCGCGCGAAGACCGCTCAAGGTGGGGCGCTCACAACCGGAGCTTGCAGATCAAGCGCGTGGCGCGTCTGTCGGCGCCCAAAACCCCCGGTAACTTGGCGGTCAGGCCGTGCGTGCCGGACCCGTGCTCTTGCGTACGACCAGCTGTGGCTCGATCAGGAACTGCTCGTCATCACGCTCGCCACGCTCGATCTGGCCGAACAGCATCTCAACCGCGCGACTACCGACAGCCGTGAATTCCTGCTGCACCGTCGTCAGGGGAGGGTTGTAGTAGGCGGAAGCATCCAGGTTGTCGAAGCCGACGACGCTGACGTCCTCGGGGACGCGCAGGCCGCGCTCTGCCAGCGCGAGCAGGATCCCCAGCGCCATGTCATCGTTGCTGGCAAACACGGCTGTGAGTTCCGGTATCCGGGCGAGCATCCTGCCGGCTGAATAGCCAGATCCAGCAGTCCAGTCTCCCGCGAGCGGCAGCGGAGCCTCGCGGCCTGCCGCTTCCAGCGCCTTACGCCAACCGGTCACACGGTCGTGGGTCTGCATCCAGTCTGATAGTCCGCGAACATGAAAGACCGTTTCATGGCCCAGTTCGAGCAGGTGCTCCGTCGCGCGGCGTGCTCCCAACTCCTGGTCGACAGCAGCGTTCGCGATTCCATGCCCGGGCCGACCCTCTATCAGTACCAGCGGCACGCTCGACGGCAGCGACGTCAGGGCATCGTCGGCAGCCTCGCTCGGCACGATGACCAGCATCCCGGCCACTCGCTGCTCTGCGAGCTGGTCGACAGCCGCCCGCATTGAGCTGCGATCGACATGTTCAAGCGCGACGGTGCTCACGAAGTAGCCGTGCTCTCGCGCCCGCCGCTCTACTCCGTACATAGCCGCCAGACCGTCCACATTCGCAACATCCAAGGTGATCACCCCTAGAACCCGCGAGCGTCCAGTGACGAGGGTGCGCGCTGCGCTGTTTGGGCTATAGCCGAGCTGCGTGATCGCGGCCTGGACCTTCAGCCGGGTCGAGGCTCTGACATTCGGGTGGTCATTCAGCACTCGCGAAACTGTCTGATAGGAGACGTTCGCAAGCGCAGCAACGTCGTTGATCGAGGGAGAACGAGGTTGCGAGCTCATCGGAGCCTCAGTTCCAGGCCTGCCAGTGACGCTGGCAGCCAATGTGAGCGTTCCATTACGCCCGGATTCTACGCGTGTTCAGCGACGAGTCGGTCTAACACTTAGCCTTTGCCCCGATTCCAATTGCGCATCTGGACCACTGGTGTAATACTGCTCTCGGCGCAGGGGGACGCTCTAACGCGACACTTTGGGAGGAGATTGTGAACGTACACAATATGAGCTCGTCTTGGCTTCGACGCTGCGGAACGGTCGGTGGCACGGCCGTCGTGGGCTGTCTCGGCATGGCTCTGGCGGGAAGTGGCGCGGCAGCGGCAAAGGCCCCAACTGGCTCCCACAGCACCTCAAGAGCCCCTCAGGCGAGGTCTGCGGCGAGTCCGAGGCGAGGCGGGAACCTGACGATCGACACGGTAACGCCGCCACTGGACTTTGACATCGACACCACCAACGACAACGAGTCGATCTGGGCGCTTGAGAACATGGCCGAGGGCCTCTACCGGAACGCTGCGGATGGCAAGTCCGTTGTCCCGTGGCTGGCAACCGGATACAAAGTCTCAAGCAACAAGCTCGTCTGGACCTTCACGCTGCGGAAGGGCGTCAAGTTCTCAAACGGGCAGACGATGACGTCCAAGGACGTCGCCTGGTCCCTGAACTGGGCTGCCGGTCCCAAGGACGTCTCAAACAACTACGTTGATGCCGCGATCAAGAAGGTCGTGCCTGACGGCCGCTACAAGGTGAAGATCGTGACCAAGGAGCCGTGGTCGCCGCTGCTTGCCGATCTTGCGATGTACGCCAACGACATCTTCCCGGCGAACCTCGCTGGAGAGACCCGGGCGAAATTCTTCCAAGCGCCAATCGGCACCGGGCCGTTCAAAGTGCAGCGCTGGGTCAAGGGGCAGTACCTGAAGCTGAGTCGCAATCCCTACTACTGGCAGCGAGGAAAGCCGTATCTGGACTCACTGACCATGCAGTCGGTCAGCGACTCAAACACTCGGATCAACCAACTCAAGGGTGGCCAGGCGCAGATCATTGAAGACGTTCCTTTCAATCTGATCCCCTCGCTCAAACAGACGTCAGGAATCAACGTCGGGTTGTTCAAGTCCAGCCGTATCGACTACATCACGATGAATGAGCTTGAAAAGCCGCTCTCAAACCTGCACGTTCGCTTGGCGATCGCGCACGCGATCGACTCAGCCGCGATCGTGAAGGCCGTCTTTGGGGGCTACGGGCAGACGGCGAACTCTCCCTTCATGCCGATCATGACCTACTACAAGGCCGTAGGCCTGCCCGCCTACAGTCTGTCGGCCGCAAAGAGCGAGTTGGCGAAGTCCCCCTATCCGCACGGTGGCTTCACCATCAAGTTCCTGGCCGCGTCAGGTGATCCGATCCAGACGCCGGTGGCGCAGATCGTCCAGTCAGAGCTTGCAAAACTGAATATCCACGTTCAGATACAGACGCTCGATCCGTCGGCAGTCCAAGCTCAGGAGCAGTCCTTCCATTTCGGTATGCGCGAGACCTACTGGACCAACGACATCATCGATCCAGACGAGTACACGTCGTTCTCGTTGTGCGGTTCAGGCAAAGACTGTGGCGGCATCTATGCCAATTTCACGCACTTCAACAATGCTGAGATCAACAGGCTGACGCTCCAGGGCGAGCGTACGCTCGCCGGTCCCGCGCGTGCTGCCATCTATCAAAAGATCCAGAAGCTCGCTGCGCAGCAGGTGCCGATGGTTTGGCTGGGCTACAGCCCCTTCGCGTACGGCTACTCCAAGGCCGTAAACGGCTTCAGTGTCACCACGCAGGGCAACGTTCACTACGAGGACGTGTGGCTGTCCAAGTAGCCATAAGCTGCGTTCTGCGACCCTGTGCGCACATCCTGGCGACCTGAGAGATGAAACGAAGGCGCTATATCGCCGGCCGGCTCGGACAGGCTTGTCTGGTGCTGGTCGGCGTGACGGTCCTCACGTTCCTGCTGATTCACATAGTTCCCGGCGACCCCGCACGGACGATCCTCGGAGTCCACGCCACGACCAGGGCCGTCCGGGAACTGGATCAGCAGTTTGGTTTGAACCGGTCGCTGCCGGTCCAACTCTGGGGGTACTTCGGGCGCGTACTGCAGGGAAATCTCGGCACCTCCTACTACTACCACAGCTCCGCAGGCTCGCTGATCCTCAATGCGCTGCCAGTCACAATTTGGCTCATCACGCTCGGCATGCTCATCGCCACGGTCGTAGCGGTGCCGCTGGCGATCTGGGCTGCCACACGGGCGGGTCGGATTCCCGATCATGTGGTGCGGGTTGTGCCGATGGTGGGGCTCGGTATGCCGCCATTCTGGATCGGTTTCGTCCTGCTGATCCTGTTATCCCTGGATCTGAAGATATTTCCGTCGGGCGGCTATGGGAGCACCTTCGGGCAGCACGTCCAGAGTCTGATCTTGCCCGCAATCACAGTCGCAGCCGGCACGATGCCGCTACTCGTCAGGAGCCTACGCGCCTCGCTGATTGAGATCTTGGACTCAGACTACATTCGTGCGGCTGCGGCCAAGGGGCTCAGCCGGCGGCGCGTTCTGGGGCGTCACGCACTGCGCAACGCAATGCTTCCGACGGTCAGCGTGTTGGCGGTGAATGCCGGCTTCTGGGTAGGCGGTACGGTCGTCATCGAGCAGGTCTTCAATCTGCCAGGTCTCGGGAACCTGATGCTGACCGGGGTGCTCAACCGTGACTTCCAGGTCGTGCAATCGGTTGCGCTGGTCTACGGCGTGATGATCGTCATCGTGAACCTGGCCGCTGATCTGCTGTATAGCTACATAGACCCGCGTGTGGTGCTTGGGGAATGAGCAGCACGATCGAGACAGTCGCTGAGCCGTCCGCTGGCAAGCTGCTCCCTCGAGTGGGTCGTCAACTGGTCCGCAATCCTCAGCTCTCGGTTGGTCTCGGGTTGCTCACCGCACTCGTGCTCCTGTTTCTGCTCGCGCCTGTGATCTCCGGCGAGAACCCCAACTATCAGAACCTCCTGCAGACGCTCGCAGGTCCTTCTGGGTCTCACCCGTTGGGAACCGACAGTCTGGGCCGCGATGCCTTCTCACGCCTGCTCTACGCCGGTCGTATAGACCTCGGGATCGGCATCGCGGCCGTCCTGGCGCCTTTCATCCTCGGCACGACACTGGGGCTGCTTGCTGGGTATCTCGGCGGCTGGGTTGATGCCGTGATCATGCGTGTCCTTGAAATTGTGGTGGCATTCCCGTTCTACGTACTGGTGATTGCAATCGTCTTTGCGCTCGGCTCAGGGGTCAGGTCGATCTTCATTGCGATCACGGCGGTGGCGTGGGTCTCCTATGCGAGGATCGTCCGAGGCGAGGTGTTAGTGGCAAGACGCGTGGGGTATGTCCAGGCGGCCAAGGCGGCCGGGCTCTCCACTCCGCGGATCCTTTTTCGTCACCTGACGCCAAACGTTCTGACCCAGGCACTGGTCTATGCCATGAGCGACATAGTGATGACGATCCTTGCCATCGTGACGCTCGGGTTCCTTGGCCTTGGAGTGCAACCTCCGACCGCGGAGTGGGGCTCGATGATGCAGGATGGATATCAGTACATCTCGATCCATCCATGGCTTGTCACCGCGCCTGGAATCGCCGTGGTGGTCACAGGGGTCGCGCTCTCGCTGATCGGCGACGGCCTAGCGACTGAGCTCGGGCGGCGCCAGTGATGGAATCCACCCTGCTTGAGGTCAGTGGCCTGGCGGTTGTGATGCCTGATCGCGGCTCCGGCGCGAAACCTGTCATTGAGGGGCTGAACCTACAGATCGGTCGCGGTGAAGCAGTCGGGCTCGTGGGCGAGTCTGGTTGTGGCAAGACCACAGCCTTGCTGTCCGTACTGGGGTTGCTGCCCCGAGGCGGGCGCGTGACCGCTGGAGCGATCCGTTTTGACGGCGTGGACATGCTGAACTCCGGGAGGCGAACCCTGCGAGGCATCCTCGGAAAGCGAATCGGTGTCATTTGGCAGGATCCACTGGCGGCACTCGATCCCGTGATGCGAGTTGGCGACCAGATCTCCGAGGTTCTCCTTGCGCACGAACAGCTGGATCGCAGGCGCGCACGAGCTCGCGTGCACGAGTTGATGCGACACGTGGAGCTGCCGGATGTTGAGCGATTGGCCCGGCGATACCCACACGAGCTCTCCGGCGGGCAACGTCAGCGCGTGGTGATCGCAGCTGCCATTGCCGCATCGCCCGAGCTGCTGTTGTGCGACGAGCCGACAACTGCGCTGGACGTAACGGTTCAGGATCAAGTCCTGGGGCTCCTTGGTCGTCTGAGGCAGGAATTGGGCGTGGCCCTGCTGCTGATCAGCCATGACCTCGCGGTCGTGCGGGAGATGTGTGATCGCGTCTGCGTCATGTACGCCGGCAGGATCGTCGAGCAAGGTGAGGCGGACCGCGTGTTCTCCACACCGCTCCATCCATATTCCGCCGGGCTCGTCAGCTCTTCACCGGATGTCGACAGAGTGGGGATCCGCCCACATGGAATCCCGGGCTTGCCGCCTGGTCGGGTGGTTGACGGTTCATGCGCGTTTGCCGACCGCTGCGCGTTTGCGGACAGCTCCTGCCGTGAAACACTGCCGGAGCTTGCTCAGGTCGACGGTAGGCTCGTGGCGTGCCATCACTCCCTAGCCGCACTGAGGGAAGCTGATGGATGAGCCGCTGCTCACGGTGAGCGACCTGAGTGTCACCTACGGGCCGCGCGACGCAGTCCGCGCGGTCACGGAGGTGAGCCTGGAGGTTCATGCCGGCGAGACGGTTGGACTCGTCGGTGAGTCTGGTTGCGGCAAGAGTACGCTGGCGCGTGCGTTGCTCGGCCTTGAGCGATCCAGTGGAGAGATCAGGCTTCGTGGAGAGGTGTTGACATCACGACGCACTCAAGAGCAGGCGCGAGGTATGGCGATCGTCTTCCAGGACCCGTACGCGAGTCTGAACCCGCGGATGAGCGTCCGGGCAGTCTTGTCCGAGCTCCTCCGTGTTCACAGGCTGCGCCCCCGAGATCAGATCGATGCTCGAGTGCGGGAGCTTGTCAACGTGGTCGGATTGCCGCAGCGCACTCTCGAGGTGCGTCCGGCGGCGTTGTCCGGCGGCCAACGTCAGCGCGTGGCCATCGCGCGGGCGCTCGCCCTTGAGCCGGCGGTGCTGATCGCCGACGAGCCGACGACTGCCCTCGATGTCTCCGTTCAGGCTGTGATCCTCGAACTCTTCGCGAAGCTCAGCGCCGAGTTGGGTCTGGCAACTGTGCTGATCACCCATAACCTCGGTGTCGTCGCGGCGGTCTGTGATCGTGTCGCCGTTATGTACCTCGGGAGGATCATTGAGCAGGCACCGACCGAGCAGTTGTTCGGTGGCCCGTTGCATCCGTATACGCGCCGACTGTTGGAAGCCGTCCCGCGCTTGGAAGGAGACCGACACGCCCGCCTGGAGGCGCTACCGGGTGATCCTCCTGACCCGTCGATGATTCCGTCCGGGTGTGCCTTTCATCCGCGCTGTGCGCTGGCGACGGCGAATTGCGCCCGCGAGCGGCCACTCTTGACGGTTGATGGGCTCCCGTTGGTTGGGGTCTCGTCGGAAGCTGGAGCGCACAGCGTGGCGTGTCACCTGGCCGGGTATCAGGAGCGAACGTAGACTCACACATCACGCCGCTGTATTGGAGCGCCGGTCAATAGGCTGTCCCCAGCCCCACAAGCATGGCAACTGCGCGCTTGTTGACGGCCGAGTGCCAGCCTGGCGGTGAAGCTGGCTGGTCCCCTGAGAGTCGCAGCCGGCAGTCCCGCCCGGACGCTGACGGCAGCATCAGACCTGCGGAGTCTGTCAAGGTCTCGGGCGCCAAACCGGGCCACCCGCCCCGCGACTCGACCACCAACCCGTCAGTCGGTCACGGGTGCCGGGTCGCGCCCGCGGGCTCTTGCGGCTGCGCCGACACACGCCGCGGTGCCGTATAGGTAGAGCGTGTCGCCCGCGTGGACCACTCTCTCATCGGGAGGGTCGGATTCATATTCGGCTCCCGCTGATCTGATTCCGAGCACGGTGACTCCCTGTCCACTTAGGCTCAGCGTTTCCAGCTTGCGTTCTACAAAGGCATCGCCACGTCGCACGGGCAACTCGACCACAACGTGCCCGTTGGGGAGAGTCAGCAACTCCTCACGATCCAGGGCGAGCACCCTTGTGTAGCGATGCACGGCGCGAGACGCCACGGTCGTCAACCAGCGGTCGACGTAACGGCTGCGCGACGCATAGAGCAGCGCGAACAGCCCCAGGGCAAGCTCTGCCACCTTCCCAAACGCGGGCCCCGAGCCGCCGCTGCCAAAGCCGATGATCAGCGTTCCGGCGGAGGCGACGATCCCGGCGTTCCCAAGCAGCATCAGCATCATCACCACGCGGCGGCGCAGGGGGTCGTTGACGATCGCCTCAGACTCGCCGGTGGTGAAACCCGCGCCCGTGAACGCTGACCTCGCCTGAAAGCGAGCCTGCTGTTTCGGCAGGCCGGTGGCTGTGAGCACCACCACGGCGACCCGCGTGACCAGCAGCGAGATGGCGATGACCACCAGTAGGGAACCCAGTGCAAACACGTCCTATGAACTGCTTCCCGTCATTGCGGCGATGCACGCGAGTCGAGCCACCTGGGGGACAGGGGGTTCCAGTACTCCAGCAGGCTGGCTGGGCCGCGAGCGTGTCGCGCGCCGGCGTCGATTCGAGGCAGGACGCTCAGTGGTTCAATCCGTTCATGGAGATCGTCCAACTCTCAGAGCGGGAGTCGTTCGTCACAGCGGACGGTTCGCATATACGTGAGCTTGCGGCACCTGGGTGGACTCAGGCCCGCAACCAGAGTCTTGCTGAGGCGACCGTCAACCCGGGTGGGGAGACGGCCGAGCATCTCCATCCGAACTCCGAGGAGATCTACTACTTCACCGCCGGAACGGGACGGATGCGTCTTGGCGCTCAAGAAGCCGATGTCAGGGCCGGTGATTGCGTCGTGATCCCGCCGGGAACGGTGCACAAGCTGTGGAACACCGGCAATCAGCCGCTGGTGCTGATGTGCTGCTGCGCGCCCGCGTACTCACACGCGGACACGGTCCTCACCGGACGCTGAGCAGGCGGCGCCCCGATCCTGCTCCTCCGGCGCCGGGTGAGCTGGTGCCGGAGGAGGCCAACGGGGATGCCCCGCTCGGGCGTCGTTCCGGCGCTAGCGGCGCCGGAACGACAGCACCTTCGTCTCCGTGCGCCCGCCCGTGGGCGCGTAGACGATCCGCACACGGATCACTCGCGACGGCTGCCTGTCGCGTTTACGGAGCAACCACCTCAGCCTGAGGTGCAGGGTGCGCGCTCCGGTGATCGTCAGCCGTCGGGTCACCGTGCGTGCCCCCGCGCCGGACTCAGTCACCCGAACCGTTCCTGCGTACGGCGTCACCACCGACAGCACGAAGCTCCCCTTCGACTTGACGCGACTGGGGGAGTGGAGTTCCAGTGGCGCCTGGATGACTGTGTAGGTCACCGCGCTGGTCGCCGTCTGACCATCGGCTGAGGTTGCCGTGACGGTGAACGTGTGCGAGCCGACACTGCTCGTGTCGATCTGGGTGCCCGTGGCGACCGTCCCGCTACAGGCGCGGAGTCCCGGGCCGCCCGCACCCTCCTGGCAGGCGTACGCCGCGGTGACCGGCTGATCCAGCTGATACGTCGCGCCTTCCGTGGGCGCGGTGACAACTGCGCTGGGCGCCGCCGCGACGGTGTAGTGGACGGTGCTGGTCACCGTCTGCCCGTCGGCTGAGGTTGCCGTGACGGTGAACGTGTGCGAGCCGGTGGTGGTCGTGTCGAGCCGTGCACCTGAGGCCACCGGACCGCTGCACGAACTGATCCCGCTGCCGCCGATGCCGTCCCGGCAGCTGTAGGCCGCCGTCACCGCCTGCCCAACCGCGTAAATGGCGCCGTCAATCGGAGCGGTGACGGTTGCGACAGGCGGGCCGGCCAGGGCAGTGAGTGGAGTCAAATAGCTCGCGGAGGTCGATCCGACAGGATTGGTCGCCGTGACGCTCACGGTGTAGGGCGTGCCGGCGATGAGACCGTCGATGGTGAGCGGGCCGGTACTGCTGGAGGCGCTTGACGCGCCGGCACCGGGGGAGGCTGTCGCCTTATAGGTCGTTGGAGCGCAGGAGGACACGCCGGGGGTGAAGCTCACGGAGATGGAGCCGAGGCCGGGGCTGGCGCTGGTCACGGTTGGAGCGGACGGCCCGCCCGTGAGCGTGCCCCCGCTGTTTGTCACCGGGCCGGTGATGGTGCCGAAACTGCAGTTGAGCGTTCCCTGCTGAACGCTCACCGCGCCGCTGGTGGAGCCGCCCCCCGACACGTTGAGCGTCGCGCCACTATCGACGGTGACGGGCGTGGTGATCGAGCCGCTCACGTCGATCGTCCCCTGATGGTCATCGATCGCTCCGCCGTAGCTCGCGTTCGCGCCGGCGAGCGTGAGCGTGCTCGCTCCGGTGTCGGTCGTGAGCGTCCCAGGGCCGGAGATGCCCTTTACGAGCGTCACGCTGTAGCCGTCGGTGAAGAGCGTGCCGCCGTTGCCCGTGACGCTCAGGCCCTGGATTGAGGGGTCGTCGGTCGGGGTCGTCTGTGACCACCACATGAGCGTGCCACCGTCGAGCGAAACGGGACCGGTGCCAAGTCCGCCGTTTGTGAAGGCGAGGGTCCCGCCTTGGATGCTGGTGCCGCCTGTGTAGGAGTTGGGGTTGCCGAGGTAGATGATCCCCGGCCCCGCGGCGACCAGCTTCCCGACTCCGCTCACCGCATACCCGAATGTGAAGCTGCCCGATGAAGCGATGGCGACGGTGAGGTCCGCATTCAGAGATACCGGAGCGTTCAGGTTGGCGGACCCGACGGAGACCGAACCGGTGAAGGCGACCGACCCGACTCGGTTTTGGAGGTTCAGCGACGAGAGCGGGGTCTGTCCACCGACAGGCGCGTTGAACTGAAGCGAGGACGCGGAGACGACCGTGAGGGCGTAGGCGCCATCCACGGTTGAGCCGAAGGTGACA
>JAKAED010000106.1 GCA_021820105.1 Actinomycetes bacterium | reverse complement strand
CCGATCGGATCCCAACGACGGCCCCGAGACCGCAGGCTGATAGTGGCTCAGATCAAGCGCTGAGAGGTCGGTGAACTCCCACCCTGGCCTGCCCTTGAAAGTCGGGATCTGCAGCGAGGGTGCGTGATCAGCCTCCACGATGGCGGGACCAACGGCGAGATCAGCCAATTGAACCCTCCATCTGCAGCTCAATCAGTCGATTCATCTCAACCGCGTACTCCATCGGGAGCTCCTTGGTGATCGGCTCGATGAACCCGTTGACGATCAAC
Source organism: Actinomycetes bacterium (assembly GCA_021820105.1). Classification (GTDB taxonomy): domain Bacteria; phylum Actinomycetota; class Thermoleophilia; order Solirubrobacterales; family Solirubrobacteraceae; genus Palsa-465. The sequence goes on along the minus strand of JAKAED010000106.1, from coordinate 13,570 downwards.
TTGGACGCCTCCTCCTCCGGGATCCCGTGGCTCATCAGGTAGAAGAGCTGGTCCTCACCGACCTTGGAGACCGTCGCCTCATGTCCCACATTTACGTCATCCTCGGAGATGCGGATGGTCGGATAGGTGTCAGAGCGAGACTCCTCATCCAACAGCAGCGCGTCGCAGACCACCTTCGACCGAGCGCCGTGCGCGCCCTTGGCGATCTCAAGCAGGCCTCGGTAAGAGCCGCGGCCGCCGTCCTTGGAGATCGACTTGGCGAAGATGTTCGAGGTGGTGTTCGGTGCGGCGTGGACGATCTTGCCGCCGGCATCCTGATGCTGGCCGCGCCCGGCAAAGGCGATCGACAGGATCTCGCCGTGCGCACGCTCACCAACCAGATAAACACTCGGGTACTTCATTGTCAGCTTCGAGCCGAGGTTGCAGTCGACCCACTCAACGGTCGCATCCTCGTGCGCAACCGCGCGCTTGGTCACCAGGTTGAAGACGTTTGCCGACCAGTTCTGGACGGTCGTGTACCGGATGCGAGCCCCCGGCTTTGCGATCAGTTCCACGACCGCTGAGTGCAGGCTGTTGGAGCTGTAGGTCGGCGCCGTGCAGCCCTCCACGTAGTGGATGTAGGAACCGGGCTCGGCGATGATCAGGGTCCGCTCGAACTGCCCCATGTTCTCGGTGTTGATCCGGAAGTAGGCCTGGAGCGGCATCTCGACGTGAACGCCCTCAGGCACGTAGACGAAGGAGCCCCCCGACCACACGGCCGAGTTGAGCGCCGCGAGCTTGTTGTCGTTCGGAGGGATGACCGTCGCGAAGTACTGCCTGACGATCTCCTCATGCTCGCGCAGCCCGGAGTCCATGTCGACGAAGATGACACCCTGCTTCTCAAGGTCCTCACGCACCTGGTGGTAGACGACCTCAGACTCATACTGGGCGCCGACCCCGGCCAGGAACTTGCGCTCCGCCTCTGGGATGCCGAGACGATCGAACGTGCGCTTCACGTCCTCAGGCACGTCGTCCCAGGAGCGACCGGGCTTTTCCGAGGCGCGCACGAAGTAGTGGATGTCGTCGTAGTCGACCTCCTGCAGCATCGGCGAGCCCCACGTCGGCTGCGGCTTGGCAAAGAAGTGATCCAGCGCCTTGAGGCGGAACTCACGCATCCACTGAGGCTCGGACTTGAACTCAGAGATCTTCTCAACGATCTCCCGGTTGATGCCCTTGGGCGCCTTGTAGAGGTAGTTCTCGGCGTCACGGAAGCCGTAGCGCTCGTCGTAGTCAGCGTTGATCTGGGCGAGCTGCTCATTCTCGGTCAGCTCGGCGTCGATCCTGGGTTCGGTCGTGGCCATCTCAAATCACCTCCAGCTTGATCATGTTCTCATCGATGATCACCGGGAAGGTGTCCACCGGTTCGTATGCAGGCAACGTTCTTGGTCTACCCGTCCTGAGGTCGAAGATCGCCCCGTGGCGCGGACATTCGACGGTGCACTCCTCGACATCGAGTAGACCCTCAGCAAGCGGCCCGTCGTCATGTGAGCAGCGGTCCTCGATGGCGTAGAGCGTGCCGTCGCAGTTGAAGACGCCGATCTCCAGGCCGGCGTGCTCCACGAGCCGGACCTGCCCGGGAGGCAGCTCACTGATGGGACAGACGTCGACGAGCTCGGTCACGAGCCATATCCTAGCGCAAGGCTAGGATTTAGGCCGCCAGCGCCGGCAGCGGGACTCGCGCAGCCACCCATTCGTCGGCGACCTCACGCAATACCGTGACCATTGCCGCAACGGCCGCCGGCCGGTAGCCGGACAGAGTCGACACGACGATCGGACGCGTTGGCAGCGACGGCTGGAGCTTCCGGATCACCACATCCGCACGGACGACGCGAGCGACCATCTCCGGGATCAGTGAGACCCCCACCCCGGCAGCAACGAAGCCGAGCAGCGCTGAATAGTCGTCGTTCTCCAACGCGACGCGCGGCGTGAAGCCGGCCTCCAGGCACGCGCGCTGGAACAGGCGCGCATCGGGACACGTTGCGGGCATGCTCAGCATCCACGGCTCATCCGCGAACGCGGCGAGCGAGAGCGGCTGCGCAGCGGCAAGCGGATGGTTCGCGGGGAGTGCGATGTACATCGGATCGTCGAACAGATGCGTCACCTCAAGCGCCGGCTCGGCCTCCGACCACGCCGGATCGTGGGATAGCGCCATGTCGAGCTCACCGCTGTGCAGCCGCGGCAGCGCGTCGACCGGTTCCGCCATTGAAATGCTCAGCTCGATGCCGGGATGCCGCTCGCGGAACTTCAGGACGGCCAGCGGCACGATCGAAGAGGCCGCGGACGCGAACGATGCGATCCGGAGGCGCCCGCTGCGCAGGCCGAGAAGTGACTGAAGCTCATATTCGGCCTCATCGAGTTGCGCGAAGATTGCGGTCGCCCGCCTGACGAGCAGGCGCCCTGCATCGGTGAGGACCGCTCCCTGCGACATGCGGCGCACGAGCAGCACGCCGGTCTCGGCCTCGAGCGTCGCGATCTGCCGCGAGACCGCCGGCTGCGTATAGCCGAGCGCCTCAGCCGCAGCCGAGAACGAACCTTGCCGTGCCACCTCGCACAGCACCTGGAGACGCCTCGTGTCAAGCATTACCTACTGTTATACCCCCTAGGTCAAACGATCATTTGACCTTATGGGTTACTCGGATCAGAGTTCTGCCCATGACCTCTTCGCACACCCACATCACCGAGATCGCAATCCGCCGCGCATACGCGGACGATGCAACTGATCTGACCCGGCTGGCCGCACTTGACAGCGCAGCTGCACCACCCACCCCGCCCCTGCTCGTCGCCGAAATCGACGGCGTGCTCAGCGTGGCGCTCTCACTCGTGGACGGCGGAGCAATCGCTGATCCGTTCAAGCGGACAACCGAGGCGTTGGCGCTGCTGCGGGTCCGCGCCGCTGCTCACCCCGCACCACGCACGCGCAGACGGCATGCGCTCGCGCGCATCAATCACCCGGCGCTCTCGTAACGCGCGGCAGGCAAGCCGCGTCAGCCGCTGACGGCTTCAGACTCCCAGTCGACCTCATTGCCGAGCGCAGCGGCCTTCACGACCTTGAGCGAGAGCAGCGCGCACTTCATGCGCTGCGCCGAGATCTCGATGCCGAGCAGGTCAAGCACGGTCTGACGGTCCAGCTTCAGGAGCTCCTCCGGAGTCATCCCACGCAGCTCATCCGACAGCATCGACGCGGCCGCCTGCGAGATTGCGCAGCCATGACCGTCAAAGGCAACAGCGCTCACCCGGCCCTGGTCGTCCAATGAGAGCTGGAAGGTGAGCTCGTCCCCGCAGAGCGGATTGAAGTCCTGAGCCTGCATATCAGGCTGCGGGAGGCTGCCGTGATTGTGTGGATGCTTGTAGTGCTCGAGGATGTATTCGCGGTAAAGCTGGTCGTCCATGGTTATCTCCGCCTACAGCTGAAGGGTTCTGCGGACAGTGTGCAGACCGTCAATCAGCCGGTCGATATCCGCCGAGGAGTTGTGCACCGCGAATGACGCCCGGGTGGTGGAGCCGAGTTTGTAGCGTCGCATCAGCGGCTGCGCGCAGTGATGGCCCGTGCGCACACAGATTCCCTCGCGTCCGAGGATCTCGCCAATGTCGTGCGGATGAGCGCCGGCCAGTGCGAACGAGACCAGCGCACCGCGGGCCTCAGCATCCGCCGGGCCGTGCACTGAGATTCCAGGAATCTCCTCCAGCCTTCTCAAGAGCTCCGCAGTCAGCGCCTGTTCATGCGCCCGGATCGCGTCCATGCCAAGCGCCGTCATGAAGTCGACGGCGGCACCAAGCCCGATCGCCTCCGCAATCTGCGTGGTTCCCGCCTCAAACTTTCCGGGCAGCTCAGTCCAGGTTGACTCGACCTCAAATACCTGCTTGATCATGTGCCCTCCGCTGATGAACGGAGGCATCTCCTCAAGCAGCTCCCGTCGCCCGTGCAGCACGCCGATCCCGGTGGGGCCGTAGGCCTTGTGCCCCGTCCACGCATAGAAGTCGGCCCCGAGCTCCGGAAGGCTGACGGGTAGCTGAGGAACGGCCTGAGTTCCGTCGACCACCACGACCGCACCGGCCCCATGCGCCAACCTCGTGATCTCAGCCACGGGATTGATCGTCCCGAGCACGTTTGAGACGTGGGAGACGGCAACCAACTTGGGAGACAGCTCGAGCAGCTGCCCGTAGACATTCAGGTCAAGTGTCCCATCATCAAGTACAGGGATGTATCTGAGTTCGGCCTGACGTTCTGCGCAGATCAGCTGCCATGGAACGAGGTTGGAGTGGTGCTCCATCTCGGTGACCAGGACAACGTCACCCTGCTTCAGGTTCGCTCGCCCCCATGAGTGCGCCACCAGGTTCAGAGCCGAGGTTGCGTTGGCGGTGAAGATCGTCTCCTGCGGCGTTGAACCCAGCCACGACGCGATCCGATCGCGAGCGCCCTCATAGAGCTCGGTTGACTCGATGATCAACGGGTAGACGCCGCGGTGCACCGAGGCCCGATGGTTGCTGTAGTAGTCGACGATCGCATCGATCACGACCTGAGGCGTCTGCGAGGTAGCCGCCGAATCCAGGTACGTGACCGCACCCAACTCCGGGTCGCGACCCAGAACCGGGAACTCCGTGCTCACACCGGCGATGTTGACTGCCTGTGTTGCCATCAGACCGCTGCCGCATCCACCTCGTCGGTGATCCAGCCGTAGCCCTTGGCCTCCAGCTCCTCCACCAATTCAGGTCCACCCTGCTTGACGATCCGCCCCTTGTAGAGCACGTGCACGTGGCTCGGCGCAACGAGGTGCAGGATCCGCTGGTAGTGGGTGATGATCAGCACGCCGAGTTCAGTTCCCTGCTGACCCGCAACCGTGTTCACACCCTCGGCAACAATCCGCAAGGCATCGATATCGAGCCCCGAGTCCGTCTCATCGAGAATCGCCAGTGAGGGCTTCTGGACGGCCAGCTGAAGGATCTCGAGCTTCTTCTTCTCGCCTCCGGAGAAACCATCATTGAGATACCGACGCGTGAACTCCTCAGGCACCTTGGTCAGTTCCATTGCCGCCTGTACCGTCTCGCGAAACTCCTTGAGCGGAATCGGCGCCTCACCGCGCGCGGCGCGATGCGCATTGAGCACGGTCCGCAGGTACTTGGTGACGGTGACACCGGGGACTGCGACCGGATACTGGAAGGCCATGAACAGGCCCATGCGGGCACGTTCATCGGTATCGGCCTCAGTGATGTTCTCTCCGCCCCAGACGATCTCGCCCTCCGTCACCTCGAGGCTCGGATGGCCCATGATCACGTTTGCGAGCGTTGATTTACCGGAGCCGTTGGGGCCCATCAAGGCATGGATCTCGCCGCCGCCGACGGTCAGGTCCACGCCGCGCAGGATCTCCTTCTCTCCGGCGCGAACATGAAGGTTTCGAATCTCTAGGTCGGACATCAGTCTCTCGGGTTTAGGTGTTTTCAGAAACTCGGTTGCCCGCTTGTGAGTCAGCGGGCGGTCGGGGCCAGAACGCCATGCAGCACCAGAGACGGTGCTCCGGTGTCTGCGCGCCCCGGCTCCGCTTCCAGCTCAGCTTCCCCGCGACGGGAGAACTCCACCAGCTCCGCAAGGGTTGTCGTCTGCAGCGAGCGGATGATGCCGCCCTGAACACGCGTCCAGAGCAGCTTCGTGGCGCAAGGACCAGCACCGCGCTGCTGAGGCATGTGCGAGCAGACGATGCGCTCCATCTGGTCGTGCACGAAGCACTCCATCGGGGCGATTGGGCCCTCCAGCGCAGCCACCACGTCATACATCGTGATCTCGCTCGGCTCCCGGGCCAGCCAATAACCACCGTGGGCTCCTCTTGCGCTCATCACCAGGTCCGCCTTCCGAAGCCGCGCCACCACCTGCTCCAGATAGGCGAGCGGCAGCCCCTCAACATCGGCGATCACCTTGAGACTCGTGGGCTGCTCCGGGTTCTGACGCCCGAGCTCAACCATCAGCCGGACTCCATATTCAGCTTTGGAGGAAAAGATCATCGTGGTAAATCCTACCACTGCGCTAGGTGTTGAGGCGCGACGCGACCCGCGCCCATGAGCCTGAAAACGGTGATCAGCGATAGGGTGCCGTCATGCACGGACTAGCCAATTCAGCCGATGTGGAGGCGGTTGCCCGGATCGCGCGCAGCCGCGGCCGGCTTGGAATCGATACGGAGTTCATGTCGGAGGGTCGTTATCGCGCGCTGCTGTGCCTGACTCAGGTGGCGGTCGAGGACGCCGACGTTCCCACCGGCATCAGAACGATCCTGATCGACGGGCTTGACCGCAGCGTTGATGTGCAGCCGCTGGCTGAGCTGTTGGCCGACCCCGGCATCGAGGTCGTGCTGCACGCGGGGCGCCAGGACGTGGCGATCCTCAAGCGCGCATGGTCCACGCAACTCACGAACCTCTTTGACACGCAGATCGCAGCAGGCTTTGTGGGCGAGAGCGCGCAGGCCGGGTACGCGAATCTGCTCGGTTCCGTCCTGAGCCTCCGGGTGGGCAAGACCGCCAGCTACACACGCTGGGACGCACGCCCATTGACCAGTGAACAGCTGAGCTACGCCGCCGAGGATGTTGCACACCTGCTGCAACTGGCAGACCGCATCAAGGAGCGGCTGGGTGAGAGCAGCCGGCTTGACTGGGCGGTCGAGGAGTGCCGCCGGCTCGAGTCAGCCACGGATGAGCGCGACCCTGAGACAGCCTGGGAGCGACTCCCGCGCGTCGGTCAATTGGACCCGCAATCCCGAGCGGTCGCAAAGGAACTGGCCGCCTGGCGCGAGCGCATCGCCGCGGCCGAGGATCGGCCGGTCGGGCAGGTGCTGCAGGATCCGCCGCTGCTCGAACTCGCCAAGCGGCATCCGCAGCAACTGGATGCGCTGAGCCTGATCAGAGGCATCCATCAGTCGTTCATCCGGCGCCGCGGCAGCAGCGTGCTTGAGGCAGTGGCCATGGGACTTGCCGCCCCGGCAATCCCCAGAGAGCAACGGCGCGGTCACTCCGACGCCAGCGATACCCCTCTGATCGCCTTGGCGGAAGCCCTGCTGCGCGCGCGTGCGATGGAGGCCGGCCTTGCCTACGAGCTGATCGCCTCACGCAGCGACCTGGAACAGATCATCGCGGCAGCGCGACAGGCCGCTCCCGAGCCGGACGTACGCACCCTCGCCGGCTGGCGCCGGGAGCTCGTTGGCGCCGACCTGGAGGCGCTGCTCTCAGGTCGGGTTGCTGTTGCGGTCGGCGGTCGGCGGCGGCTGGAGCTGCATCCGATCGCGACAGCTGCCGTTGCGGAAGGTTGAGCGCGCCCGCCCCGTGCTGACCTGAGGTGACCGCCGGCGGCGCAGCCCGGTAAGCTCGCCTCAATGGCAAACGCTGAGGAACTGCTCTCCGATCCCGAGCTTCTGGACACCGGATGGGACCTGGCACCGATCGTCCACGGTGAAGGACCAGCGGGCGTTGAACGCTTGCTGGAAGAGGCGCTGGCACGCGGAGCCCGCTTTGCGGACCGCCACAGTGGGCGCGTGACGTCGCTGGACTCCGACGGCCTGCGCGAGGCGATGCTGGAATTGGCAGCGATCATGGAACTCGTGGATCGCGCGGGCAGCTACGCGATGCTCCAGTTCACCACCGACAGCGCCGACCCCGAACGCGGCGCGCTCCTCCAACGTGTCCAGGAGCGTGGTACGGAGCTGGAGACACAGCTGCTGTTCTTCGAACTGGAGTGGGCGGCGCTGCCCGACGAGCGCGCTGATGAACTGCTCAGTGGCGGCGCAGATCTCCAGTTCTGCGCGCATCACCTGCGCAGCGCCCGTAGATATCGACCGCATCTGCTCTCCGAGCCTGAGGAGAAGGTGATGGCTGAGAAGAGCCTCGCCTCCAGCGCATCCTGGACGCGGCTCTTTGGCGAGCAGATCGCCGCCATCAGGGTCAGGCTGGACGATGCAGAGGCGCCGCTGGACGTGGCGCTCAGCAGGCTGCTGAGCCCTGATGGAAGTGAGCGGCAGCGCACGGCCGAGGCGGTCAGCCAGGCCCTGGAGCCGGGGCTGCGGACACGCGCCTTCATCTACAACACGCTCCTGTACGACAAGTCGGTTGACGACCGGCTCAGGCGGTATCCGCATTGGCTCGCCGCCCGGAACCTGGCCAACGAGGCCTCAGACGAGTCGGTCATGGCGCTGATCAGCGCCGTTCGGGAGCGATATGACATCCCACAGCGCTGGTACCGCCTGAAGGCCAGGCTGCTGGGTCTGGACAGGTTGCGTGACTATGACCGCAGCGCGACCGTGGCCACCACCGAGCCGCTCTTCTCCTTCGCTGAGGCCCGCGAGCTGGTGGTCGACACCTACGCGCGCTTCTCACCGGAGGCAGGTGCCATCACCCGGCGCTTCTTTGACGAGGGCTGGATCGACGCGCCGGTCCGCGAGAACAAGCGTGGCGGAGCCTTCTGCGCAACCGTCTACGGAGTGCACCCCTATGTGATGCTCAACTTCACCGCCCGCCGACGGGACGTGCTGACGGTCGCGCACGAGCTCGGGCATGGCCTGCACGCGGTGCTGGCGGAGCGTCAGGGCGTGTTCCACCAGAGCACCCCGCTGACGGTCGCCGAGACGGCCTCGGTCTTTGGTGAGACGCTCGTGTTTGAGCGGCTGCTGTCCGAAGCCGATGCCGGCACTGAACGCCTGGAGCTGCTGGCCGGGCGCATCGACGACGCCGTGGCAACGGTGTTCAGACAGATCGCGATGAACCGCTTCGAACATCTGGTTCACACCCGTCGCCGGGAGGCCGGTGAGCTATCGGTGGCGGCCCTGTCCGATGCCTGGGTCGAGAGCCAGAGCGAGATGCTCGGGGACGCCGTTGAGATCACCCCCGGGTACCGTTCATGGTGGTCCTACATTCCCCACTTCATCAACACTCCAGGCTACGTCTACGCATACGCCTACGGCCAGCTGCTGGCGCTGTCCGTCTACGGCCGCTACCGGGAAGAGGGTGAGGATCTGGTTCCCCGGTACCTCGCGATGCTCGGCGCCGGTGGGTCGCTGACCCCAGAGGAGCTGGGTAAGGTCGTTGGGATCGATCTCACGGATCCGGAATTTTGGCAATCCGGGCTGAAACTCGTGGATGAGCAGCTGATCCAGGCAGAGAGCCTTGCGCTGCAAATCTCACCACTTTCCTGATTGAGTGTCGGCGGCCGCGCGTCGGTAGTCGCCGCCGTTTAGATCACGTAAAAAGCCTCAAGCAGTTCGCGGAAAAGTACGAATAGATGGTCCATGACGACCATCGCTTCAGCGCCCGAGCAGTCTGGGGCGCCATCCACCTCCGCCGACCGAGCCGGCGGGCTCTGGGCTCGGATCAACTCCCTGAGCGTTCGCGGACGCCTGATCGTACTCAGCGGCACGCTCGCCGTCCTGCTCGCGGTGGTCGCGGTGATCGCGGTCACCGGCGTGACCCGGATCCGCTCGGCCTACAACGCCGATCAGATTCCGACCACCAACAAGGCCTACGTCTCCCAGATCTACCAGGGCTGGCTGACCGCGGACGATCAGATGAACATGTACGCGGCCGTGCAGGCCCTGCACAACCCGGCGAACAACGCGCTGGCCCAGGCCACATGGCAGCAGATCCTCGGTGGACGAGCCCAGGTCGACAGGTACCTGCGGCTGGTCGAGCGCAACCACCTCTCCCCGCAGACGGCGACGCTCGTGCATGCGATCGCCACGAACATGCCGGTCTACAACGGCTGGACGACGAGGATGTATGAGACGCTGCGAAACATCAACAGCCTCCGCGGCGCCGCGCAGACAGCCGCAATCCTGCAGGGGGTCAAGGACATCACGGTCAGCAACGTCAAGGTCTCCAACACCTTGCAGGCCGAGTTCAACAGACTCAACGCCCAGATCACGCGCGACCAACGGGTGACTGGCGCGCAGATCCCCACGACGGTGAGCAGCACGCTGACGCTCTCAATCTTGATCGGACTCCTGGCACTGCTGCTGGCCGCCGCCATCACCGTGGTGATCATTCGTTCGATCACCCGCCCGCTGGCAAAGGTCGCCGCGGCAGCTGACCTGGTCGCCGAGGGCCGAGTCGACGTGGACGTCGAGGTGCTTGGCAATGATGAGATCAGCAAGGTCGCGCGATCGTTCCGAGCCGTGGTCGCGCACCTCTGCGGCATGGCAACCGTGACCAATGAGCTGGCGTCGGGGAATCTGAATCCGCAGGTTGCCCCCAAGTCTGACGGTGATGTCCTGGGCAGCGCGCTGACGACGCTGCGGAACAAGCTGCGAGCGACGCTCGGTGATCATTCGACCAGCCGCCAACTGGAGTCCGGAATGGACGAGCTGCTCGAGACGCTCAAGCTACTGGAGCGCGGACTGGTGTCGATGAATGACGGCGATCTGACCGTTGCGGTGGATGCTCAGCTTGAGCCGATCACGGCTGAGGTTCAGGGTGAGTCCGTTGGGTTTGTCGCTGACAGCTACAACGCGATGATCCAGAGCGCGCAGGCGTCGCTGGATGGGTACAACCAGATGCGCGAGACGCTGCGCGGCAAGCTCGGCGACCAGTCGAGCCTGGACGGGCTGACTCAGCGCATGGAGTCGTTGCGCCGGGTCTGTCTCACCGAGCTTCGCGACGCGCTGCAGGCGATGAACGACGGTGACCTCACCCGGACTGTCACTCCGGTGACGCAGCCGATCGAGGCCGCTGCGGGACGCCATGTGGGCGAACTCGCCGAGGTCTTCAACGGCATGCTGACCAACACGGTCGGTGCGATCGAGAGCTACAACGGCATGCGGGTGAAGCTCACCGACATGATCCGTGGAATCTCCGTGAGCAGTGAGTCGTTGTCGGCGGCTTCGACGCAGATGGCGTCCACGAGTGAGGAGGCCGGGCGTGCGATCGAGGAGATCGCGCATGCGGTTGGTTCGGTTGCCTCGGGGGCTGAGCAGCAGGTGCGTGAGGTCGACGACGCCAAGCGCGTGACCGACGAGCTCGCTGAGGCCTCTCGGATCTCCGCACAGACCGCGGATGAGACCGCGGAGGCTGCCGAGCAGGCCCGCACGCTCGCGCGTGAGGGCGTCGGCGCGGCGGAGGCCGCCAGCAGCGCGATGCAGGCCGTGCGCGACTCAAGCTCACAGACCAGCGAGGCGATCCGCTCACTCGGCCAGAAGTCCGACCAGATCGGCGGGATCGTGGAGACGATCACCGGCATCGCCGCCCAGACCAACCTGCTGGCGCTCAACGCGGCGATTGAAGCCGCTCGCGCCGGCGAGCACGGCCGCGGGTTCGCGGTCGTGGCCGAGGAGGTCCGCCACCTCGCCGAGGAGTCACAGCAGGCCGCCGCCACAATCGCCGAACTGATCGAACAGATCCAGCAGGAGACCCAACGGGCGGTGCAGGTCGTGGAGGTGGGCACCGAGCAGACAAACGGCGGCGTCGCAACCGTCGAACAGGCCCGCGAAGCGTTCCTGCAGATCGGACACAGCGTCGAGGACATGAGCGCACGGGTCGAACAGATCGCCGCATCAATCCGCCAGATCGCCGCCTCCGGAGACCGCATGCGCGACAGCATGAACTCCGTTGCCGCGGTGGCCGAATCCTCAAGCGCCTCCACCCAACAGGTCTCAGCCTCAACCGAACAGACCAGCGCATCAACCCAACAGATCGCCGCAAGCGCCCAACAACTGGCCACCACCGCCGAGGAACTGGAACAACTCGTCGGCCAATTCGTACTGGCCTAAAAGCAGCAAACACCCCACCCGGGCTGGGGCCGGGTTCACGATGGTCACAAATTCAGTATTTGGCCGCAGAATGTCTGCGGCCAAATACCGTTTGGCCATCCGTCTAAATGACCGAAGTCCACACCAATATGGTTAATTCGACCGGGGCGCCAGGGCAGGCGGAGGCGCCAGAACACAACAGGGATGCCGGCCCTCGCCTGCCGCTCCGTATCGGCTCAATGACCGTCCGGGCGCGCCTGCTGGCGCTGGGCGGGACGCTCTCAGCGCTGCTCACCTTGGTTGCGGTGATGGCCATCACCGGCTTGAGCAGCGTCAAGTCGGCCTACAACGCGGCTCAGATCCCGGGCTCGAACAAGGACCACGCCGCTTCGGCGTACCTCGGCTGGCAACAGGCCGACGACCAGACCAACATGTACACCTCGCTGGCCGCTCTGCACGATCCAGCGCAGGCGAAGCTGATGGCTGCGACCTGGCAGCAGGTGCTGCAGGGGCGCGCCCAGGCGAACAGCAATCTGCAGGCGATCCTGGGAACGCCGATCTCGGCCCACACGCGAGCCGTGACCAAAGCCGTCCTCAAGGACCTCAACGGTTACAACGGCTGGACCGACCGGATGCACGCGACGATCACCGGGCTCAGCAGCGTCACCAGCCCGGCGGCGCGAGCCAACCTAACGCTGCAGGGGATTCGCGATGTGACCATCGCCAACGGCGCCGTCTCGGCAAAGCTGGCCACGGCCTTCAGTCAGCTGCGCTCAGAACTGGGCGCCAAGCAACAGCGGATCGGCGCACGGATCCCGGCGACCACCAACAGCCGGCTGACGCTCTCAATCGTGATCGGCGTCGTTGCTCTGGTGATCGCGCTGATCATCACGGTGCTGATCATCCGCTCGATCACGCGCCCGCTGGAGAAGGTCGCAGCTGCTGCTGACCGTGTCGCCGAGGGCCGGGTCGATGTGGTCCTGGACGTGCATGGTCGCGACGAGATCAGCAAGGTCGCAGACTCATTCCGAGCGGTGATAGCGCACCTGCGATCCATGTCGGAGGCGGCGCGCGAGTTCGCCGGCGGGCACCTGAACGTGGAGCTGACGCCCAAGTCGGACGGCGATGAGCTGGGTCACGCGTTTGTGGACATGCAGGATCAGATGCGAGCTGCACTTGGCGATCATGCGACCACCCGCAAGCTGGAATCCGGGATGGGCGACCTGCTGGGAACCCTGCAGAACCTCGAACAGGGTCTGCAGTCACTCAACGACGGCGATCTGACCGTTGCGGTGGATGCTCAGCTTGAGCCGATCACGGCTGAGGTTCAGGGTGAGTCCGTTGGGTTTGTCGCCGACAGCTACAACGCGATGATCCAGAGCGCGCAGGCGTCGCTGGATGGCTACAACCAGATGCGCGAGACACTGCGCGGCAAGCTCGGCGACCAGTCGAGTCTGGAGGCATTGAGCGATCGCATGGAGTCGCTCAGCGACAACTGTCTGACCAACCTGCAGAGCGCGATGCGCGCGATGAACGACGGTGACCTGCGGATCACGGTCGAGCCGACCACCGAGCCGATCATCGCGTCACCGGGCGCGGAGATCGGGCAGTTGGCAGGCGTGTTCAACAAGATGCTGGAGAACACGCAGTCCGCGGTCCGCGGCTACAACGACATGCGCTCCAAACTGACAACGATGCTGGAGGAGATCTCCCACAGCAGTGAGTCGTTGTCGGCGGCTTCGACGCAGATGGCGTCCACGAGTGAGGAGGCCGGGCGTGCGATCGAGGAGATCGCGCATGCGGTTGGTTCGGTTGCCTCGGGG
>JAKAED010000105.1 GCA_021820105.1 Actinomycetes bacterium | reverse complement strand
AGATGGCGCTTGGTAAGAACCTGCTGGTCGCCTTCATGCCCTGGGAGGGCTACAACTTCGAGGACGCGATCATCCTCTCAAAGCGCCTGGTCCAGGATGACGAGCTCACCTCGATCCACATTGAGGAGTATGAGATCGACGCCCGCACGACCAAGCTCGGTGATGAGGAGATCACCCGCGACATCCCCAACCGCTCCGAGGAATCGCTGCGCAACCTGGATGACCGCGGCATCGTCCGCATCGGTGCTGAGGTCCAGTCCGGTGACCTGCTCGTGGGCAAGGTCACGCCCAAGGGCGAGACCGAGCTGACGGCTGAGGAGAAGCTGATCCGCGCGATCTTCAAGGAGAAGGCGCGTGAGGTCCGTGACACCAGCCTCAAGGTCCCCCACGGTGAGGGTGGCGTCGTGATTGACGTCAAGACCTTCAGCCGTGATGACGGTGATGACCTGCCGCCCGGCGTCAACGACCTGGTGCGCGTGTTTGTCGCCAAGAAGCGCAAGATCTCGGAGGGCGACAAGCTCGCCGGGCGCCACGGCAACAAGGGTGTCATCTCCAAGATCGTCGACATCCAGGACATGCCGTTCCTGGAGGACGGCACCCCGGTTGACGTGATCCTCAACCCGCTGGGTGTGCCGAGCCGTATGAACCTCGGCCAGATCCTGGAGACGCACCTTGGCTGGGTTGCGCTGAACGGTTGGTATGACGGTGACAACGAGCGTGGCAGGAACGCCACCCGTCGTGCCGTCGCCCCCAACAGCGTTGACGGCGCCAAGCCGAAGGTCTACGTCGCGACCCCCGTCTTTGACGGCGCGGGCGTGGTGGATGTGGACAACGCTCTGGTGCAGTGGCAGAAGGAGCACGCCGCGGCCGGCGGTCGCGTCCAGATGGATGTCGATGAGAGCCGTCGCGTCGGTGAGCAGGCCTCCGGCAAGGTGCAGCTGTTCAACGGCCGCACCGGGCAGCCGTTTGCCCAGCCGGTCACGGTCGGCTGCATGTACATCCTGAAGCTGCACCACCTGGTCGACGACAAGATCCACGCACGCTCCACCGGCCCCTACAGCCTCGTCACCCAGCAGCCGCTGGGCGGTAAGGCGCAGTTCGGCGGTCAGCGCTTTGGTGAGATGGAGGTGTGGGCACTTGAGGCCTACGGCGCCGCCTACACCCTGCAGGAGATGCTCACGATCAAGTCCGACGACACGGTCGGGCGCGTCAAGGCCTATGAGGCGATCGTCAAGGGCGAGAACATTGCCGAGCCGTCCATCCCGGAGTCGTTCAAGGTGCTGCTGAAGGAGATGCAGTCCCTGGCGCTGGACGTCAACGTCGTCTCTGAAGAGGGCGAGCGCGCTGAGATGCGTGAGGAGGACGACGACCTCCTGCGGGCCGCTGAGGAGCTGGGCATCGATCTCAGCGGCGTGCGCTCCAATGACGGCGCCGCCGATGAGGCGGTCGAGCATGAGGGCGACACCGTCGAGGCCTCGGCCGATGAGGTTGAGGAGGAGGACTCGGACCTCGATTCGGGTGAGGACCTGGAGGCGGAGGACTTTGCCGCTGACAGCGACCCGATGCTCGACGAGGACATCGGTCCCGGCGAGGCTGAGGGCGTACTGGAAGAAGACGAGGCATAGGGAGCAACATGATCGACATCAATAACTTCGACGCAATTGAGATCGGCCTCGCTTCCAGCAAGCAGATTCGCTCCTGGAGCTCAGGGGAGGTCACCAAGCCGGAGACCATCAACTACCGCACGCTGAAGCCGGAGAAGGACGGGCTCTTCTGCGAGCGCATCTTCGGTCCCACCAAGGACTGGGAGTGCTACTGCGGCAAGTACAAGCGGGTCCGTTACAAGGGCATCGTCTGCGAGCGCTGCGGCGTTGAGGTCACGCGCTCCAAGGTGCGCCGTGAGCGCATGGGCCACATCGACCTGGCCGCCCCGGTCAGCCACATCTGGTTCTTCAAGGGCGTGCCCAGCCGCATCGGCTATCTGCTTGACATGGCTCCCAAGGAGCTTGAGAAGGTCCTGTACTTCGCGGCCTCAATGGTCACCTGGGTGGATGACGAGGCGCGCGTGCGTGACCTCGACAACCTTGAGGTTGAGGTCAACAAGACCCTCGACAGCTACGCGGCTGAGAAGGAGGAGCGCATGCTCGAGCTCAAGGAGTCCCTTGAGCGCCGGGTGGAGTTCCTGCAGACCGCCAGGGTCACGCGCGACTTCTCAGACGATGACCACCTGTGGGCCGACTCGCTGGACGTCAACGTCGCCAAGCTCTCCGAGGAGGAGCGCGAGAAGCTGACCAAGGACGTGCGCAAGAGCCTGCAGGCCGACATTGACGACACCGAGGCCTACATGGAGGACGCCGCTGAGCGCATCCGCCAGGTGTGGGACCTGTTCAAGTCGATGAAGCCCAAGGACGTCGTCAACGACGAGACCCTGTTCCGCGAGCTCAAGGACCGCTTCGGCTCACCGTTCGGCTTTGGTGAGTACTTCCGTGGCGGCATGGGTGCCGAGGCCGTGCGCGACCTGCTCCAGCAGGTCGACCTGGAGGCTGAGGCGGCGGACCTGCAGGACCAGGTGAAGACCGCCAAGGGTCAGAAGCAGGCCCGTGCCGTCAAGCGGCTGAAGGTCGTCACCGCGTTCCTGAACTCCGGCAACAAGCCGGAGATGATGATCCTTGAGGCTGTGCCGGTGATCCCGCCGGAGCTGCGCCCGATGGTGCAGCTGGACGGTGGCCGCTTTGCGACCTCCGACCTCAACGACCTCTACCGCCGTGTGATCAACCGCAACAACCGCCTCAAGCGGCTGCTCGATCTGGGCGCGCCGGAGATCATCGTCAACAACGAGAAGCGCATGCTGCAGGAGGCCGTTGACGCGCTGTTTGACAACGGCCGTCGTGGCCGGCCGGTGACCGGCCCGGGCAACCGTCCGCTGAAGTCCCTGTCAGACATGCTCAAGGGCAAGCAGGGCCGCTTCCGCCAGAACCTGCTGGGTAAGCGCGTCGACTACTCCGGCCGGTCGGTGATCGTGTCGGGCCCATGGCTGAAGCTGCACCAGTGCGGTCTGCCGAAGCTGATGGCGCTTGAGCTGTTCAAGCCGTTCATCATGGCCCGCCTGGTGGAGCGCAAGTCCGCGCAAAACATCAAGGCGGCCAAGAAGATGGTCGACTCGATGATCCCCGAGGTCTGGGACGTGCTGGAGGAGGTCATCCACGAGCATCCCGTGCTGCTCAACCGCGCGCCGACGCTGCACCGTCTGGGCATCCAGGCGTTTGAGCCGGTGCTGGTGGAGGGCAAGGCGATTCAGGTCCACCCGCTGGTCTGCCACGCGTTCAACGCGGACTTTGACGGCGACCAGATGGCTGTGCACCTCCCGCTGAGTGCGGAGGCGCAGGCAGAGGCCCGGATCCTGATGCTCTCAGCCAACAACATCCTGAGCCCCGCCCACGGCGCGCCGCTGGCGGTCCCGGCCCAGGACATGGTGCTGGGCGCCTACTACTTGACCTACGGTCCGGATGCGGAGGAGCTCGCCAAGATCGACCCGGCCACCCACGACCCGCGCCCGCACGTGTTCCGCACCGCCCAGGAGGCGGAGTGGTCATATGAGCACGGTGTGGTGGGCCTGCACGACATTGCTGAGTACCGGCCGCGTGAGTCTGATCGCGGTCACGTGCTGACCACGGTCGGGCGGATCATCTACAACGACAAGATCGAGCGTGCGGTCGAGGCCGCCATGGGCGACAGCTTCGACCCGTCGAAGTATGAGTTCGTCAACCGCTCGATGAAGAAGAAGGACACCACCCGGCTGGTGGACGACCTCGTGCAGAGCTACGGGGCCGCATCGATCAGCCAGGTGCTGGACGCGTTCAAGGACATTGGTTTCCAGTACGCCACGCTGGCGGGTGTGACCGTCTCCAAGAACGATGTGCAGACGCCGCCGACCAAGGAGGAGATCCTCGCCGGCTTTGATGAGCGCCTGGCGGAGATCGACCAGCAGTACTACAACGGCGAGATGGATCAGGAGGAGCGCCACGAGGCTGTCGTCGGCCTCTGGAACCAGGCCACCGACGAGGTCGCCAAGGCCATGGTCGAGCACCTGGATGAGCTCAACCCGATCTTCATGATGGCCAACTCCGGTGCGCGTGGATCCTTCCAGCAGATCCGTCAGCTGGCCGGCATGCGCGGCCTGATGGCCAACCCCAAGGGTGAGATCATTGAGCGCCCCATCAAGTCCAACTTCATGGAAGGCCTGGACGTGCTGGAGTACTTCATCTCCACCCACGGCGCCCGCAAGGGTCTGGCCGACACGGCGCTTCGTACCGCCGACTCGGGCTACCTGACCCGCCGTCTGGTCGACGTCTCACAGGATGTGATCATCCGCCAGGAGGACTGCGGCACCAGCGAGTACATCCAGGCTCCGGTCTTCAAGACGGAGATTGACCCGGAGACACGCCGCCTGCGTCCCACCAGCGAGCCCAATGACAACCTGATTGGCCGGATCGCGGCCGAGCAGATCAGCGCCCCGGACGGTTCCGTGATCGTTGAGAAGGGCGTTGAGATCGACCGTGGCGAGCTTGTCTCCCTGGTGGAAGCGTTCACCGCGGCGACCGAGAAGGGTGAGCTGATCCGCGTGCCGGTCCGCTCGGTGCTGAAGTGTGAGGCGCCGACCGGGGTCTGCCAGGCCTGCTACGGCCGCTCCATGGCGACCGGCAAGATCGCCCAGATCGGTGATGCGGTGGGTATCGTCGCCGCGCAGTCGATCGGCGAGCCGGGCACGCAGCTGACGATGCGTACGTTCCACACCGGCGGCGTTGCCGGCGCGGACATCACGCACGGTCTGCCGCGTGTCGTGGAGCTGTTCGAGGCCCGCCGGCCCAAGGGTCTGGCCCGCATGGCTGAGGTCTCGGGCAACGTCACGATCGAGGAGGCCGACAAGTCGGTCACGGTCGTGATCACCGACTCCGCCGGTGAGGAGCACCGCTACACGTTCCCGCGGCGCACGCTGCTGTATGTGCGCAACGGCGAGCATGTGGAGGTCGGCAAGCCGCTGAACGAGGGCTCCCTGTACCCGCATGAGATCCTCGCCCACGGTGGCGTGACTCCTGAGGAGCGCCGCACGGAGACCGAGCTGTACCTGGTCCGCGAGGTCCAGGAGGTCTACAAGTCCCAGGGCGTGGACATCAACGACAAGCACATTGAGCTGATCGTCCGCCAGATGATGAAGAAGGTCCGCGTCGACCAGAAGGGCGACACGGAGCTGCTGCCGGGCCAGTATGTGGACCGGCATGAGTACGCGCGCATCAACGCCGCGGTGATGGAGCAGGGCGGCGAGCCCGCTCAGGCTGAGGAGATCATCCTCGGGATCACCAAGGCGTCGCTGAACACGGACTCATTCCTGTCGGCGGCCTCCTTCCAGGAGACCACCAAGGTGCTGACCGACGCTGCCCTTGAGGGCAAGGTCGACCGCCTGAACGGTCTTAAGGAGAACGTGATCATCGGCAAGCTGATCCCGGCGGCGACCGGCCTGAAGCGCTACCGCCGCATTGAGATCGAGCCGTCCGAGCCGCTGCCCCGTGGCATCGATGAGGTCGGTCTGCTGGATCACGACGATCTGGCGGCTGAGCTCGGTCTCTCAGGCAGCGATGCACTGGGCGACTTTGGCGGCCTGCACGCCGACCTCTCCGACCTGGAGGATCTGGGCAGCGTCGACTCCTCCTTCGGCTTTTCCGATGAGTTCGCCGACCTGGGTCTGCCCTCAGATGAGCCGGTGAACGGTAACGGCGATCTGGGGTAACCCCGCCGCTCACCTCGAAGGCTGTACCCGAGCCCCTGGCCCGCTGGCCAGGGGCTCGGCTGTCTGAGGCTTCAGTCCGGGCTGTAGCGGTCGCGCTGCTCGATGATCCCTGTAGTAGGGGTCAATGGCGCTGCGACGGGTCGGACCGCTTTGCTAGCTTCACCGGTCACGCATCAGGGGGTGTGTGTCACCGAACCGGGGAGGAAGCCGTGGGGCCTGTTTTCGATGGGCTGGGTTGCGTCGCTGGACGGACAGGACGTGGGCGGCGAGCACGGGCGCGCGCACTGGCGCTCGGGGCGGTGCTCGCGCTGTCCGCTGCCCTGGCCGCGGTCGCTCAGGCGGGTCCGATCGCCCCGGTCACCACGTTCAGCGCGCTGCAGTCGGCGGTCGCCAGCGGGGGCACGGTCCAGCTCGGCGCGAACATCGATGCCTCGACCGGCGGCAACCTCGTCGTCGGCTCGAACCCAGTCACCCTCGACCTGAACGGCTACAGCCTGAAGGTGACGAGCACGACGAGCGCCGTCGCCGCGATCGAGGTGCCGTCGGGGGACTCGCTGACGATCGAGGACACCTCGATCAGTGGCGCGGGGTCGCTCACCGCGGTCGGTGGGCCGTACGCGGCGGGCATCGGCGGTAACGGCAACACGGGCGGCACGGGTGAGACGGCCGGTTCGATCACCATCTCCGGCGGCACCGTCTCCGCCACCGGCGGCACCGGCGGCACCGGCGGCGGCGCCACCCCGTACAACAGCGGCGCCGGCATCGGCGGCGGCTCCGGTTCGACCACCGGCGGCGCGGGCGGGACGGTCACAATCTCAGGCGGAACGGTCACCGCCACCGGCGGCATCGGCGCCGCCGGGCTCGGTGGCGGCTCAGGCACGAGCACCGGCGGCGACGGTGGCGCGGTCACCGTCTCCGGCGGCGCGGTCACCGCCACCGGCGGCGACGGTGCGGCGGGCATCGGCGGAGGTTCCTCCAACACCGCGACCCAGGTGGGCGGTGCGGGTGCCACCGTTGACCTCACCGGCGGGACCGTCACCGCTAAGGGCGGGTCCGGCGCTCCCGGCGTCGGCGCCGGCGTGTGCCAGGCCTCATGCCCCCCCCTCAACGACGGCAAGCTGCAGATCGATCTGGGCGGCACCCTGACTGCGTCGGGTGGTTCGACCGCTCCCTCGGCGGTCGGGAACCCGGCCGACAACACCCTGATCCTGACGAACCTCGGGAAGCTCATCATTCCCGCCGGCCAGATACTCGACCTGGGCATCGAGAACCTGGCCAACTTCGGCGTCATCGACATCGAAGGGTGGCTTCAGGGCGCCGCGAGCCTCGATAACAAAGGCACGATTGAGGGCTCTGGCTTTGTGAGTTCGCTCTTGGCGGGCGGGACGCTGGATGTGCAGAGCAACAGCTACAAGCTGGCATTCAGCGTCAACGGTGGCCTGTCGAGCGCGCCGCCATCACAGTACGTGTACGCGCCCACCGTCGCGGCGGCGGGACAGTCGCTTCCGGCCGGCCCGACGCCCCCGTCGGCGTCGAATCCGTTCCTCGGCTGGTTCACCGCGACGAGCGGGATTCAGGTCACCGACACGACGGATCTTCCGAGCTTGTTCGGCGGAGGCCCGTTGGTGGAGAGTCTGTATGCGCAGTACTACGAGCCGGTCGCGATGGTCAGCTCTCCGCAGGCTGCGACGGTGACGGCCGGCCAGACCGCGACGTTCACCGCCTCGGCGGCGGCGGGCGATCCCGCCCCGTCGGTGCAGTGGCAGGTGAGCACCGATGGCGGTGCCTCGTTCACGAACATCGGCGCCGCCACGTCCGACACGCTGACCCTCACCGGCGCGACGGTGGCTCAGAGCGGGAACCAGTACCGGGCAGTGTTCTCCAACGCATTCGGCGGGTCGTCCTCCAGTGTGCCCACGTCGCCCGCGACGCTGACGGTCAACCCGATCGCGCAGACGATCGTCGCCGCGCCGCTCGGCGCCTCCGCGACGGTGGGGAGCAGCGCGACGCTCGCGGCGACGGGCGGTGGGTCCGGCCAGCCGGTGCTCTTCAGCGTCGATGCGGCCACCGCGCCGGCCAACGCCTGCACCGTCACCCAGACCGGCTCCGGGTCCGGGACGGTCACCTACGCGCACGCCGGGACGTGCGTCATCGACGTCAACCAGGCGGCGAGCGCAGACGGCAACTACGCCGCCGCACCGACGGTCACCCAGTCGGTCACCGTGGTCGCGCAGCCCTCGACGGTAACGCTGAGTGCGCCCGGCGTGACGGCGTCCGGGCAGGGCGCGACGCTGACGGCCACCGTGACCGAGCCAGACGGGAGTGTGCCGGGCGGCACCGTGCAGTTCACGGTCGACGGGTCCGCTGTCGGCTCGCCGATCCCGGTGGTGGCCGGTCAGGCCGTGAGCTCGGCCATCGCGGCCGGTCTCGCCCCGGGGTCGCATTCGATCGGGGCGGTCTTCACCCCGGCCGATCTGAGCGTGTACAGGTCGGCCAGCGCGCAGGCGGTGCCGTTGACGGTCGACCAGGCGGCCTCGGGCGTGTCGCTGCACGTCGGCTCGGGGTCGCTCACCGCCACGGTCAAACCCGTCGCTCCGGGGGCGGGCGTCCCGTCCGGGACGGTGACCTTCTCCGTCGACGGCCGCACGGTCGGCTCCGCGGCGCTCGCCGGCGGGGTGGCGACGCTCACGCTGACGCTGGGCCATGGGGTGCATCGGGTTGCCGCCGTCTACTCGGGGGACGCCGACTTCACCGGTTCGTCCGCGTCGACAGCGGGCGGAAACCCGATCATCGTCGCGCAGGTGATCAGCCCGGGGCGCCGGTCGGCCGCGGGGTGGTATCGCGCGCCGGTGCGGATCGGGTTCGTCTGCCGGTCCGCGCCGGCGAGGCTCGTGAACGGCTGCCCGGAGCCGGTCACGCTCTCCCGTGACGGCGGCGGTCAGTCGGTGACGCGGACGATTCACGCCAGTGATGGTGGGGTGGCGACGGTGAGCGTGCGTGGCATCAATATCGACCGTCAGGCCCCGATCGTGCGTGTGGCCGGGGTCCGCCCGGGCGCGGCGTTCACCGGCACGGGCCCGACGGTGCGCTGCGCGGCGACCGACCGGCTCTCTGGCGTGGCGAGCTGCGTGCTCTCCCGCCAGGTGACCCACGACCGGGCGACGGGCGTGGCCACGGTGACGGTGACGGCGACCGCGACCGATCGGGCGGGGAACCGCGCTGGCGCGCGCGTGAGCTACGAGACCCTCGGGAGCTACCTCGTCGGCGTCCCGTACCGGGACGGCGCCTTCCAGGTCGCGCTCGGTCACACCTACACCCTCGTGGTCAGCACGGCCGGCCCGGCGCCGCGCTATCTCGCGGCCGGTCTTGCGCCGCGCGGTCCGGGTGGGCTTGACACGCCGTTCTACCCGGACGGCCACGGCCGCTGGTACATCGGCGTGACGTTCACCCCGCGGATGGCCGTGCACCGGGTCTGGCAGATCGGGATCCGTTACGGCGGTGTCGTGCACGTCCTCACCGTGCACACGCGCTGAGGGGACCGTCGCGCCGTGCGTACCGCAGCAGGTTGAGGTCGGGGATCTCCGGCGAACCTGCTGCGGTTTGCGCACCTGCTCCGCACCCTCGACTTCGGTGGCGAGCTGAGGTGCCACCGCCGGATCAGCGTCCGTGGCTACCTTGCCGAACGGTGGTGCTTGGGCTTGGGCTTGTGCTTGTGCTTGTGCTTGGTCAGCCCTGAGCGCACCATCGGTCCGCGTGTCCCAAGCGCGTTTGCGGCCGTGACGGTCACAAGAACCTTCCCTGTTGCCGGCACTGACTGCAGCGTCAGGTGTGGATGGCGAGTGATGAACAAGCGGTGGCGGCCATCCGAGGTCGCGACCAGCACCAGGTAGTGCGCGATGGTCCCCGTCGCACGCTTCCACATGATGGTCAGTCGCCGGTGCTTGCGCGTGACCCGCAGGTTGCGGACGGAGCCGGGCTTGGTGATGACCGGGCCGAAGTAGCGAGCCAGCGGGATGGTTTTGGCCAGCACGCCGCCCCGGTAGACGTCTGCAACGATGGACCGGCTGCCGTTCAGTCCTGGCAGCGGCCGGAAGGAGAAATGCCCGCTGGCGCGCCGGGTGCTGAGCAGCGTGCGGTCGCCGCCGGCGCCGATCTCCCGGAAGACCAGCCGCTGGCCCGGGGTGCGCAGCGCGTGCCAGGACAGGATCCGCCGTGATCCACGTCGGCGCAGCGTGCCATGGACCCGCGGGGCGGCTTCGCCGTGGGCTGCGGCGACCTGGACGATCGGGGCGGATCCCGGCAGGGCGGTGACGGAGTAGCTGCCGGCGCGTGGCCGGGTCAGCTCGACGTAGGTGGTGTCGTTGGCCGCGTCAGGGATCACCAGATACTTGGCGCGGGCGGCGGTCACGCCCTGCAGGCTCTGCATCGTGATTGAGGCGCCGTGCGGCTCGGCCACATGCACCAGTGGCGGCGCGCCGTTGCCGCGCACGCGAATGACCGCAAACGGCAGTCCTGGGGGCAAGCGCAGCGGCGCTCGCAATCCTGAGGCGTGGCCTGCGCGCGCGACGGAGATCGCCGTGTAGTAGTTGCTGACGTTGCAGCCGGAGGTGTAGAGGCTGAAGTTGTTGGTCAGGTCAGAGAGGCTGCCGAAGCTGGTTGGCCAGGTGAGCCCGGCGCCGACGGAGTTGCCAAGGAATGAGCCACAGAGCGCCATGCCGGTGCTGGAGATCACGCCCTGGACGCCGACTGAGACCTGGAACGCGCAGAGGTCCAGGGACGCGCTGCCGCTGGCGACGAGGTTGAACTGTGACCCCCGCGCGTCACCGGCGAGGGTCAGGGACGGACTGAAGCCGATCCCGTACTTCCCGCATGAGGCGATCAGCGCTTGGCCAAGCGACGATTTCATTGTCACAAACGGCCAGCCGGGGACGCCGTAGTAGCGGTAGTCAGTGCTGGCGAGCTGGATGAAGCCCAGAAGGTTGAGCGTCCCGTCGATCCCGAAGGTGAACGGCACGTTGTGCAGCACCGTTCCGTCCGTGATCCCCGGCAGGCCGGTGAGCGTCTGGTCCTGGTTGAAGCCCGCGTAGAAGCCGGCGTTGATGTCAAGCAGGTCATAGCCTGAGACCTTCGGGCCGAACGCCACATCAAGTGAGCCCTGCAACGTGAACGGGCTGAAGATGGTGCTGAAGCCGCCTCCGGCCAGGAACAGGCCGCTGTCATCCAGCGCGATGTCAGTTCCGCTGAAGGAGGCACCGAGTCCGTTCAGCTTGCCGTTGGTGATTGTCACCGTCGCGGTGATCCCCACCTTGGCCAGCGGGAACATGAGATTGACGTCGCCGGTCCAGGTGTTCGTCGAGGGATCGCCGTCGAGGGTGAACCCGGGCAGCGTGATCGGACCGATCATTGAGTCACCCAGCTGCGCGTGCACGCCGTCGACGGTCCCGTCCTCGGCGACGGTCACGCTGCCGTCGGCGGTCACGCCGCCGAACAGGCTCGGGAGCCCCAGCGCGGAGATCTCAACGGTGCTGCCGCCCTGGGAGCTCGCAGTCAGGCGCGCAAATCCGCCCAGTGGCAGGTCATACAGCTGGGAGCTGCTGTCGGTCGCGCCCAGGTCAAAGGCGCTGGTCAGCGTCCCGCCGCTTGAACTGTTTGAGTAGTCCTTGCTGATCGGCCCGCTCAGCGCGCCGCTGTACATCCGGACCGAGCCCACGTTGACGTCATAGCCGTGGCTGGTGGTGATCTGCTGCTTGTTGGTGTCGATCGTGACGGTCCCCGTACTGGGACCGGAGAACGTGACGCCGTTGATCTCCACCGTGCCGTTGCCGGTGTACACGCCGGCCAAGCCTGACCAGCAGCCGGTGACCAAAAACCCGGTTGAGGCGATCTGTGAATCAGACAGGCTCAGCGCATTGGCGCTGCAGTTGGACGGCAGCGTGGTGAGTGAGACCACGGTTCCCACAATGGACGGGTCGCTGGTCACCAACTGGAAGTAGTAGGTCGTCCCGCCGCTCAGGCCGCTGATCGTGGCCGTGACGTTCTGATCGGTGCCCGCGCTCACCGTGCCTCCGGCAACCGCCACGGCGCCGTTGCTGAGCACCCCGTTGCTCGTTGCGCTTGAGGTCGAGTACAGCCAGCTGTAGCTGACCGCCGTGTCACCGGCATAAACCTCGCCGTTGAGCACCGCCCCGCCGACGTGCACGCTCGTGGCCGCATCGGTCCGCACAAAGCCGCCGGTGGTGAATGACACGCCGTTGCCGGGGGTGGGGCCGTGGTTCGTCTCGCCGCTGCCCACCACCACGCGGTAGTAGTACTGGGTGCCCGGCGTCAGCCCGGTCACGGTCTGGCTGACCGTCGCGGTCCCGCTCGATCCCAGTGGCGGCCCGCCGAGTGGGGTGCTGGAGTAGCCAAGGAAGTTCGGGTCGGTTGAGTACTCGAAGAAGTAGTTGACGAGGTTCGATTCCTCATCCTGGAAGTTCAACGTCGCGTTGAACGTCGCACTGGTGCCCCGCACGTTCGTTGCCGCGAGCGTCGTGCCGGTGGGCATGCCCGCCGTGAAGTGCGGACAGAATGCGGCGTTGGACCAGCACGGGTCGATCTGGTCCCAGCCGTACGGATAGATAGTCGTCGGGTTGCAGAAGGTCTGCCCGTTTGAGACCATCGTGGCCGCGCAGTGGACGGCGGCGTAGTAATAGGTGTCCCCCGGCGTGAGTCCGGTCAGCGTGTAGGAGTAGGCCTGGGGGGTACTCGTCGTTCCACACGGCACGGCCGGTCCGGTCGGCGGAGTGGCTGTCGGTCCGCCCGCCGCACCGTCGAAATACTCGAACGCGCAATAGTCCCCAGCCGACCATCCGGATGAGCTGCCGTTCAGCACCGCGCTGCGGATCTGCACGTTCGTTGCCGCGCTGGTGCTCAGCGTTCCGGCGGCCAGCGCGGAGCCCGGCAGGGCGGCGAGCCCGAACATGACCGTCGCAAAAACCCCGGCCAGCGCACGAATCACAAGCTTGGCCGTGCGGCCGGATACGCGCCCCCGTCCGAGTCTGCGTCCAGCGACCATCAGTCGGGAAGCATAAGGGTTTCCCTGAAGGCCACAAGAGCTATTTGCGCGACACCCCGGGAGAGCCCTGAGCAGCGCCCGTTGGTACAGGCCACCTCCGACCTCAAGCCCGAGGAGGCGGCTCAGGCCTACGCCACCCCACGCAATGCGGATTGTCAAATACAGCGCGGAACTGGTTTGATCCGGCGGCGTTGCCTGCCGTATCAGGCAACGGATGTTGCTAGCCTCCACCACTCCTTATTTGGGGGCACTGGGCGCCCGGACGGTCAGCTACGTCGACCCTGGAGGATGCTGGATGGTCAGGAAGCTCTTGGTTACGGTTGCCGGTATTGCCGCGGCGGGTGTGTTCGGGCTTGGCGGCGGGTCCGCTTACGCCTCGGGTACTGCGTGCGGGTCGGCCACCGTCCCCAGCGGAGCCACCTCTGTGGGCGCCTGGGCCTCATTGCAGGCGGATGTGAGTGGTGTCGCGTCGGGGCAGTCCAGGACGTTCTTCTTGACCAACTCGATCACGGCGCCTGCTTCGGCGAGCCTGTCGGTCGTGCCGGGTGCGAGCGTGACCCTTGATCTGGGTGGATGCGATCTGATGATCACAAACCCCGGCCAGGACACGAATGGTGCGGGTCTGGCCGCGATCAGTGTCCCGTCGACGGCGACGCTCACGATCACCGACACCTCGAGCACTGTTCTGGCCGATCAGGGGTCGGTGACCGCTGTGGGCGGGGCCGGCAGCAACAACGGTGGGGGTGGTGCCGGGATCGGCGGCAACGGCGGCGACCCGAACACGGCTGGGTTTGGTGTGGGGACGATCAACATCAAGGCGGGCACCATCACCGCGACCGGCGGGAACGACGCCACGCTCGGTGGTGGTGGTGGTGGTGCTGGGGTCGGCGGCGGCGGTGGCGGCGACTTTGCCGCGGGTGGTGCTGGTGGCATGGTCACGGTGAGTGGCGGCACGGTCTCCTCCCCCCAGGGCGGGACCGGCAACAACGGTCCTGGTGGTGGTGCTGGTGTCGGCGGCGGCGGCGGCGGCATCGGCGGTGCTGGTGGTGCTGGTGGCACGGTCACGGTGAGCGGCGGTACGG
>JAKAED010000257.1 GCA_021820105.1 Actinomycetes bacterium | reverse complement strand
TGATCACCGTCGCGACTGCGCCGGTGATCAATGAGCCGCCCCAGGCGAACTTCACGATAACCCCGTCTGCCGCCGCCGGCTCGCTCTCGGTGGCGCTCGATGCCTCCTCGTCGTTCGATCCGGACGGCTCGATCGCCTCGTATGCGTGGGACTTCGGTGACGGCACGCAGGGCACCGGCAAGACGGCCTCCCACACCTATGCGAGCGCCGGCAGCTACACGGTCAAGCTCACTGTTCAGGACAACCAGAACGTGACCAGCACCACGAGCCATGTCGTCATCGTGCCGCTGCTGAGCGGCCTGTCCACGACGACGACGCTGCAGGCGACTGCGGCCCCGCAGCTGCAGCCGTTCAACTACTTTGGTACGAGCGAATTCACTTACCTGTACTGGATCGATCTGCAGGCGACCGTCGTCCCGGTGCCGGACGGTGGCACCGTGCAATTCACCATGGGTGGTGCTCCAGTGTCAGGCTGCGGCAGCGTCGCGGTCGATACAACCACCGGCGTCGCCACCTGTCCTCAATTCCAGTTCGGCGCCGCGAGTCCTCAGACCTTCGGCGCGGTGTACTCAGGGACCGGCGGCTATGCGACGTCGACAGCAGCCCCGGTGACGGATGATCTCCCCCAATGGGATGGGCTGACCTTGAGCGGGCCTTCCGGCCCGGTCACGGTCAACCAAGCCGCGACGTTCACCGTCGCCCTCAGCGGCGCCTACGGGGCTACTCCCGCCGACGGTACGGTCACATTGCAGGAAGGTGGTGGGAACGCCTACTCCGGCTGTTCCGACATGCCGGTCACCGGCGCCACCGTCACTTGCCAGATCACGTTCGCGGCAGCCGGCACGAGGAATGTGGTAGCCACGTACTCGGGGTCGCACACGTGGAGCAGCGCGACCTCCAACGCGATCGCCCAGACGGTCGCACAGTCGGCCGTTTCCACGAACGGCGGGTTGCCGTTGGTCAGCGGGACCGACCCGGGCGCGGAGTCGACATTCACTGCCCATGTCGATCCAGTGCCGCCGGGCGGGACCGTCTCGTTCACGCTGACGCCGCCCGCGTCCTACAACCAGCCGGCGTTCACCATCGCCGGCTGTGGTGCGGTTCCGGTCGATGCGAGCGGAAACGCCACGTGCACCTATGACTGGAACCCGGCAGACAGCGGGAGCTTCAACCTCGCCGTCGCGTACTCCGGAGCGTCGACCTCCACCCAGGCCTATGGATCATCGTCCAGTCCGACAAACCCGCTCACGCTCGACGCGATCTGGAACCGGGTGACTATGGGCTTCAACCCGGCCCAGGTCACCGGCGACACCGTTGTGCTGAGCGCGGCTCTCCAGACACTCGACCCCAACACGCTCATCAGCCGACCTTCCGGGACCGTGACCTTCAGCGAGAACGGGACGCCACTGCCCGGTTGCAGCTCTGTTTACGTCGGCTGGCTGATCCATACGCAGTTCGGTGCGACGTCGGGTCCGGGCGGCTCGACAAACTTTCCGGCGTCGGAGGACGGAACGGCGACGTGCGCGGTCACCCTGGCTAACGGCAGCCACACGATCACCGCCACCTACTCAGGGGGCGAATTCGGTAGCGAGGCCACTGGTAGGTTCTCCACGCAGACCGTCTTCTACTCTCCCGTCCCAGCGCCGGGCTCGGTGCCCCCCGCGATCACGGTGACGGTGACCTCGTCGAGCTCGCCGCTGCAGGCACCGCCGCCCAGCGTCCTGACCGGATTGACATTTGGCGCTCCAAAGTCAACAGCCGTGGTCGGATCTCAGGCGTCGACCATCTCCTACGCGACTGGCACCGGCAACGCTCAGCTGTCCGTCCCCGCCGGCGCGCTGCCAGCCGGGACAACCGTTTCGATGTACCCGGTGAACCCGACCAAGGTGCTGGCGCTCCCGACCCAGAACACCTACGTGGCCGCGTTTGGAATCTCCTGGATGACCGCTGACGGCTCCGTCCCAACGGCCGCCCAGCCGCTGACGCTGACGATCGTCGACCCGGCGATTGCCAAGGGTGACGTCATCTACATCGAGACGCCCAAGGGCCCCAAGGCGGTCGGGACGGCTACGACGAACGGCAAGGTGAAGGTGACGTTCACCACCGACCCGGTCTTTGTGGCCGCCAAGCGACCGATCGTCGCTGCGCGCCTCCGCAGCCGTGGCCGTCTGACCCTCTCGTGCTCGGGTGCTCGCTGTGTCGGTGTCGTTCGACTGCTCCGCGGGTCCAAGGTTCTCGGCCGCCGTGCCTACCGGATCCGTGCCGGCCATAAAGTCGAGCTTGCTCTGCACCTGCCGCGACGGGTAACCGCCATACGGGTGACCGTCCGGGGCGGAGCAACGCAGAAGCTCCGCACGCACAAGCTGAGGTCTTGAATCCCTGGGTCGGGCAAATTTCGCATCAGCCCTCACGGTGCGCCGACGCCGGCTGATCGGTACCTTGCCTGTCGTGACAGATCAGCGCGAGAACCTGTCTTGGGCGGATGTGGGCCCCGCGACGCGAGCGCTGGCCCAGACGATCAATGACGACGGCTTTCAGCCGGACCTGATCCTGGCGATTGCCCGTGGCGGGTTGATCGTCGCGGCGAGCCTCGGTTACGCGCTGGGCGTCAAGAACACGTGGACGATGAACGTCGAGTTCTACACCGGGGTGGACGAGCGCCTCGACCTTCCGATCATCCTGCCGCCGGTCCCTGAGCTGGTGGACCTGGAGGACGCGGCGGTGCTGATCGCCGATGATGTGGCCGACACCGGTGCCACGCTCGCGCTGGTGAAGGAGTTCTGCGGCCCCCGGGTGGGGGAGGTGCGGATCGCGACCCTCTACGAGAAGCCGCAATCAACGGTCAAATGTGACTACGTCTGGCGGCGCACGGACCGATGGATCGAGTTCCCCTGGAGCGCGGAGCCGTCGCTGACGCCCCGGAAACACGCGGCTAGCAGTTGAGCTGCGCCGCGAGGGGAGTGGCGGAGATCGG
>JAKAED010000256.1 GCA_021820105.1 Actinomycetes bacterium | reverse complement strand
CTCGTACCAGACCGTTGCCGCGCTACACGCAGGCTATGGCTATGGATCCAACCTGCACGAGTTTGTCATCAGCCCGCAGAACACAGCACTGATTGTCGCGTACGTCCCGATCCGCACAAACCTGCGTCCGGTCGGCGGGCCGCGTCGCGGGGCGGTGGAGGACTGCGTGATCCAGGAACTCGACATCCAGACAGGGGAGGTGTTGTGGCAGTGGCACGCACTCGGGCACGTGCCGATCACCGACACCTACAAGAGGCCGATCCCAGGGAAGCTTTTCAGCTACTTCCATCTGAACTCCATCCAGGAGCTGCCAAATGGGAACCTACTGATCTCAGCTCGTAACACCTGGGCTGTCTACGAGATCAGCCGCGCGACCGGGAGGATCGTTTGGCAGTTGGGCGGTAAGGGATCTGACTTTGCGCTGTCGCCGTGGGCAGACTTTGAGTGGCAACACGACGCTCACCTCTACCCGAATGGCACGCTCTCCCTGTTTGATGATGGTGCCGCGCCTAAGATTGAGACGGAGTCCTCCGGCAAGCTGCTCAAGCTCAACCTCGCGGACAGGACCGCGTCGTTGGTCGCGAGCTTCACCCACACGCCGCACACGCTGGCGAACGCTATGGGAAGCATGCAACTGCTTCCCAACGGCAATGTGTTCATTGGGTGGGGGACAGGACCGTACATTTCCGAGTACAAGCGCAGCGGCCGACAGATCTGGAGCGCTGGCTTCACCTCCTATCGCGCCTATCGCTTTCCATGGCACGCTCAGCCGACCACACCGCCGGCGGTGGCGGCCATGAACGGAACGGGCGGACTCCCAACCGTCTATGCGAGCTGGAACGGCGCCACTGAGGTGGCTGCTTGGCGTGTCCTGGCAGGCACCGACCCAAGCTCCCTGACCACTGTGGTGGCCACCACACCCAAGCTCGGCTTTGAGACGTCGATACCGCTACCTGCGCCGGAGGCCTACTGCGCCGTCCAGGCATTGAGTGCCAGTGGTCAGGTGCTCGGCACCTCACAAACGGTTCCGGTCACGACCGGCTGATCCCTGATCTGGAGACACGTCACGCCGGGGTCACAGTAACCGTTGCGGATTGCACGCTGCTCTGGCCATCCGCCTGCTCAGCAGCTCAACCGCGCTGGACCCACCGTTTTCTTTTCCCTCGCGGTAGGTGCGACTTCAAGCTCCTGGGCGACGTAGATCAGGTTCGGCGCGCCGGGCGCCGCACAGCCCCCACTGGTCGTGAGCTCCGTGCCCGTGCAGCGCTCCCACTCAGCGACCGTGGCGGTGACGACAACGGAGTTGCGGGCTGACTTCAGAATCGTCGCGCCAATCCGCTGATTGGGTCTGATCAAAGGGTCGCTTGGTAGGCCATCGGCGCGCTTCCATGTCGCATACACGGCCATGTCCTCCTATGGGTATCTGTGCTTACAGGCTGGCTTCCCAGACGTTCCAGTCGTACGCCAGGGGTGTGGCCGCCAAGGCAACCTCAGGGGCTTGTCCACGAGTTGGACGATCGTGAGTATGGTCTGCCGATGCAGCTCCCGCGGATGCGACCAACGCGCGAGCAGTTGGCGCACAACCTGCTGCCCCAATACGAGGAGGCAGAGCTGTGCGCGCGTGTGCTCACTATCAGCGACGCTGAGCTGGAGCGCATCGGTGATCTTGCTGGCTACTACGCATGGTCCAGGGACGCGCTGGAGCTGCTGGGCGGCAGCATGGGAGGCGCTCGCGCGGCGTGTCTAGCGGCGATAGACGTGCTTGAGGGAACCCACCGTGCTCCTCACCGAAAGCAATCTCAGCAGGAGTGGGAGTGGGGAGTACCAGAGAGATCAGCTGCTGAACTGGCGAGGGAACATTCGCTTCGCCTGCGTGCGTCTGCTGCGGTTCATTCCTCCTGCGACGCCGGCCCCCCCAATGACTGAACGGGGCAACCTGATCAGGAGTGCTTCAGCCTCCGGCAGTGGTGGTCGGCTTCTGCCCAGCGCCGGGGGATCCTCCCGGGAACGGCACGCCACCCAGGTACGTAGCCCGCAGTGCGATCAGTTTGCCGTCTGATTGACGGTAGGTGATCCGGGCCACCGTCCCGTTGCTCAGATCCTTTGCTATCTGGATCCCGGCCGGTCCGGCCGTGTACCGAAAGGTCACGTAGTGCTTGTAGGAGCTGCTGTCTTTGAGCACGCTCGGAAGCACGTGGTAGGTCTTATAGCCGTGGAAGTCAGCCGGATTGGCGCCCATCCATGCAGGGCCCCCGGCGGGGGTGTATCCCGTCCCGAACTCATCGCCGTCAATGCTCATCTGGATGTCAGACCCAGGGCGATCGTAGATGTCCACCTGATAGGGGCCCGAACCCGCCCCGCGGCTGATCTCGTGCCTGGCCAAGAGATCTTGGATCACGCCGGTGTCGCCCGGAACGGACTGGCTCTTGGGCCACAGGTCGGCCGCCGCCAGCACCGCCGCCACCGTCGCGGAGCAGTCAAAGCCGACCGCATGCGGGGGAGAGCTGCCCCGACTCGCGACCTGGACGTGCTGATGTCCACCCCCGAACACGTAGCGATAGTGATGTGCTGCGAGCCTGTTCGCGTAGCTGATCATCTGGTTGATTCGCCCCGCCGACCTACCGGGTTGCACTACCGTGAAATCCAAGGCATTGCCAGCAACCGCTGTGCCCTTCAGAGTGACGGTCGCAGCCTGCGCGACTGGGAGCCCAACCGCGCTGCCAGCGGCAGCGATCACCAGCGCGGCGCCGGCCAGGACTGCTCGCAGGTGACTCGCGCGTAGCTGCATGTGGATCATCGGCGGGACGATATCGAGTGCAGACGCGGATCCAAACGACAATGAGCATAGGCGCCGACACACCTCAGGTGCGG
The DNA here is from genome assembly GCA_021820105.1 of Actinomycetes bacterium. Classification (GTDB taxonomy): domain Bacteria; phylum Actinomycetota; class Thermoleophilia; order Solirubrobacterales; family Solirubrobacteraceae; genus Palsa-465. The sequence goes on along the minus strand of JAKAED010000256.1, from coordinate 117 downwards.
GAGGCGCTGAGGGAGATCTGGAACGCGGAGATCGGTTTGCGGTTGTATGACCCTGACCGGGGTGATGGCCTGATCGCGGACTGGACGGTGAAGGGCCGGTTCCTGCAGGAGTTCCAG
>JAKAED010000255.1 GCA_021820105.1 Actinomycetes bacterium | reverse complement strand
CCCCAACGGCCTGCGCGTTGCGACGGCTCTGGCGGACGCCCCCGGTATCACGGTCGTTGTCACCGGCGGCGTACTCCGACTCTCAGCCATGTCGCTGGTGGGCGACCTTGGGACCGACGTGCTCCGCACGACCAGGATCAACAAGGGCTTCCTGGGCGCCCGAGGGATCAGCCTGGAGCGCGGTCTGATGGATCTGAGCCCGGATGAGGTTCGGATCAAGCAGGAGATGGCGGATGCCTGTGAGCAGGTCTACGGCATCTTTGATGGCAGCAAGTGGCACCGTAGTGCGCTGCTTGCGTTTGTGATGGCAGAGGATCTGGCCGGGATCATCACCGATTCCAGCGCGCCGGTGGCAGAGATCGAGGCATGGCGTGAGGCCGGTGTGGAGGTCATGACGGTCGACCCGGGCCCGCGTGAACCGGTACCTGTCAGGCCGCGGGATCTGCGGCGTGCAATTCGAAACGATGAGGCGGTTGGTTGATGACTGGAATCTCCAGTGTGCTCGGAGGAATCCCGGCTCCGGTGAGCAGGTGGGATGACGACGTGGCGGGCGGACTCGATCTGCTTGAAGGGCTCGTGTACCGCTCCAATCTGCTCGGTGCCGATCGTGCGTTGGCCAACCAGGGCGGCGGCAACACCTCGGCAAAGATGACAGTGGTGGATCACACCGGACGAAACGTTCGGGCACTGTTCGTGAAGGGATCCGGCACTGACCTTGCGACGATCACGGCCGCTGGGTTTCCGGGGCTGCGCCTGGACGATCTGCTGCCGCTGCGCGATCGTCAGGCGATGGAAGATGCGGAGATGGTCGACTACCTGCTGCGCAGCGCGCTCCGCCCCGACCAGCCGCGCCCATCCATCGAGACACTGCTGCACGCATTTGTCCCGGCAGACCATGTTGATCACGCGCATCCAGACGCGATCATCGCTTTGACCTCCAACCCGCGCGGGCGTGAGCTCGCTGAGGAGGAGTTCGGTGAGGAGGCTGTGTGGCTGGACTACGAGCGCCCGGGATTCATGATGTCCCGCAAGATCGCGCTCCTGCTCGAGGCTAATCCGAAAGCACGGGCGGTTCTGCTGGAGAAGCACGGACTTGTGACCTGGGGCGCGACAGGCGCCGAGAGCTATGCCGGCACCATTGAGTTCACATCGCGTGCCGCTGAGGTCCTGGCCCGCTCCGGTGCCGGACGCTTCGGGCTGGGGGGCGCGAAGGTGGCTCCACTCGAACAGGATGCTGCGGAAGAGCTCCTGAAGGCGACGCTTCCGGCTCTTCGTGGAGCCCTGCTGGAGGACACCGGGCAGATGATCCTGCAGGTTGATCGCAGTCCTGAGGCGGTCGAGTTTGCTTCCTCGATGAGGGCGCCGGAGACCAGCCAGGTTGGCGCCCCCTGCCCGGATCACCTGATCATGACCAAGCACAAGCCGCTGATGGTCGACTTCGATCCCAGCACCGAGGGTCCTGCTGAGCTGCGCGAGGCATTCAGGCGTGGTGTCGCCGAATATGGGGACTGGTATCGCGGGTATCACGCACGCAACGTCGACGCCGAGACAGAACCATTTGGTTGCGATCCGGCGGGTCCGCGGGTCGTGCTGATACCTGGCGTCGGCATCATCACCGCCGGCCCGGAGCGCAAGCGCACACAGTTCGCCAGAGACCTCTACCACCGCGCGATCGCGGTCCAGGACGCTGCGGACGCGCTTGGCGGATTCCGCTCGCTCACTGAGGCGGAGGCCTTCAAGATCGAATACTGGCCGCTCGAGCGCTACAAGCTCGCGCAGGCGCCCAAACCGCGTGAGCTGTCGGGGCGCATCGCGCTGATCACGGGTGGCGGGAGCGGGATCGGTCGTGCCACCGCGCGCCTGCTGGCCGAACTGGGCGCTCACGTGGCCGTTGCCGACCTGAACATCGAGGGCGCGACCGAGGTCGCTGAGGAGCTCGTTGCCAGGCATGGCGTGGGCCGCGCAATCGCGATCCCGGTCGATGTCACCAGCGAGGATGCCGTCGAGCAGATGGTGCGCCGCACGGTTCTGGAGTACGGCGGGCTTGATGTCCTTGTCGCATCGGCAGGTTTGGCAAGCAGTGCCCCGGTGACGGAGACCACACTGGCCGACTGGGAGCGAAACTACTCAGTGCTCGCGCGCGGGACGTTCCTGTCCGCTCGCGAGGCGTTCCGCGTGATGACTGAGCAGGGCCGTGGTGGATCGATCGTGTTCGTGGCGTCCAAGAACGCCCTTGTCGCGGGCGCCAACGCGTCCGCATACTCATCCGCAAAGGCCGCCGCCCTGCATCTGGCACGCTGCCTGGCCGAGGAGGGCGGACCGCATGGTATTCGCGTGAACACCGTGAACCCGGACGCCGTCATCGAGGGCTCGGCAATCTGGTCATCTGACTGGAAGGCCGAGCGGGCGGGCACCTATGGACTCGAGGAGGATGACCTGCAGCAGTTCTACCGGGGTCGAACGAAACTCGGGGTCAATGTCTTGCCCGAGGATGTGGCCGAGGCGATTGCCTACATGGCCGGTCCGAGGTCCAGCAAGTCAACCGGCAACGTGATCAACGTCGACGGTGGAGTCACGGCCGCCTACCCAAGGTGAGCCTGGCGGCCAAGTGTCGCAACGCAGCAACAACAGATAGGAGAAGGTGTCAAATGAAGGTGTTTTCGTACCTGTCCCCCTTCCGGGGACGTAGGTCGCCGCAGGTGAGAGGCCTGCTCGCGAGCCTCACCGTCGCAGCCGTGGCGGCGTTCGCGCTGGCGGGCATCGCATCGGCGAGCTCGCCTCAGCGGAAGGCCACGGCCGCCGGAGGCCTGAAGAAGGGCTTGAAGGTCTATGTCGTTCCGAAGCTGCTCGGTGCTGCCTACTTCACGGTGGCCGACAGCGCCAAGAGCGGCGGTGCCATTGCCGCGCTTCAGAAGCTCGGCGAGACCGGCATCGAGACAAGCGGCAGCGCCGCCACTCCGGCGTCAGAGCTGCCTGCCATCCAGCCCGCCATTGCCAAGGGCGCCAA
>JAKAED010000254.1 GCA_021820105.1 Actinomycetes bacterium | reverse complement strand
GCTGCGTTTCTTGGAATGCGGGGTCAGCCCAGCGTGCCGCCATGACCTGTCGTCGCTGTTCCTTCTTGGCGGGATCTGACCATCCAGCTATCGAGGTTCGCCGCAGTCGTTCCCGATCCTCGGGGTTGGCAACACGCCGCGACATCCGTTCAGATTGGGCCCGCCGCCGCTCGGGAGTCCATGTAGCCGCCATTCTCTCCCCGTGTCGTTCTCGCGCTCCGGGAAGATTCCAGCGTGCCTCACTAGCTTGCCGACGAATGGAGGCCCGTTCCTCCATGGAGAGGTTGGGGGCTGCACCGTTGCGTCGGTTGATCTCTGAGAGTTGTGCGGAAGATAGGCGCTGCTCAGGAGCTTTGGGCTTCGTCACAGCGCCTATCTTACCATTCCGCTGCTATGTGTGCAGCATGCCTAGTGGATGGTTGCGGTTACGTCCAGTCGCCTCCGGCGGTCGAACCGCTCCTCTGCAACCCCTGGATGATCAGCATTGTTGCCCGCTGGATGCGGGGCCGGGTCGTTTCCGCCCGGCTCTTGCGGTTTCCCGCAAGCTCGGACTGTATCTTCACCCGCCATCTGGCGGGGCCTCGCGTGCAGTCTCTACGGACTCGCCCCTTACGGGGATTGCCTCGGTATTCCCCTAGCCGGTCAGGCCGTAGGGTTCACCGATACAGCGAGGTGTTGCGCTTCGTCATTGCTGACGAGCTGGGCCATCCTGTTGACCCGAAAGCTGCGGAGCCACAGCGAATAGCGTACCGTACAGGAAGATCGAGTCATTCTGTTGCCGACCCCCACTGGGGATCGGGCGGGTCATTTCTGCCCGCCTCTCAGGCTTCCTATTCGCCTGAGTTCGGACTGTATCTTCACCCACGAGGGGTGGCTGCGTGCAGTCTCTACGGAGTCCCCGCGCGTTGCAGGGTTCCCTCGGTATTCCCGTCTCAGGGTTCACCGATACAGCAGCTGTTCACCGAGCCATTGCTAGTTCGGGCGGCCACTCGACCGGAAAGTCGGATCGATCACAGGCCACGCACGCCTTGTTACTGTCCTCCCCCAGAGGGCAGGGCTGGTCGTTTCCGCCAGCCTCTCGCGGTTTCCCGCGAGGCCAGACTATATCTTCGCCCGCATGGGGCGCCTGCGTGTAGTCGTTACGGCGTCCCGCCGACTCGGCGGGTTCCCTCGGTATTCCCGTGCGCTCTTCGCGTTTAGGGTTCACCGATACAGCAGGTGTTCACCGAGCCATTGCTAGTTCGGGCGGCCACGATTGACCGAGACGTAGTCCTGCACGTTGCGGACCTCCCACGCGTTGCCCACGTTGGAGAAGGACATCGGCACCTGATACGAGAACAGGAACGCCGTGCCCTGCGTGAGGAACGGGTGGACGACGATGCGGATGACCGACCGCGTGAACGGGTTGACGAACTGGCTGATCGCCGCGCCCGCCCGCACGTTGTCGATCTCGTCCTGCGTGATGAACAGGTTGTACGCCTGCTGCCCGCCGGACGCGTTGGAGAGGACGTTCTGGCTGAACTGCGAGAGGTCGAACGCCTCGGCCACCAGCTCCTGCGGGTCGGCTCGGAAGCCGCCGTTGACGCTGGTGTTCGTGGTGCTCGTATTGTCGTACAGGCCCGCCAGCGCGTCGGCGATGAGCGCCGCCGTGAGGCCGGACATGGCCGACTTGTTGATGTAGCCGCCCGTGAACGACCCGTCGCTCGGGTACGTCCCCGACTGCGTGTTGCCGGTCAGCACGGCCACGAGCCCGTCGTAGTCGTAGTTGGAGCCGGTGCCCGAGTCGGTCGTGGGCGGCTGGGCGCCGCCGGTCGGGAGCGCGCCCTGAATGGTGTAGCGGTGCCCGCCGACGTTGGAGGCCACGAGGTAGTACGTGCCCGCGGCCGTGCCGGTGGTCACGTACAGGTCGTACTGCAGCGCGCCGTCGCTCGGCGCGATGTCCACGTCCACGACCCCGGACGTGAAGGCGGTCGAGCCGCCCGTGCTGGCGGCCGTCTCGCCGTAGTAGTTCTTGGCCACGACCTTGACGTACACGTTGCTGGTCGCGCCCGTGATCGCCGTCTCGCCCGTGGCCGCCGCGCGGGCGGTCAGGGTCGGGGCGCCGGGGGTGGTGATGTTGTTGTAGATCCCGGCGATGAGCTGGTGCTCCTCGGCCAGCATCGCCTCCTGCAGCAGGATCAGGTTGACGAGGCTGCTGATGTCCTCGAAGCCCTGACCGGCGAACTGAGCCAGCCACGAGGCCGCCTCGGTGAGCCCGAAGAACTTGTCGATCTGTTACCCCCGAGGCCCAGCGAGCCCCGGTGGCCGGGTCGTTTCCGCCCGGCTCTGCACGTCTCCGTGCAGACCTGACTATGTCATGGTCTGAGCCATTGCTGATTCGCTCAGATCCCGCGCGTGTAGTCGATACTGACTCGCCCCTCGGCAGTGAGGGGATTGCCTCGGCGTCGTCCACATGTCCGGCAGATGCCGCGAAGGAGGTTCGCCGATACAGCGCGGTTATTCGACGCCCGTCACCGGGCGAAGCCCCACTTAGTTGACGTAGGGGACGATGACGTCGTAGCCCGTCTGGCTGCCCGACGCGGGCAGCGCGTTCGGCCACGAGCTGAACGACCCGCCGTTGAACTCGCCCATCGACCACCGCTGGACGCTGGTGCCGCCGGTGTGCGAGCCGCTGATCCCCGTGATGACCTTCGCGCGGTGCGCGACGCCCTGCCCGGGGAGGCGAGGGAGCTTGTTGCGGAACCTGTCTGTTACCCCGTCGCGTCCTCGCGACGTGCCTCGGTCGTTTCCGCCGAAGTCTCACGATCTCCCGTGAGAGCGGACTGTGTCACCGCCTGTCGGCGGGAGCCCCATCGGACTTCCCACCAGCGCCTGCGCCACTCCGGGTCCGCCCAGAGCCCGCGCAGGCGCGCACCGTTCGCTTGCCGCCACTCCTCGCTGACCGCTGGACTCCATCGGTGGGGGTTGGCGCTGCCCGCGACCTCGTAGGTCGGAGCATCCTCCGCCACGAGTCCGGCAG
>JAKAED010000104.1 GCA_021820105.1 Actinomycetes bacterium | reverse complement strand
TTGGCAGCCTGCCCCAACCGAAGATCCAGAGCCCGACGAAGGTCGATTCGAGGAAGAACGCGATCAGCGCCTCCATCGCAAGCGGCGCTCCGAAGATGTCGCCGACGTAGCGTGAGTAGAGGGACCAGTTCATCCCGAACTGAAACTCCTGGACGATGCCGGTGACGACACCGATCGCCATCGAGATCAGCAGGAACTTCCCCCAGAACCGAGTCGCCCGCAGCCACACCTCATCCCCGGAGCGGTACCAACGCGTCTGGCAGATGGCCACCCACAGGGCAAGGCCGATCGACATTGGCACAAAGATGAAGTGAAACAGCGTGGTGACCATGAACTGGATGCGTGCGAAGTCCAGCGCGTTCATTGCGGCCCTCCAGGGTGCGTCCGATTACACGGTCGATCCTAGGTTTACGCTTCCTAAAGACCCACCGAACGGGACCGCACTCAGCGCGTGGACTTCCCTGGCGGGCGGTGCGGTTCACCAGGATGATCGCGTCGGGTTTCTACTGGCCTTGGGACGCCGGATCGTTTACCGGTGTACGTTGTTTGCACACTTTCCAGCAGCACCCGGTGGGTGAACAGCTTGCGGATCTGTGCATCAGCGCCGGAATCCTCAGAAAGCCGCTTCAGCCGGCCAAACCGAAATCAAGCCTCCAGGAGAAACAGTGATTCTGATTGCGTATGACGGTTCCGACGACGCCAAGGCCGCGGTGGCACACACCGCGCAGCTCTTCCCCGGCGGACAGGCGACCGTGCTCACGGTCTGGCAGCGCTTCATTGACACGATGGCCCGGGTCGGAGGTGGCCTCGGCGTCGTGGTCGACTTTGACGAGATTGACAGTGAGAGCGAGAAGTCCGCGCTCGAGCGGGCTCAGGAGGGAGCCCAGTTGGCGGCCGACGCCGGCCTCGATGCCACCGCGCGGACGGCCGTGGTCGAAACCACGGTCGCCGACGCGATCCTCGCAGAGGCAGCCACCGTCGCGGCCTCCGCGGTCGTCTGCGGCAGCCGCGGCTACACCGGGGTGAAGTCGATGATGCTCGGCAGCGTCTCTCACCACATCCTGCAGCACGCCGACCTCCCGGTGGTGGTGGTGCCGTCGCCGGCGGTCGCCGGCGCGCGGGCCCAGCATCGCCGGGACCTCGAGAAGAGCTGACGTCAGCACCGCGGCCCGAGCCGGATCCCGGGAGCCGTCAGCACGGCTGCTGTCGCTCAGCCGTGCTGATGGCGACCGTGCTTCGGCCGCGGCGGTGCCGGCGGCGGCACGCGCTGCCAGACCCGCACGTACACCAGGCGCACCGCGGCCGGCCTGGCGACCTGAAGCGCCTTGGTCGACACGCTGTTGACCACGACTATGTACATGGGCGCGCCCGTGATCCCCTTGGTGGCCTGGGCGATCTGGACGCCGTCGTAATACCAGGTCACGGAGCCCGGCTCCCAGTTGGCGGACACCACGTGCCAACCGGGTGTGAAGCCGGGATCGCAGCCCCCCAGGTTGCCGCCCGGGGCATAGCCGGGGCTGTGGAAGTGTGAGCAGACCACACCCCCCAGGTTCTCCATCACATCATCCTCACCGTCACGCGGCCAGACCTGACCCAGGCTCAGCACCGCCGGCCAGTTGGCGATGTGAGCGCCGTCGCCCGGCACGTAGATCTTCGCCTGGAGCAGGCCGTAGCGGTAGCTGAAGCCACCGTGTGCCCGGCCGTCACGCGGGTTGCTTGAGAGCACCGCACCGGTGAACAGCCGCCGGCGGTGGCCGCAGCGGGAACGCTTGCGCACCACGATCAACCGCATGGCGCCGTGACCGGTCGGCGCCACGTTCGCGGGGCTGTAACAGGCCGCCTCGTGCTGGTTGATCGGTCCGCTCACACCGTTTCTGAACCAACCGGTCCGCCAGATCCGCGGGTCCGGATGGCGGCCGTTGAAGCGCGAATCGAGGACCAACCGCCAATGCCCCGGCACACCCAGCGGTTGCGGTTGCCTTGCCTGCGCGACCGGTTGCCTCCCGTGCCCGGCCGGTTGCGCGGCGTGCCCGGCCGGTTGCCTCCCGCGCCCGGCCGGTTGCGCGGCGTGGCCAGGCGGCGTGTGTGCGTGTCCCAGCGTCTGCCGCACACCGCTGATGTGCGCCAGGACACCGGATCCGGGCTCCTGGTGACGAACTGCCATTGCAACGAATACCAGGGCCACGACCGCGGGTATGACTGCTCCGACCCTGTTCCTGTGTTTGCTCGCGCGCACTCTCCACCTCAGCCGGCTTCCGACACGGATGCCAACTACCCAGCTGAGGGCGCCAGGCACCACATCTCTTCTGATGAACCTTCAATTGGCTGAACTCACAGCGGAAACCACAAGCGCCCCGCCGGCTCGCCGGCCGGGGGTGCGCGATGCACGCGCGATCAGCGGGTTCGCTGTGCTGTTTGCGTTGTCCGTGGGCATGGCGGTCGCCGGCAGGCTCCTTGCAAACGAGGCGCTGGCTCTGATCGGCGGCTACGGGGTTGTGATCTTCGGGATCGGCGGCGCGCCGCTGCAGCTGCACGGTCAGCTGAACCTGGCTGCACGACTCTCAGGTGCGCTGCTCGTGGGGCTGTCGGTGCTGCTGATCGCCGGCGGCGTGATGGCTGACATCCGCGGGCTCTGGGATCCCGTGGCGGCGGCCGCGATCGTCGGCGGAGCAGCCGTGGTCCTGCACCTGATCGGCCTGAGCCGCCTCGGACGACCCGGGCTGGCCGCGCTGCGCCGTCCGATGATCGGCCCCCCGGCCGCGCCCGCGATCCGCAGGCGCAGCCAGCTGAGCCTGCTGCTGACGCTGGCGGCCACCGCGATGTGGCTGGCGCCGGCGCTCTCCACCCACGATGCCGCCCCTGGCTACTGGGGCATGCTGCGGGTCCTCAGCCCGTTCTGGTTCGCCGGGATGGGGACGCTGCTGTTGGCATTCGCCATCGGACGCGGCCGCGAGCTGCCTGCCGCGCTGGCGGCGCTCTCATTCGGACTGGCCACCACCCTCACCCCCGCCCTGGTCTACGCCGCACCCCGGGAGCAGACGGCCGCCAAGCAGATGCAGCTCACGCAGTACATGCTCATCCACCACCACGTCCACGTGACCGCCGGCATCTACCGGGCGTTCTCAACGATGTTCGGAGGAGTCGCAGCCCTCAGTCAGCTGCTGGGGATTCACGGCACGCTCGGGCCGATGAGCCTATGGCAGGTGGCCACCTACTGGCCCGTCCTGCTGGTCTTCCTGCGGATCGCTGAGTTGCGCTTCCTGGCCGGGCGCCTGCTCAACGGCAGCGGTCGCCGCTGGACCGCGGTGATGCTGGTGCTGTTGGTCGACTCACTGGGCGCGGACTACTACTCACCGCAGTCGATCGGCTATGTGATGGCGATCGCGATGGTGGGCTTTGCGATCAGGGGGGTCAACCGGCAACCGCTGCGCCGGCTGCCGACCCTCACGCTGCTGACCCTGGCGGGTGTCGCGCTGGCCCCGACGCATGAGCTCAGTCCCTACATGGCGGCGGGGGCGTTGGTGATTCTGGCCCTGTTCAGACAGGCGCCGTGGTGGAGCTCGCTGCCGGTGGGACTGCCGGCGCTTGCCTGGGCCTGGGTGGTCCGCAAACCCATCTCCCACAACTTCAGCTTCTCAGCGCTCTTCAACCTCTCCAACTTCAGACCGCCGGTGACGGTTGCCACCCCCGGCCTGCACCGCCTCTCAATCGTTGGCATCCAGTCCCACCTGCTGCTGCTGGCACTGCTGTTGTTGATCGTGCTTGGAGCCGTTGGCTTCTTCACGAACTTCGGCAGGCGGTGGGCGTGGGCCTACGGGCTGTGCCCGATCGTTGGAATCAGCTTCATCGCGATCAATCCCTACGGCAACGAGGGCATCTTCCGCGCCACCCTGTTCGCGATCCCCTGGATGGCGATTCTGGCGATGAAGGCGCGCCGACCACGCTGGTGGCCGCGCGCACTCTCACGCTGGCGCGTAAGCACCCCGGCCCTGGCGGCCTACCTGATCCTGCTGCTGGGGACATTCATCCCCGCCGCGTACGCGATGGACGGGACGAGCGTGCTGGCGAGCGGTGATGTGGCGATGGTGCGCTACATGATGCACCTGGGCGCTCACAACGCCTTCACCCTCGGAGTCGGCTCCGCCAGCAACCCGACTGACGGCGCCAACTCGACGCTGAACTACACAACGCTTGAGTGGAGTCAGGTCGCGAACGTGCGTGCGCTGCGACGCCCACAACCGGATGCGACGGAGGCCGCGGCGCTGGCCGACCGGTACGGACTGGTGGCGCTCCAGCATGGAGCGACCGGTTCAAGTCCGCTCTACCTGGTCTGGTCCCGTTCCTCGATGCTCTACACCAACGCCTACGGGTTGCAGTCCGAGCAGCAGATGCGGACCTGGCTGCGGGTGCTCCGGCACAGCCCGTTCTGGCGGCTGGTGGACCGCAGCCAGAACACCTACCTGTTCAAGCTCGGCTGATCGAGGCAGCGAAAAGCTGTTCAACGGGTATGTGTCTCTGAGCATGCGGATCGTGACCTACCTGCCAAGGCTGGAGAGCATCGGCGGCGTGGAACGCCACGTGCTCGAGACGACCCGCGCGCTGGCCCGGCGTGGCCATCAGATCTGCCTCTGTTACGAGGAGGCCGGCAACCTCGAGCCGGAGTTCGGCTCGTTCTGCGCGACGATGCGCTCAAGTGCGGAGCTCCGCTACTCAGCGGCGCCGGCGCGGGACGCGCGGCGGATCCTCATGGCGGCATACGGCGCCGGGAGCATGCGCCCCGACCTGATCTACACCAACAACTTCAGCGAACTTGCGTGGGCGGCGGCTGTGCGCGGGCTCTCGGAGATGCCGATCGTCTGCCATCTGCATGAGTTCGCGCCCGTTCGCCAGGTGTCGATGTCCGTGCTGGGGGGGCGCGTGAGCCGCTTTGTCGTGGGCTCTCAGTTCATGCGCGAGGTGTGGTCAGAGCATGGCATCAGCCCGTACCGGGTGGACGTTGTTCCTGAGGGGCTTGAGCCCGCCGACTATCCGCGTGGCGCGGAGCCGGAGATGACGGAGCGCCGCGCGCAACTGGGTCTTCCAGACCAGGCCTATGTTGTGCTCTACCTGGGACGCCTGATCCCGGAGAAGGGCGTGGACGTGCTGCTGGATGCATGGGATCGCCTGGCCCTGGATCCAGCACAGGCGCGGCTTGTGATCGTGGGGATGCCTGCTGAAGCCGATGGCTATGTCGAGCGGCTGCAGGCGCAGGCACCGGCCGGCTGTGAGTGGCTCCCACTGCAGCCCGACGTGGTGCCACTGCTGCAGGCGGCGGACGTGGTGGTGCTGCCATCACGCTGGGAGGAGCCGTTTGGCCGCGTGGTCATCGAGGCATTGGCCACAGGCCGCCCAGCGATCGCAGCCGCCGTCGGCGGGATCCCGGAGGTCTTGAACGGCGAGTTCTCAGCGATGCTGTTTCCCCGCGAGGATGCCGGCGCGCTTGCCGACCGGCTGCGCTGGCTGCGCGACTGGCGCCGGCGCGATCCGGAATTGGGCGAGCGCTGCGCGGCACACGCCACCCGGCGCTACCGGCTGGACGCGACCGTGAGCAGCCTGGAGGAGATCTTTGTTAGCTGCGGCCAGGGACTCACTCGCACTTGAGCGCCGAGCGACCGAACTTCCGGCTGGGCATCGTGTTGCTGGCCTACCACCGCCCGCGACAGCTGGCTGAGCTCGTGCGCGCGCTGAGCCACGCCCGGGTCACCGTCTACCTGCACATTGACAGCGCGGCAGATCTGGGCCCGTTCCGCAGAGCGCTGGCTCAGAGCGGCACGCCGGAGCTGGTCTGGCTCAGGCGATACCGCTCAGCCTGGGGCTCACTGGCGATCGTGGACGCGGAGCTTGAGGGGATCAGGCGCGCGCTCAGCGACGGCTGCTCCTACGTCGCCGTGATCAGCGGGGAGGACTTCCCGCTGCGACCGGTGGAGGAGATCGTGGAGTTCCTCCACGCAAATCAGGCACGTTCGTTCTTGGAGACTGCGTCGCTGCCCTGCGCCGATTGGCCCTATGAGGGCCGGGCCCGCACCGACTTCTACTCCTACAGGCTGTTTGGCAAGCATTACAGCTGTGTGCCAATGGGGGAACACACAGCGGAGATGCCCGCTGCCCGACGCCTGCTGAACTGGGGGCTGCGGGCGCGCTTCATGTTCGCGCCACAGCGGCAGTTCCCTGATTACCTGCGGCCGTACGGTGGCCAGCAGTGGCTCAACATCAGCGCTGCCGCGGCACGGCAGATCATCGATTTCACAGACCGCCACCCTGATTACCGCAGCTATCACATCCACACCGCCTGCCCTGACGAGATCTTCATCCAGAGCATCCTGCTCGGCACCGACTTCGCGCGGCGTCATGAGGTCGTCAACGATGACCTGCGCTTCCTGATCTGGACCGGGGGCGACCATCCAAAGACGCTGGGGCTCGCAGACCTCCCAGCGATGCTGGACTCAGCGGATCTGTTCGCGCGCAAGGTGGTGGCTGAGGTGGATCCCGAGCTGCTCGAGGCGTTGCTCGAGCGCAGTGGCGTGCATCCATCCTCAAAGACGATTGCTTCTTGATCATCGGTGGGTAGATCGCTCCACACAGCTGGTTCGGCCAGACGAACCTGAAACTGGAAGGGGCGACGATTGGACTTCTCACTGAGCGAGGAACAGCGCGATCTCAGAGCGGCTGCCGCAGACTTTGCGCGCGGTGAGCTGGACCGGGACCTGGAGGCGCGCGATGCAGACAGCACCTTCTCCAGGGACGCCTGGCGCGCGTGTGCCCGCTTTGGGATTCAGGGGCTGCCGATCCCCAAGGAGCTGGGTGGCGGCGGCGCCGACATCCTCACCACCGTGCTGGTCATGGAGGGACTCGGCTACGGCTGCCATGACAACGGCCTGATCTTCTCGCTCAACGCCCAGATGTGGAGCCTGGAGCTACCGCTGGTGAAGTTCGGCACCGACGCACAGAAGCAGGCGTACCTGCCGGGATTGATCGCAGGCGAACTGATCGGAGTGCATGCGGTCACGGAACCGGAATCCGGTTCAGATGCGTTCAGCATGCGCACCCGTGTGGAGCGTGACAACGACTGCTACGTGATCACCGGCACCAAGCAGTACATCACCAACGCACCGATCGCCGATGTCGTGCTGGTCTTTGCGGCACATCCCGACAGGTCCAAGACCGCGGGCATCTCCGCGTTCCTGGTTGAGACCGACACACCGGGCTTCAGCGTCAGCCGTCACCTGGAGAAGATGGGTTTGCGAACCTCGCCAATGGCCGAACTGGTGCTGGACGAGTGCCGGATACCCGAGCAGAACCGGGTCGGTCCCGAGGGCGCCGGCATGGCGATCTTCAACTCGGCCATGGCCTGGGAGCGCAGCTGCATCCTGGCGGGCGCCCTGGGCGCGATGCAGCGCCAGCTGGAGACCTGTGTGGAGTACGCGCGTGAACGCCGGCAGTTCGGCCAGCCGATTGGCAAGTTCCAGGCGGTCGCTGACAAGGTGGCCGACATGTATCTGCGCCTGGAGGCGGCGCGCCTGCTGATCTACCAGGCAGCCTGGCTGGGCCAGCAGGGGTCGGCGGTGGCGGCCGCTGCGGCGGCCAAGCTGTTCACCAGCGAAGCCTGGATCGCGTCCAGTCTGGACGCCGTGCAGATTCACGGCGCATATGGGTACATGAGGGAGAGCGGGATCGAGCGCGACCTGCGGGACGCGGTCGCCAGCACCATCTATTCAGGCACATCGGAGATCCAGCGGGTGATCCTCAGCGGGATGCTGGGGCTCTGAGCAAAGTGGAGCAGATGAAGGACAGGGACCGATGATCCACCTGCTGACGCAGTTGTTGACGGAGGCGGCGACGCGAGCACCGCGCCGCTGCGCGGTGCTCGCACCTGACCGGACACTCACCTACGAGCAGCTCGACCAGCACAGCGATCGGCTCGCCTCAACCCTCCGTGAGTCCGGCGTCGGTCACGGCGATCGCGTCGGGATCCTGGCCCCCAAGTCAGATGCATCTGTGACGGCGGCATACGCCACCCTCAAGCGCGGCGCCTGCTACGTGCCGCTTGATCCGCGCAGCCCCGACCAGCGCCTGAGCATGATCGTGGTCGAGTGCGGGATGCGCGCCGTGATCACGGACGCCGCAAACGCTGAGCGTGCGCTTGCGCTCGCAGCGCACGCGCCTGAACTCGAGACCGTGATCGTTGCGGGGCCGCAGCCCGGAGGTGAGGTCGTGCGCTCAAATGGACGGACCTCGACCGCCCGCGGGGCGCTGGCAGAGCCGGCACCAATCGACACCGACCTCGCCTACATCCTCTACACGTCCGGCTCGACCGGCTCACCAAAGGGGGTGGCGATCTCCCACCGTGCGTCGCTCACATTCGTGCGCTGGGCGGCGCGGTGCACGGCGCTTGAGCCTGAGGATCGAGTCTGCAGTCCGGCGCCGCTGCACTTCGACCTGTCGGTGTTTGACATCTTCGCGACCTGCAGCGCCGGAGCCTGCATGGTGATCGTTCCCGACCGGCTCTCCATGTTCCCCTCCCGCCTGGGTGAGTGGATCGAGCGACAGCGAATCTCCGTCTGGTACTCGGTGCCGTCGGTGCTGACCCTGCTCGCCAACCATGGCAATCTGAGCGCGCTGGACCTGAGACGCCTGCGGACCGTGATCTTCGCGGGCGAGGTGTTCCCCGCCAAGCACCTCTCGCTGCTGATGGAGCAGCTGCCCCACGCCCGTCACCTCAACTGGTACGGACCCACCGAGACGAACGTCTGCACCTCATATGAGGTCCCCGCCGGACGCGGTCCGCTGAGCGGCCCTGTGCCGCTGGGCCGCGCCTGCACGAACATGGACGTGTTCGCGGTTGCGGATGATGGAACTCCGGTCACGCTCCCCGGAGATGAGGGCGAGCTGCTGGTGCGTGGCTCCGGCCTGATGCACGGCTACTGGCGCCAGCCCGAGAAGACCCGCCAGGCGCTGGTTGACAACCCATTACAGCCCGCGTACGCGGAACCGGCCTACCGCACCGGTGACCTGGTGACGCTTGATGAGGATCGCAACTTCGTGTTCCTGGGGCGCCGCGACGGGATGATCAAGACCCGTGGCTACCGGGTCGAACTGGGTGAGATCGAGACGGTGCTCTACGGGCACCCGGCCATCCGCGAGGCGGTGGTCCTACCGGTTCCGGATGAGCTGCTGGGCAACCGCCTGCGGGCGGTCATCTGTTGCGAGCGCGATGACGAAGCAGCCCAGGAGGAGGTCCTGGAGCACTGCCGAGCGCGGCTTCCCGGCTACATGGTGCCGGACGTGATCGAGTTCTCCGACTCACTTCCACGGACCTCCACAGGAAAGGTCGACCGGGTGCGGCTGAGCAGCGTTGTTGCAAGCAGCAGTTGAGATCAAAAGTGAGGTTGGCGTGAGCGACGGCATCATCAGGAACTACATCAGCAGGGAGATCATCCGCGACAGGGCGGTGGCGCTCGACAATGAGACACCGCTGCTGGAGGAGGGGATCCTTGACTCGCTCGCCCTGCTGCGACTCGTCGTCTTCATCCAGGAGCAGTTTGGCATTGTGGTGGAGGACGTTGAGATCGTGCCCGAGAACTTTGCGAGTGTCGAGGCGATCTCCAGGTACATCGACTCACGCGGCGACCGTGCCAGCCGACTCGGCGCCACCTGATCCAGCGCTGCGACGCGCGGCGCGGCTCACCTACTGGGGGGCCGTGGCACCGCTGGCCGCGCGACTCCCCGCGCGGATCGCCTATCGCGTCGCCTGCCAGCAGGGGGACTGGACCTTCAGCCAGTGGTCGGCGCGCGACGCGGACGGCGTCCACCTGCGGCGGCTGCTCGCGCCCGCGCTGGGCGATGCCGAGGCAGAGCGGGTGATGCGCGACTTCTGCCGCTTCCGGGCCTGCGAGGTGATCGACGTGATGCTCACCCGCGGGGACGCTCGGGCGCTGAGCAGGCTCGTGGAGATCCGGGGGCGCGGCAATCTGGAGGAGGCGCTCCGCTCCGGCCGCGGGGCACTCCTCTGCACGGCGCACTTCGGCTCCCATCTCAGCGCCTCATCGCTGCTGCACGCGGCCGGCTTCCCACTCACCACCATCGGCCGCTGGGATTGGCGCTACGACACCCAGATCTCCGAGCTGGAGCGGCGGCTCTGGGATCGGATCTACGCCCGGCGCGTGCTCCGCCACCGGCAGCGACCGAACATCGAGCCCTGGCAGGGCCGGCCGCAGGTGGCGGTGCAGGTCGCCGGCGCGCTGCGCCGCAATGAGGTGGTGACGATCTCAAGTGACGCTCCCCCACTCAGCAATGAGAGCGCGCGCGCCGTCCCGGTGCCATTCCTGGGCCGGCAGGCGAACCTGCTCTCGGGCGTGGTGACGCTTGCCGAACTGACCGGAGCTCCGATCCTGATGATGTTCATGCATCGCCTCCCTGACTACCGCCACCAGGTGCTGGAGATCTCGGCTCCGATACCGCTCGACGATGGTCCGCAGTCAGCCTTCCAACGCTGCGTGGCGGCGATGGAGGCGGCGATCCGGGCCAATCCGGCGGACTGGTACTTCTGGTTCCAACCGCACAATCTCCAGAGGCTCGGTCTGTTGGGGGAGTCAGACAGGGGCGAGGCGCTGGCCCGCTGACGGCCAGCGGGCCGTCAGCGGGAGCGTCCACTCATGCCTGTTCGATGCCGATGCTCAGGCGACCGACCAGCCCCCGCAGGCGACGCCGGGAGGCCGGCCGCATCAGGGTCAGAAGCTGGGCGCAGAAGACCACGGTCGCGGCGAACGCCAGCAACAGGCGCAGCACCAGCGCCGGTCCGGTCGGCGGCAGCGCGGCTGAGGCGACACAGATCGCCATGCCCGTCAGCGCAAAGGCAAGGGGACGGGCGTTTGTGCGCGGCCCCGCCGCTCCGGCGAGCCAGCGCCAGCGAGCCGCGCCAAGCGCGTAACAGAAGCAGGTGATCCCAGCCGACCCGTCGATGCCCAGCAGGGGCACCAGGGCGAGGTTGAGGCCGACGTTGAGCATCGACAGTGCGACCGACCCGGCCGCCACCGCACGTGTGCGCCCCTCCAGAACCAGCACCTGCTCATAGATCATGGAATCCGCGTAGGGGAGCGCACTGGCCGCCACCAGCGCGGTGATCAAGAGCAGCGTCTGCGGGTGGTAGCTGCGCGGAGCCCACAACCACAGGAGCAGCGGCGAGGCGGTGGCGATCGCGATCGCAAAGGTGACCGCCAGCATGTAGACCCCGTCACGACTGGCGGCCATCACGGTGCGCCGGGAAGCTGTCTCTCTGATCGCGAACAGGCGCGGCATCCAGGTGAAGGTCACGAGCTGCAGGAGCACGATCGCAAAGCCGCCGATGTTTCTGGCAACGGCATAGCGGCCCAGCGCCGAGGCGCCAAGGTCGCCGTGAATCACAATCCGGTCAGACGCGTCGAACAGGAACGTGGCGACCGCAGCGGGCACCAGCGCAGTGGAGAAGCGCAGCGCGTCGGAGAGCATCGGGATGTGTTCGCGGCGCGGAAGCCTCGGCCTGACCATCCACAGGGCGATCAGCACCGTCGCAACCTCCCCGGCGAGCTCACCCAGCAGGTAGTTGGCGGCCGTCGCCTGCAGGAGCACGACCAGACCGAGCGCCAGCGCCTGCGCGAGGATCGATTGGGCGCTGCTGGCGATGACGAAGCCGACCAGCTGGTCGCGGCTCCGGACCAGACCCAGCGCCGCGCCGGCGATTGCACTCATGGCGGCCCACAGAACCGCATAGCGAATGGAGGCGGGGAAGTGCCCAAGGCCGAACAGGGGCGCCCACCAGCGGCCGGTCGCGTAGGCGACCGAACCGGTCAGCAGCGCCAGCATCGTCGCCAGCCAGACCAGGCGGCGGGCGTTGTTCTCGCCATCGTCTCGCGCGTAGGCGCGCTGTACCGCGGTATAGAGGCCGTAGCTGAACACGCTCGTCAGCAGCTGCATGACCGCGATGCCGGCTGCCGCCTGGCCAAAAGCCGACTTGGGCATCAAACGGGTGGTGGCAGGTGTGAGCGCGGCCGCCAGCACGATCTGCAGGCCCATGAAGGCGAGGTAGACCATGTCGCGGCCGAAGAGCCCGCTGACAGCGGCCGACTCAGCGGTCTCGCGCTGTTCGCTCATGTCGATCTCCAACCCGGCGGTGTCAACCATCCGCAGTCAGGGCATATCGTTGGAGGTGAGTGGCACCATCAAGCAGTCAAACGGCTTCCTGCCCCCTGAACCGCTTATGCATGCGGATCCGACGGCAATCGGGATCTGGGATCTGGGCGCGGATGACGCTCGCGGACCGGCTTACGCAGCCCCTACGCCGGGCGCGCGCGACCAACTGCTGCTGATTCGCCTGCACCACCAGCCGCTGACGATCCTGTACCTGCCGCAACCGCCCGGGACCGAGGATGCGGGCGCGGTGCTTGAGGCGACATGGAGCGCTGCAGCATCGGCAGTCACCAAACACATCCGCTCGTGCGGGTGTCTTCCCGAGCCTGCAGGCGCGCGTGAGTTCGCAGCCGCACTCGCGGCAGACGACCGCAGATGCCCGCAGCTGTTGCCCACGCGTCCCGCGGGAGCGGCTGCGGTGATCCTCTGCACGCTTGGTCACGAGCAGCTGCTGACACGCTGCCTGGAGGCGCTCACGCGGATGAGCTGCTCACAGTTTGAGATCGTGGTGGTGGACAACCGGCCGTCCGAGCCGGGTACGCGGGAGCTGGTCTCCAGCTTCAGCCATAGGGCACTCGTGCGTTATGTCGCCGAGCCTCGGCCGGGGCTTGCGGTGGCACGCAACGCCGGAGTGGCCGCCGCCGAATGGGCGCAGTACGTGGCGTTCACCGATGATGATGTGGTGGTGGATGAGCAGTGGCTCGCGCGACTGCTGGCCGCCTTCTCCGATCCACTGGTGGACGCGGTCTCCGGCCTGGTGCTGCCGCTGACACTGCGCTCGGTCGCCCAGAAGCGCTTTGAGCAGTACGCCGGCTTCGGGAAGGGGGTGCGCGGCGAGCGCTACGACCTGCACACGCATCGTGCCGACGACCGCTTTCTGTACCCCTACTGGGGCGGCATGTTCGGTTCCGGCAACAGCATGGCCTTCCGGCGTGATGCGCTGCTGTCGGTCGGGGGCTTTGACCCCGCACTCGGGGCGGGAACCCCCACCGGCGGTGGTGAGGATCTGGCGGCGTTCACCGACGTGATCCTGGCCGGGGGTAGGGTGGTCTACGAGCCGGGCTCAATCTGCTGGCATGAGCACCGCAGCCTTGAGGACGCGCTGAGGAGGCAGGTGCTCAGTTACGGAGTCGGCCTGACGGCCGTGCTGTGGCGATACCTCTGGCGGGATCCGCGCTTCAGCGCGACCCTGGTGCGGTCCCTGCCGTCGATCCTGCGACTGATCCAGAGCCGCAGTGAGGATCGCCAGGCTGAGCGACTGCCCGCCGACCTGGCGCGGCTGGAGCTGCGCGGGCGGCTGCTCGGACCATGGCGATACATGGTGAGCAGCCGCGGCGCGCGCAGCCACAGCGTTGCGGGGTCAGCGGGCAGCGATCAGAGAGTCAGCTCAGTTGCTGCTCAGGCGGGCGACCAGACACGGACGTAGTCCACCTTCATCTGGCCGGCAGCGCCGAACTGCAGCGTGTTGGCCTGGCCCATCGTGAACAGCAACTCCTGCGCCTGGCCGTTGTCGTCAGTGCTGTAGTGCTTGACGAGCTGGCCGTCCCAGTAGACGTTGCAGTAGTTGGAGCCACGGTAGATGCCGTAGGTGTGGAACGCACCGGCCCAGTTGCCCGGGATGGTTCCCTGGTTGTGGGAGCCGGAGGGCGAGTGGTAGTTGACCGTCAGCGTGCCGAGGCCCTCAGCGATGTCGTTCTCGCCGGCGGAGGGCCAGTTGGGACCTGAAGCCCACCACGCAGGCCAGTTGTAGATGGTCGTGCCGGATCCGGCGAACTCCACGCGTGCTTCAGCGAAGTCGCCTACCGCCAGCACGTTCTGGTTGGTGCCGATCGTGGCGCCGGAACCGTTTGAGGCGAGCGTCAGCGTCGCAACGCCGCCCGACTCAGTCACGTTGTAGGCGTGGTCGGTCACGTTGTTCTGGTTGGTCCAACCGTCGTGGTTGTTCCAGACATTGGTGTTGATCGACGAACCGTTGAACTCGTCGTCGAACGTCAGGTTCCAGTTACCGGGATCGCCGACGGGCTGTGGTGAGCTGGGGGTCGGGGTTGGGGTCGGGGTGGTCGTCGTCGGCGTCGGGGTGGTCGTCGTCGGCGTCGGGGTGGTCGTCGTCGGCGTCGGGGTGGTCGTCGTCGGCGTCGGG
>JAKAED010000103.1 GCA_021820105.1 Actinomycetes bacterium | reverse complement strand
CCGGCCGTGCCGGATCACGCGTTGGGGGTTGCCGTTGAGGTCGACGAGTACGCGAGCGCCAAGGGGCTCGCGTAGCAAGGCTGGCACGCGATGCACATGACCGACGGCGGTCCGCGCGCCGGGCGGACCGATGTCCTCGCCGACGGGCACGACCGAGACCGCTGCCTTGGACTCGATCACCTGAGCGCTCAGGTAGCGCTCGAAGTTCGGAGCGCCAGCGAGCCAGTGCACAAGCAAGGACCGATCGTCGTCGGCGACCTCGACCGGCATGCCTCCTCGATGCCCTGGTCCTTGACCCTCCGGGGGCCTGGAACCTGCATCCGCGGCCGGCTGCCAGTCGACAGCATCAGGATCAAGAACCCAGATCACACCCACTGCATCTTGTGCTGACAGCCGCCAGGCCGGCAGCAGCAGCGGCCCACGATCGGTCATGAACTCAGCCTCCTCCAGCGCAGCGCCATTGATCGCGAGCGCCGTGCTGGCGACCGGGTGAGATGGATGATCGCTACGCCGAAGGCTCTGAATGACACCCTCGGGCAACTCGACCTCCGACTCCACCAGCCCCTCAACAAACGCCAACTTCGCCTGCGCGGTAGCGAAGCCGTCCTGCGCCCGTACGCGCGGCTCTACAAGCACGAGCGGTCGAGGCTCCTCGTCGACGGGAAACGCCGACCAACGCTCAACCGCCCACCTGGCCCATTCCAAACCATGAGCCGCTCGTCGATCAAGCTGCCCGGCCCATTCGGAGCGGCCCCCGCCCTCGCGCGTCATGAGAGCAGCCTAACCAGCCGTTACCGACACCCGCATTCATGTCCCGGAGCGTCCGTCAGAAATACCCTCGACGCACCTGCTGTGCGCGGAACCTGCGCACGCGCCGGGCCTGGTGGTTGCATTGCTTTTGCTCACGTTTGAGCCGAACCCTCGAGCCTCGCGATCGGAATGCCACGCAAGGGAAACTCCCGCTGCACCCGCTCTTCCGCTTCGGCGATCGTCTCGAATTCTGGTCCGTTGAGGTGTACAGGATGCCGGTGTCAGCCAACTGCATCCCAGATTCGCAGAGAACTCGAAGCCTTCCCGGAATGGTTATTCGACGGCCCGAGGGAGGGCCACACGCCTGTTGGCGTGTCCGGTTACGTTCGTTACCGACACACCCCGCGAGCATCCCGCGCGCGCCCGCAACCACTGGGTCCGGTTTGTAACGGTTGCCGTGTACGCACCAACGTAACACCAGACCCCGTTTGCTTTACGCTCCCGAGGGTGAGAGTCGGTTACGGACGCGTCTCAACCAGAGACCAACACCCAGAAGCCCAACACGACGCGCTCACCAGCGCCGGCTGCCAGGAGATCTTCATCGACACCGCCTCCGGCAAGCTCGCAACCCGCCCACAGCTCGAGAAAGCCCTCCTGACCGCCAACCGTCCCGGGGACCAGCTCGTGGTCACCAAACTCGACCGCCTCGGCCGCTCGCTCGAGCACCTGATCGAGCTCTCAAAACACCTCCAGGACCGTGGCGTTGACCTGATCGTGCTCGACCAGGGGATCGACACCTCAACCGCGCTCGGCCGGCTGTTCTTTCAGATCATCGGCGCGATCGCCGAATTCGAACACGCGCTCATGTCGGAGCGCACCCGCGACGGGCTCACCGCCGCCCGCGCCCGCGGCCGCACCGGCGGCCAGAAACCCAAACTCGGCCCCAGACAAATCAAACTCGCCCGCCAGATGTACAACGAGATAGGGCAGGACGGCAAACACCAACACACCGTCGCCCAAATAGCCACCGAGTTCGGGGTCAGCCGACCCACCATCTACCGAGCACTCCAAAAACCAGACCCCGGCACCGAGACCTGAAGCACCGCGTAGCCGGACAGTGACTGAACATGTCGCCAATGCAATCGTCGCCAGGTGCGGTCAGCGCGATCGGAAGCGATAGCACGGTGAGCTGGTCGAGCGGCGTGGGGAAGGTCCCGCGTTCTTGCTCTAACGTCAGCAGGAAAGCGGACCGCAGTGTGAGCTAGCCCACCTCTGGCCCGGTAGGGTGCGGCTTATGACCGATCTCCTCTCCTTGATGAGCTCGTATCGCAAGACCGCCTCTTGGGCCGTGTGGGGTGCGCCGCATCCGTCCGCTCGGTTCACGCGCGACAGTGACCTCAGCTTGCCCGTGCGTGATCCCGAGCTGAGCCTTGTGCTTCGCTCCGACGTTGTTCTGCTAGGGCTGAATCCTGGGAATGCCGCACACGATCGTGCTCGTGATGAGTCGGCTGACTACATCAACTTTCACACGGGCCCAAAGCACAACGATCATCTGATAGCTGAAGCGTTCCGCGAAACCCAGTATTGGGGTTCGTACATGACCGACCTGTATGCGCAGATCGAGAGCCGATCGGCGTTGGTCAAGGATGTCCCGACCGACATCGATGCCCTCCTGACCGAAATTGCGGCGTTGAATGGTGGTGAGCCAGTTCACATCATTGCGTTCGGGGCGCGCACCTACCAAGCTCTAGCCAAGCATTCAAAGCGCCTCGCTTCCGCCGGCCTAGTGCGTGACATCACCAGGATTCCGCACTACAGCGGCTCGAACAACGGCCAGCACAAGGGGAGCCCGGCTGTCTACCGACGTTTGGTACACGCAGCCCTGGGCTGGCTCGACGAGGCCACGGATTCTCCAGGCACGGTGGTAGAGAGTCCGGCGGGGAACGATCCGCCTCCGTCGCATGACGCGTCAGACTATCTCGACGGCTTCGTCCAACTGGCAGGAGAGCTCTACGAAGAGGCAGGGCGTTGTGCGGAGGCTGAGCTTTGGCGTGCGGCGGTCCTCGCGATCGGAGGAGCCGTTGAAGCAGCGATCGTCGGGACAGCTACCGTCCTCGAGCCGCAGCTGCGTAAGCAGGGCATCTGGCCAACGGTGCAAGACCCGCTGAGATGGCAGCTCGGTCGAGCGACGCAGCTAGCAAGAGACGCAGGCTGGCTCTCGGCCTCTTTGCCCGGCTCCTCGGATGATCTTTTCGAACCGCTGCACGGCGAAGTTGGAGACGCCGTTCGCTTCTTAGTAGCCGTTCGAAACATGGTCGTGCACCCGGGCGCATACATTCGTGCCAACGTGCGTCCCGACTTCACCGACATCAATCACATGCGGCCAACCTACGACATCCTGCATGGGATCGCCGGTGAGGTATTTGGCCAGCTCGCCGCAGTCTTGGGCTACAACCCTGTCGACCATCCTGGTTAGGCGGGCAGCTGTTCCGATCGGGCCAACTGTGAACGATCTTCTGACGTCGCCAATGCAATCGTCCAGTGGAGCGACCGGCTGACGACCATTGCGATAGTCCGGGTTATCAGCAATGTTTCGGGCTGCAGGAGGACGATCTGTCGGCGACACGACCATCCTTCCCGCTACGGTCGCCACCATGCCCGAAAGCGAGCTCCAGCTTCCGCAGTGGTGGTCCGGCAACCGCGTCAGCGAGCTGCTGACACCTGTCGACCAGGTCGTGCCGGTGCTCGGCGCCGGTGTGAGTCGGGGCGCAGGGCTTCCGGACGCAGTTCAGCTTGCCAGGTGGCTGTTGGACAAAGTGCCGATGACCGAGCCGCCGCCCGACCGTACGTCGCTGTTCCAGGTAGTCGACGCCGTCGATCCGATCCGGATGCCGACCAGCGAACTGCGGCGGGCGGTCGCAGCCCATATTGAGAGCTTCCCGCTCCGTCCGACGCCCTTTCTTGAGGAACTCGTCCACCTGCCGTCGCGCTTCATCGTCAGCTTCAACTACGACGACTTGATCGGTTTGACGGCGGAGCGGCAGCAGCTCTCAGTTTGCCGGCTCAGCGCCCTGAATCGCGAGGATCGGCTAGAGGCGCACCGCCGTCTCACATCTAGGAGCGGACCACCGTCCGAGCTCACCGTCTTCCACATCCACGGGCACGTCCGAGCGCCGGAGACGCTCGTGCTTGACGACTCGTCCTACAACGAGCTCGTGCGGCTTCCTGAGGTGACGGAGATGGTGTTTACGCTCGCGCACTTCCGCAGCCTTGTTTTCGTCGGGACGACGCTCGACGAGGTCTACCTGTTAGGCATGCTGCAGGAACAGGTCAACGCAGCATTCCACGCCGTGCTCTGCCGCCAAGATGAGGTGGCCGCGTTGACAACCGGGCGGGCCGCACTGTCGCCACGCCAGCACCTGCGGGTAGTCGGCTACCCGGACCACCGGGAGCTCATAGTGCTGCCGCGCTGGCTCAGCGCACCCCAGTTGCCTCGCGAGACCCAGGCGCTGGCCGGCACGCTCGACCCGGACACGACACCCGATTCCGCCGACTACGTCGCCTCGGAGTTCGGCGAGCGTGGTGCGGCTTCGACGACTGTCAGCGAAGATGACATTCGCAACGGTCAGCGGACGATCGTCGTTGGCGTGGCCGGCACGGGCAAGACGCATTTGCTCAGCTGGCTGGTCGCTAACGCGCCGCCGGAGCGGCCCGCAGTGCGGATTCGACTGGCGGACGTGCCCATCCGACCCGGAAGGCCGGAGGACATCTTAAAGGCTTGGGCACGACTCGCCCGGTCGGCAAAGGGGCGGCCTGCGGTCGACGTGAGCGGGTCGGCCCTGCGCGAGGATCGGCTGCACTTTCTGCTCGACGGTCTCGACGAGGTCGCCAACGAGCTACACGAAACCGCAGCGTCGCTCATCGCCCAGGTCGCCGAGCGGTTTCCGCAACACGCCTTCACGGTCACCAGCCGACCGCTTCCAGAGCTCGCAGTCCTAGGCCTCGGCGAACCTGTCGGCACAACGTCGTGGCGCTTCATCGACTTGAAGCCCGGGGCGGCCTGGCAGGAGCGCTACCTCGCCGCGCGCGGGCTGGCGCTCGCAGACCTGCAGGCGATGATGCCGGCCCTAACTGACATGCGCGAGCTTCTGCACATTCCATTCTTCCTTGCGCGGACGGTCGAGCTGTTTCAGAGCGGGCGGCTCGTGGGGCTGCGCGACGTAGGCGAGCTGCTGGGGCAGCTCCTCGACTTCGCGCTGTCGCGCGAGGAGGAGCTGCTGCCGATGGTCGGGCCTGAGGACGTGCGGGCATGGTTGCGGCGGGTCGCCCTGGCCGCCGCTATCGCCGGTCGGCGGACGTTCACTTTTGTGGAGCTGCTTGACGTGCCCGTCGCCGATGACGTGGCCGGGGGCCTCGGTGAACTGGTCCAGCAACTGCAGCTGCGGTTGCTGCTCACTGAGGAGGACGGACGCCTGCGGTTCTCGCACCGGCTGCTGGCCGACGAGCTAGTCGCCGAGGCGCTGGCGGACATGCGGCCCTCGGGTTCGCTGCTCGACGCGCTGGTGCCCGTCGCTGACGGCCAGCTCGCGGGCGTTCGCGACGACGTGGTCATTGCGGTCAGCCTCCTCTGCCTTCGGTCGGAAGCCTGGCGCGAAGCTGTTGCACGCCGCGATCCGTTGGCGGCCGCCCGTGCCACACCGACAGACGCGGCCGCGGCCGAGAGGAAGGCAGCGGTCGACCTGCTCTGGGGCTCCTACGAGGGCTGGGGGATCTGGGCCTGGGACCGCTTGGCGCCGGATCTCCTCGAGGACGCTGAAGTCATTGCCCGTCTGCTTCGCCGCGACACCGGCGGCGAGCAGGTCGCGGAGCTCTGCCGGCTGCTTCACGTTGGCGATGAGATCCAGCAGGGAAATGCGGTGCGTGTGCTGGCGCGTGTAGCGCCGACCGGGCTACCCGAGGAGCTACGCCGTGTGTTACGCGATACGGCACGCAATGGAGTTGTGATTCGTCAGGCCGCGATCGCAGCAGCCGATCTGGGCTTGACGGAACTCATCGACGACATCGTCTTCGCAATGCTCGAATCGGCGGATTCCGCGGTCCACCAGGACGGCTCGCTTTCGCTGCGCCAGCTCACCCCCGACGACCGGCTGCTTGAGATATCCAAGCGCCTGGTGCGGTGCCGCGAGGGCAACCTGCTCCGCGCGTTGCTCAAGGACCGCATGAGCGTTGCGGACCGAATCGAGCTTGCAAGGGAGGTTGCGGTGTCCGGCATCGAGGTCCTCCCCAGCGACCGCGCAGACTTCGCCGACGCAATCGGAGGGATCACGCCGAGCCCCGCGATCGTGCAATCCGTGGCCGTGACGGCAACGTTGTGGCGGGATGACTCCGACGCGGTGAAGGCGCTCCTCGACCACGACCCGCACGCGGCGGCGCTCGGACTGCTTGAGGCGCGGCAACGCGGCGCCGACTGGTGGGACGTTGCCCCGCTCGCCGCGCACGCCGATCTCGACATTCTGCGCGGCGCGGCAATCGACGTCCGGGTTATCCAGGCTGTCGAGCGGGAGCTCGAGTTCCAAGCGATGTCACCTGCCGAGCAGCAGGAGCTGAGCCGGACAATCGAGTCGGGATGGGTCCGGCACCGGGCGGCGCGTGGCGTGGAGCAGGCTCCGCCGCCGACGCTGATCGATCTGCTGCACCGGCCCGCAGCTGAGACCGACGACGAGCTCCAGGCCAACGCGTTCGACCTGCAGAGCCAGGTCCGCTCGTTGGCGGAGGAGGACCTACGCGAACTTCGCACGCGGCTCGCAGCGCTGTGGCCGACCGTCCGGTTCACGGAGCTGGTGACGGTCGAAGGCGAGCAGTTCTCGCTAAGGGGCCCAGCGGCCGCATGGCTGTTCCTCGCACCGGCGGCCGAGATGCCGGTTACCGATGAGCAGTGGGCGCAGCTCGCCACCAGCCCGGTCATCTACACCGAGCAGAGCGACTGGCTGCGCCGGCAGGCAACTGTGACCCGGATGCAGCGCGCGCTCGAACTCATGACTGACATGCGGGCCAAGGCATGGCTGCGGCTGTTGGACTGCTGTCCAGCGCCGCCCCCGCTGTTTGTGACAGAGGCGTGCGCGGCCTCCGCCGGCTCGGCTGCCGACCGAGCGGAGGACACGACCTACCTCATGCAGCGGCTAGTCGCGAGCGGCGTCACGGACGGGGCTCGGGCGTGGGCCACGCGAGACGCCGTCGCGGGCCGCGCGCTGCTCCCTATGCTGGCCGTCGAGGGCGATCTCGACGCGCAGCGACTACTCGTCGGCGAACTGCTCGAGGATGTCCGCGCTAACCGTCGGACCCAGCCGCGGGATGGACTCGGCTGGATGTCGATGCTGCGGGCGCCGGAGTTCCTTGAGACGCTGTTCGACATCCTGGAAATGCTCTACCCATCAGCTGGCGAAGAGCCGCAACCCAGGGGGGGCGTAGATGTGCTGACGCCGACGATTGAGGCGATCGCGACAATCGGCACCCTGGATGCAGCGCGCCGCTATGACGAGCTGCTCTCCCGTAATCACGCATTCCGGTGGTTGCGCGCTCAGCGCGACCGGATTGCGGCTGACGTGCTGCGCGCTCAGGGCGCCGCGGCGTCGGCGGCTGCGGCCTCGGCTGCCGGGGTGCCGGTCTTCTGAAGCGCGTCTGGCTGAGGCCGCCGCGTTGCGCGAGAGGACTTAGAGCCAATTGTCTCTTCGACTCTGCGTCTTGTGTCCCACCCGGTCCCCACGAGTTCAGTTGCCCCGCGTCGTGATCTCACGGAGTCTCGGGAGTCGCCTCCAATAGCGCGCCGCCAAACCGCCCAGATACGGAAGCTATAGCCAGATGGAGGCCCGCGACTACCCGCTTGTCTCGGGCTGCGGTAGCCAGTCTGTTTTGGCGAGTTCGGATGCGCTCTCGACAAGCGCGACACAGCCGCTGCTCAGTTCGTTGAACGATCGGCCGCCGTCGAGCGACAGCAGGGTGTCGCCAACCGCGTGCGCCTCCTGCGCCATCTCGCTAAAGCTGGCTATAACCGGAGCGTCTGGAGCGACAGTCGCGGCGCGTTGGACGACTTGAAGGGCAACGCTCTCGATCTCCCTCGCGAGATCCTGCCGGGTTGCAGCGTTCCAATCACCTTGGAACGATCCGACGATGGTTTCCCACTTAGCTACATATCCCCTTAGTTGCTCGCGCAACTCGCGGAGCGCGCTGATCACAGGGTCGACTGCGACGTGGGCGGGTATCTGGGCGCTTTGAGTGGCGGATGCAAACGACTTCTCGGGAAGGTCCCCGTTGCTTCGCATCTCGTGTACGACCCGACCGAGGTCTCGCTGAACCTTGTCGCGTACCTCGACGGTACTCGTATAGGAGCTGTACAGGCCCTGATCGCGAATTCGAGCTTTGAAGTCTTTCAGCGCGTCGATCGCTGAGGTGTCAGATTCCAGTGGGGCTACTGGCATATCGCAGAAGTACAGGAGGACGGGCTTGCCGGCCTGCTGTGCTCGCTCGATCTCCTCGATCGTTCCCGACTCACCATCTTGGGTAGGAGTCCCGAGTTTCGTCCAGAACGTCGCGATGACGATGTCTGAGCTGTCAACGACCTGTTTGTTGATGATCGGCTGTGGCGCGCCGCTGAGATCTGGATGAGTGTGCGTCTCCCACATGATGGGAAGCAGCACGACGCCGAGGTGGCGTGACTCTGTCTCGTTCCAGCGGACGACCGCGTCGTGGATCACTTGTCGCTGTTCGCCGGTATCGCTCGGCGACGCGATGAACACCTCAAGCACCGTTGCGTCGTACATGGCCTCAGCTCTCTAAACTCACCGTCGCCCCGCGGACGGCTCGCCACTTTCGAATGGCCCAATCTTGCGGAACGTTGTGAAGACGGTCCACCCGTCCGGGACAGGCTATGCGACCGGGGCAACCAGCGTGACGTTAGAAAATGTTGTCGTCGCCTGGCTGTGCTGCAGGCTCGTGGTCGAGTCCCAAGCGTTGCCGGACCGGCCTTAGTAGCTGCTCGACCGCCTCGGGAAGGCGACGGCCTCGAACGGGCGCCTGGAGGACAGCTTCCTTAAGCTGCGAATTCTCTTCAACGGCCCGTTCGACCGTCTCGACCATGTCCCGATCCCACGCCTCCACTGGCACGCGAGCGAGAAGCGGGAAGTTATTTCGGGCGCCGTCGTAACTGCCCGTTGCGGCGAACCTGCGCACGACAGGCCGCGCCAGGAGATCGCCAAGGCGAGGGTGCTGAAGAAGCCCGCGGAACATGGTGTCAGCAGCATGGGTCGGATGTGTGTTTGGCTCCAGAGCCACGGCCTGGAACTTCGCGATGAAGCCGTGTGGGTCTGCACCATGCCGCACGGGGATCACGGGTATGTGCCGTCCCAGGCAGTGCCCGACTTCTTGGTCGCACCAGTTGCTCTGAGCAAAGTCGGGGGTGATGAGAGCGATGAGCGCATGGCACGTTGACAGGGCGGTTTCGATCGTACGTTCCCACTCCCGGTTCGGCTCGATGTCCACGTGCGCGACAAATGTGTCGATCCGCCAGTTCGAAAGGTACTGGCTAGCTTCGTTCATCAGAATCGCGTTCGGATGCGTGTGACTGATGAAAACCCGAACCGTCCCCGGCTCCCAGGGAAGATCGGCAGGATCGAGCCGGCCGGATGCTGGCTCACCCGCGAGATATTCGTATAGCGCCGTAAGGGCGTCATCTGCACCGCCTGCGAGGTCGTCGAGAATCATCCTTCGGAAGCTTCCTTCCCAACGATCGCGGTCGTTGAGTCGGAAGCCGAACTGCCGCAGGGTCAACTCTGAGTCCTCCGGCGGCAGATTTCCGTCGCCGATCAGATCAGCGAGGCGGCGTATGAGATCAACGCGATCAGCAGTGTTCACGGCTTCGCATCCTCGGTGGTTGGTACTGGTCTCGGGCTCCGGGGCTCTTGGCTCGCGGCTTGGTCGAGCGTGGTGATCAGCTGCTCGCTTTCGGGATGCTTAGCGAAGAAGGCGTCAAAGGGCTCCGGGTCCTTGTCTCGAAGCGCCTTGATGTCAGCCCTTAGCGAAGCTGCTGCCTTCTCATCAAGCTGCGAGGCGGCAAGCCGCTCGTCGCTGAGAATTGGTGCTAGACGCGGGATCTCGGTCCTGAGCTCCACGATTAGCTCGTAAGCGCGTGTGGTGGCAGCGGTCTGCGGCGCGAGCCCGCCCACTCTCGCTAACCCATCGCGGAGCAGCGGGTCCTTGCGGAGAAGAAGCCAGCCAAGCAGGATCATCGCCTGTGAATGCGGGTCTGATCCCTCAAAGAAACGTCCGAAGAGTCCAAGCCCAAAGGCACCCTTGCCATGGAGCTGGATTATCAGCGCAGCGATCGGCATGACCGTGGCGAGTAGCGACTGGATCTCTGCCCGCGCGAAATCGAGCTGCAGGCTGTCCGTGTTCGCGAGGTCACCGAACGATTGGGAGGCAACGATCTGGGAGAGCCGCGCAAGGTCTAACCCAGCCTCTCCCAGCCAGGGCTCAGAGTTGGCAAAGTGGTCAGTCCGCCCGCGCCCAAGACCCAGAGCTTGTTCGACCAGCGCCTCGTCCTCCAGTGCGATCGAGCCACCAGACGACTCGTGAAAGCGGCCCGTACCCACGCTGACCAGCGTCTGAACGACATCCGCGAACTGCTCACGCCCGACGTTGCCCCTTACCTCGGCGAGTGGGCCCCGCAAGCGCCCGTGTACAAGTTCCGAAAGCACGTAGTCGGTAGCCGCATTCTCGGCAGGATCAGCCGTCGGGGCCCCGGTCACGAATGCATCCAGGCGCTGGCGTTGCTTCTCAAGAGATGACGCGGCACGGAAGAGCACCTCGCGCGCCGGCGGCGGAATGATCCCGCCGTCCTCCCACCACAGTCGCCACGCGGTGTAGCTCAGACGATGCTCTCGTGCACGGACGCCCAGCACGCGCAGGAGTCGGACTGTCGATCCTGGCGGGTAGCGTGACTCCGTGCCACGGCCACGACCGAGAGGACGGATCTCGGGCGCCGGGAGCAGCCCAGCCCTGTAAAGGCGCCTCAGCTGAGACGCGCTGACGTCGTAGCCCTCGGCGCCAGCCGCGTCGAGAAGCTCGTCGCGCGTTTCCCAACGGGACTCCACCACACGATACAGCTTACGCCAAACTTGGCATCGTGCAGCACTGTGCGGGTGCTGTAATTGTAGTGATGTTCATCCCAGGCAGCGAGCGAACCGAAGAAAGGAGGTAGCCCACCATGGAGGATTTCCTCCGCAAACCAATCCCGGCCACGGCGCTGGCCATCGGCATCGGCATCGCAGCAGGCAAGGCAAACGCCAACGCCGCCAAGGCGCTCGGCATCTCAGCCGTGATGTTCAGCGGACTGCTGGCACTCGTGCTGATGCTGTTCGCCCTCTGCTCGTGACAGACCTGCAAGGTGTGGGCGCCGGTTGATTACTGGCCCGCTCCGGCGCCCACACATTCGAGCGCGCTTCGTGGTCACCGAGGTACGGTTGCGGAGTCGACGATCGGCGTTGGCGCGGCGTAGGCTTCGGGCATGTCGATCGAGACACCGGAGCAGTTGGAGGCGCTCAGAGCGACTGGTCGTGTTGTTGCTGAGGCGATTCGTGCGATGCGGGCTGAGGTTCGGGCGGGGGTCAGCACCGAGGAGCTGGATGAGGTCGGCGCTCGAGTGTTTGCTCGGGCTGGTGCACGCTCGGGACCGCAGCTGGATTACGGCTTCCCAGGAACCACCTGCATAAGCGGCAACGACGCGGCCGTGCACGGTATCCCAGGCAAGCGGCGCCTGAAGGATGGTGATCTGGTCAAGCTCGATGTGACCGCTGAGCTTGATGGGCTCTACGCCGATGCGTGCGTCTCAGTCCCGGTAGGACGGACACGCGGCTCGCATATTCGTGTTGCTCACGCCAGCCGCGAGGCGCTGACCAGCGGCCTGCTGGCAGCGCGCGCTGGGGTTGCGATCAATGAGATCGGGCGGGCAGTGGAGACGACTGTCTCAAGCTATGGGTACTCGGTCTGCCGTGATCTTTCAGGTCATGGGATCGGCCGCCGGATTCATGAGGAACCGGACGTGCCGAGTTTCCATCACCCCCGGTTGAACCAGCCGCTCACCGAAGGGTTGGTGATCACGATCGAGCCGATCATCGCCGCAGGCAAGGGTGAGGTCACGGAGACCGGCGACGGCTGGACACTGAGGACTCGCGACGGGTCCTGTGCCGCCCATTTCGAGCACACCATCGTGATCACCAGCGCGGCGCCGATCATCCTTACGGCCCGAACGCTAAGGGCGCTTCCGGGCGATCCCGCGCCCCGTTAGCGCAATGCCGCGACTATTGCTTCGCTGCCCCAGCCGTCGACAGCAACGCGATTGCATCGGCGACGAGCAGAACTCCTGACGTGCGCTGACTTGCGGTTCGAGCGCGTCAGGGTCACGTCGTTTACGGCGCCGCATCTCATGTGTTAGTACGTTCGTCGAGACACGGCTCCAGCAGGTCAGCGCTGCTTGCTCGTATTGGCAACGGCGGCTAGGGTTGCCGCCTGATGGGTTCCGTGGGCAATGTCGAAGCAGTCGCCCGAGACCGTACAACCGGGAACGTCGTGTTTCTGAGTTCGGCCGGTGCACCCACTGACGAACGGATCCACTTGCTCGGGATGATTCAAATTGAATCGCCGAACGACAACCCGGGCCTGCTCACCGGAGCCGTCGAGATCGTTTCAGGAGGCGAAGCGGTCCGACCGGGTCTACTAGGGCTCCAAAAGCGCAAGGCGCTCGATGGCCGCTACGACATGTATGAAGGGGTTGTGCGGCCTGACCCTGGAAGCGGAGAGGTCGAAGTCTTCGTCATGTCGGACCCCATCGAATGGGCCCTGATTGGCGCCGGCCTTGCAGTCTGCCTCGTGCTCCGGGCACCCGATATCTGGCTGGCGAAAAAAGTCCTCGGCGGCTATGAGAAGCAGGGATGTGTTGCCAACTTCTCAGTCAAAACTAACTGGCGGTCTGCGATTACCTGCTCGTTTTCTCTGGAGCTCCAGGCTGTCAACCCGCGGACGGGCAAGGTCGTCCAGACCAAGACTGTTGCCGTAGGCCGCAAGCACCCAAACAAGAAATAGCTTTCGGTTGTCACGGTGTGGCCTGTCAGCAGGTGAATGCTGCGTCGCTCGCCCCCTAGTGGGAGCGGGCGGCGAAAGAAGGTCGACGCGGCCCACCTCTACGTGATCGCTTTCGCCTGACGGACCAGTTGTAGATCGCTATTGGAATGGCGACAGCTAGCCGCTGTTTGCGCGCTGCGTGCATGACAGCGTCTGACGAAATGTCGATACGTCCGAGGGGAACGCGTCCCCGAGATCGGGGATGAATGTGACGGCCATGTACTCGTTCGGAGCGCCGTTTGGGCACGGCTGCGGATCGCTGAGCACGAGGAGTCCGGGGTACGCCGTGAAGGTCCCGCCACCGCAGCTCGGGTTGCACTGGTTGATCTCCATGACGGCGGTGGCGGTCGCCTCCGAGTTCGTCCACGACGTCCATGTACGCACGTGAGCCCACCCGGACCCGTCCGCACTGAACCCGAAGGTCTTGGGCTGCCGTACTGCAGGCATCTGAACGGCTGTGCTCGGAGACACCCAAACCTTCGCCGGCAGTGACGCGGACGCATCTGTTGTGGTCAACGTTCTGGTCGTGGTTTGCGTGATCACCTTGGTTGATCCGCACGCCGCTACCGCGATAGCTACGAGCACGCCAGCTAGCAGTCTCATGCGCGCGATCATCCCACAGTCAACGCTCGTAACGACGCAAGGTCTGAGCGTCGGGTCCCAGCCCCGCATCGCGTCGGGACGGGGTTATTGCGCGAAGACGGGCGCATTGGCGACGATTCGGGGCCGGGTCGGGGTATCGCGGATGGGTGAGTCCCGCCTTGGATCCGAGCCCGTAAGCTCGCGGCATGACTGGCTTGTTCGTTCCGGATGACTTCGAGGTTCCGTTGAACCTCGCCGGTCCCGGATTCCGCCTTGAACCTCTGGGCCCAGAGCACAACGACTCCGACCACCGTGCATGGCTATCGAGTATCGAGCACATACGCTCGACGCCGGGCTTTCCTTGGGGTAATTGGCCGCCTCCTGACGGGCTCTCGCTAGACGAGAACCTGCGAGATCTGGAGCAGCACGCAGATGACTTCAAACAACGCGTCGGCTTCACATACACGGTGCTCGATGACGAGGATCAGGTCATCGGCTGCGTTTACATCTATCCGTCGCGAGCAGATCCCGAGATCACGAACGTGCGGTCCTGGGTCACCGCGAGCCGAGCAGAACTGGACACCGTGCTGCACCAGGCCGTGACCGACTGGCTCGACGCAGACTGGCAGTTCTTCAGGATCAGCTATCGCAACATCACGTAGCCGACACGATCGCTTCCGTGTTGGCGGCGGATCGTCTCGGCGATTGCATCGGCGACGAGCGCTTAGGGTGCGTGAGGCTGGCGTTTTTGTTGCCGGACGGCCCCCGACATCCGCGTCTACGTTGGCGGCCGCGGGTCAGCAGCTGCGAGCACCGCGACTTCATCTAATTCCCATGGCAATCCTCGAGCGATGAGGATGTCCTCCCAGGTGGCCGCTTGATGCTCCGACCGGCGGCGGCGGTGCTCGGCGGCGACGCGGACACCGAGGTAGCCGACGCGGGTCAGTGCGGGCAGGTTTACGTGCCGGATGCCAACCGGGCCTTCGCCGT
>JAKAED010000102.1 GCA_021820105.1 Actinomycetes bacterium | reverse complement strand
ATCGTGGTGCTGCGCGAGGCCTTCCACGGGCGCACCTACGGTGCGCTCTCGGCCACACCGCAGGAGGCCAAACAGGCGCCGTTTGCGCCTCTGGTGCCTGGGTTCGTGGTCTGCGAGAAGAGCGCGGAGGCCGTGGACGCTGCCGTTGGACCACGCACGGCGGCGGTGCTCTTGGAACCGGTGCAGGGCGAGGGCGGCGTGCTTCCACTCTCGGCTGAACTCTTGGAGGCCGCGCGCGCGGCCTGCGATCGCGAGGGTGCCGTGCTCATCTTTGACGAGGTGCAGACTGGAATGGGTCGCACCGGCACGCTCTGGGCGTACGAGCAGACCGGTGTGGTACCGGACGCGATCACCAGCGCCAAGGCGCTGGGTGGTGGGCTGCCGATCGGAGCGCTCATCACCAACCAGCGTCTGGCCGATACGTTCAAGCCGGGGGATCACGCATCCACCTTCGCCGGCGGGCCGGTGGCCTGCGCCGCAGCCCTCGTTGCGCTCGAGCTCTGCTCCGATCCGGGCCTGCTGGCGCACGTGCGGGCAATGGGCGAGCGTTTCATGGCAGCACTGGAGGAACTGCCGTTCATCGCCTCCGTCAGGGGCCGTGGACTGCTGGTGGGCGCCGAACTGCTGCCGGAGCACTCCGCGATCGAGCTCACGAAACGAGCCCTGCTCGAGCAACGGCTCGTGATCAACGCCACTGGGCCGTCGAGCCTGCGGATGGAACCACCACTGATCGTCACGGAGGAGCAGATCGACGAGGCGGTCAGCCGCCTGGCACGGCTGGTGCAGTGAACGAGCGCGGCGAACTGGTCACGACCCAGGCGCCGCTCGAGGCGCTGCGGAGGGCACTCGCGGGCGCCTACCAGGCCAGTGCTCACGGCCGGGAAGCGGTCGAGCTGCGCGACGATCTGGAGAAACTCGTGTGCCGGGTCACCGTGATGTCGGTGCCCGGAGGCAGCAATTGGCTGACCGTGACTGCACTGCGCGGCTACGAACAGGACGCGGACAGGATCCGGCGACTGCTGCGCAAGCACGGCTTTCAGTCTGAGGACCAGTGGAAGAGCGCAACGGTCACCATGTCCGGCGGCGAACGGTCCGACGCCGTGGTGGCGCGGGTATTGCTGCGTCTGCAAGAGATTCAGGACGCGAACCTCCCGGGAGCTCTGGCAGGAACCCACGTGGAGTTCCTGCACGACTTCAGGGTGGCGATCCGGCGCACTCGCTCGGTGCTGCGCGAGATGAGGGGTGTCTTCATAGCCGAGGACCTGCAGGAGGTACGCGCCGACTTCAAATGGCTCCAGGACCAGACCAGCGCCGCGCGTGATCTTGACGTTTATCTGGAGGACCTGGAGCAGCTGCGATCACTCGCACCGGAGCCGATGCGGGCTGACCTTGCGCCGCTCCAGCCGCTGCTTGAGGAACGCCGTCGTCGAGCCCGACTCGCAATGTCGGCTGCGTTGACGGGCGAGCGTGCGCGGACGCTGCACGGCGAGTGGCGCGGGATCCTGCACGGCCTGATTCTCGAGCCCGAGAATCTGCGGCCCGACGCTTCCCGTCCGATTGCCGAACTGGCTGGCGGACGCATCCGCCGGGTCCACGACCAGATGGTGAGGATGGGCAGTGCGATCGACCAGGGCTCAGCACCGGAGGCCTACCACGAGCTGCGCAAGAAGGGCAAGGAACTGCGCTACCTGCTCGAGCTGTTCGGTGCGCACCTGTTCGATCCTGAGCTGGTCAAGCCGCTGGTGTCGACGCTCAAACTCCTGCAGGATGTGCTGGGCCTGCATCAGGACCGGGAGGTTCAGGCACAGATGCTGCGGGAATTGGCTCAAGAGCTGATCGGCCTTGCAGGTGGCGCCCAGGCATTGATGGCGATCGGCACGCTGGTGGACAGGTTGGAGGCCGATTCGCTGGCCGCCAGGGGCCGTTTCTCCAGCAGCTTCGCCCAGTTCTCATCGGCCGAGCAGCGTCGGCTCGTGACCGACGGCTTCAGATGATGTACTGGGGCAGATGAGCAAGGCCAAGCGTGACACGCGGGTGATCGCCACCTACAACATCAAAGGTGGCGTGGGCAAGACCTCCGCGGCGGTTAACCTCGCCTATCTGGCTGCCAAGGCCGGACATCCGACGCTGCTCTGGGACCTGGATCCCCAGGCGGCGAGCACGTTCCTGTTTCGCGTGCGCCCAAAGGTGGAGGGCGGCGGCCGCGGGCTGCTGCGCAAACGCAGCCGAACTGCCCAGCACATCAAGGCAACCGATCATGAGAACCTGGAACTGCTGCCGGCCGACTTCTCCTACCGGCATCTGGATCTGGCGCTTGACCAGTTCAAGAAGCCGGCTGGTCGCCTGCGCAAAGTATTGGCGCCGCTGCGCGCAGACTACGACTACATCTTTCTGGACTGCCCGCCCAGCATCTCACTGGTGTCCGAGGCGGTGTTTGAGGCCTCGGACGCCCTGCTTGTGCCGGTGATCCCCGCGACCCTCTCCTCGCGTGCCTACGAGCAACTCGAGGAGCTGTCTCGCTCGGGCAAGGTGGGACGCCGGGGACGGACCTCGATCCTTGCCTTCTTCTCGATGGCGAACGTCAGCAAGCAGCTGCATCTGCAGGTCATGGAGCGGCTGCGCAAGATCGACCAGCTGACGGTCTTGGGCGCCGCGATTCCGACCGCCGACGAGGTCGAGATGATGGGGGAGGAGCGCAACCCGGTCCCTGTGTTCGCGCCGGACGGCACCGCTGCCGTCGCCTACGCGGCGCTCTGGGCGGAGATAGAGCAGCGTCTCCATTCCGCTCCAGCCGGTTCCTGAGCTCAGCCGTGGAGACGGCGCTGCGTCACCGCAACTGGATCGTGGTCGCGCTGATGGTCGCGGCCGTCATCACCGCGACCTTGCTTCTCCAGAAGCCCGCTCAGAATCAGAGTGGTGCGGCACCCAGGACGAGCTTCGGCGCGACCGTCGCACCACCGGCCTATGTCGGCGGGCTGAATGCCACCAACGGTTGGGTGGTCGTGAGCCGAAGCCAGTTGATCGCCGTTTATGCCGGCAGCGAGGCGGAGAATCACCACAACGGTCGCCTTGTTGTCGTCCGCCGCACCGGCGCGCGGCGGACGGTTCATTCCGTCGCGATCCGTGGGAGCGGGGCGATCACGCTTCTGCGTCCTGCTGCGGTGGGGAGCGTGTCAGCAGCTGGAAATGCACAGCTGCGTTTCGTCACGGCTGCGGGAGCGACCGGCACGATCGACCTGACCACCTACCGCGTGTCGGTTCACTGAAGTTCAGCTGGCGCCGAGGCGGTCCGCGCGCAGCGGTGCTGGAATCGCGGCGTCGCTACCGGCGATGATCGCCTCGGCAAGCAGCTTGCCGGACGCAGCGCCGAGCGAAAGCCCGCGTCCGCCGTGCCCGGAACCCAGCCAGAGCCGGTCCTGGCCGGGAACGCGTCCGAGGATCGGACGGCTGTCAAAGGACTTGGGTCGAGCACAGACGAGCGTTCCCTGCACGTGAGCGTCCTGAATCGATGGCACGAACTTGGTGCCACGCGAGAGCAGACGCGGCGCCCACTCCTCGCCACTCGGCTCGTTGCCCGGCAGCAGGGTTGAGCCAACCGCCAGCCAGCTGGGGCTGGGGAGCAGTGTGAACGGTGACTCGTTCTCCACCTTGCCGGTGGTCAGGCCACGGGTGACGGTCCCTTCGATGATCGCGTGGCCGGGACCGCGTTCCATCTCGACCAGGACGATCACCCCCCATAGCGGGCTCACCGCGTTTGGTGCGACCAGACCCTTGAGCAACTGGCTGCTCCAAGCCCCGGCGGCCACCAGCACCTGGTCAGATGCAGACCGCACCTCATCCAAATTGACGGGGCCTCCCAGTTCGAAACGTGCTCCCGCCTGCCGGGCACGCTCCGCCACGGCGGTGGTGGCCTCACGGGGGCTGATCGGATAGCCGGTGTCAAGCAGACACCCCCACATTCCATCGGCGAGCAGCGGCTCAGCCTCGCGCGCACTGTCGGGGTCGAGCAGCACCGGTCGCAGCTCGGGAAACTGGGCGTAATGATCGACGAGACCGCGTGCGGCGAGCTCATCCTCCGCGAGCAGCAGCGCCCCAACCGGTGTCTGGGGCATAGCCGAGCCCAGGATCTCGCGCATGATCTCGACGGTCTGATCAAATAGCGGCGCCGAGGCGGCATCGTATGGGTGCTCGACAAGCCCGTTGTTGCGCCCCGAGGCGCCCGCGGCTATGCCGACGGGATCCAGCACTGTGACCGGAACACCAGCAATCGCCAGGAAGTAGGCGGCGGAGCAGCCCACAATGCCCGCCCCGATGATCGTGACTGCGTCGTCCATTCCGATGCGAGACTACGCTAAGACCGTGTCCACAGTTTCAAGAGCCCACTTTGACCCGAACAGCATTCGGGCCTTCCAGTTCACATACCGCAGCCTCCAGCCCGACGGACTTGTGAGGCTTGGTTACGCCCTCGACGACATCGAGTTCGAGGAGACTCTGCAGCTGCCCGCGCCCACAGCCGAATCGCCGGCTGTTGACGGTCTGCTCGACCTGCTGCACTGGGTCGCCGGGATCAGCTACTTCAAGGCGGCCATTCCGTCCCACATGGTCTGCGAGACCGGCGCCCCGCCAGCCGCGGCCGAACGCCTGCTCTCAGCTCTCTACTCCGAGGGCCTGGGCGAGTTTGCGGTGGTCAACGGACTCTCGCAGCTGCCGCACCCGCAGTTTCCGCGCGGGATCGACAACGATCCGCAGCCCGATTCGGAGCGGCGGCTCGAACGCGTGCTCGTACCGGTCGGCGGTGGCAAGGATTCCGCCGTGGCGGTTGAGATCGCGCGGCGAAGCGGCCTTGACGTGACGCTGTTCTCGGTCGGCGACGCGCTGCCGATCAGCGCCACCGCCAACATCAGTGCGCTCCCGCGTCACCTGATCACGCGTACGCTGGATCCGCGCCTGCTCGAACTCAACGCTCGCGGCGCAATGAACGGCCACATCCCGATAACCGCGATCGTCAGCTGTGTGGCGCTGCTCACGGCTGCGACGCAGGGCCTGGACGCGGTGCTGATGGCCAACGAACGCAGCGCCTCAGCCGGAAATCTCGTTTGGAACGGGGTCGAGGTGAACCACCAGTTCTCCAAGAGCCGACGCGCCGAGCAGTTGCTGGCGGACGCAGTGGCGGAGATTCCGGGCGCACCACTGATCTTCTCCGTGCTGCGGCCTGCCTCGGAACTTGCGATCGCTCGGGCGTTCGCGTCATTGGATCAGTACCACCAGGTGTTCACGAGCTGCAACCGTGTGTTCCAGCTGAACGCGGACGAGCGCCTCGGTTCGTGGTGCGGTGACTGCGATAAGTGCCGCTTCGTGTATCTGGTGCTGGCGCCGTTCATGCAGCCGAGGCAGCTGGCGGACATCTTCGGAGCCGACCTGTTGCAGGATCCCGATCAGTATGAGGGCTTTGCCCTGCTGACCGCCACCGGCGGCGACAAGCCGTTTGAGTGTGTGGGGGAGGTGAGCGAGTCGCTGGCCGCGATTGCGCTGCTCTCCAGGCACCCGGATTGGCGCGATCATCTGAATGTGACCAGATTGGCCGCGGAGGTTCTGTCACAGCGGCCTGTCAGTGACGAGGATCTGGAGGCCTATTTCGCGTTGAGCGACGACCACGATGTCCCGGACGCGCTGATCGGCCCTGTCCGTGAAGTTCTCAGAGCTTGACGGTCGACGGGTGGCGCTCTGGGGACTCGGACGCGAGACGCTCGCGTTTCGGGCCGAGCTCGAGCGTCGTCTGCCGAAAGCCTCAATCAGCGCGATCATCGACGACCGCACGCCCGAGTCTGAGGCGCGGCATGCGCTGGCGGAGGCTGACGTGCTGGTGCGGTCTCCAGGCGTCTCGGTCTACAAGCCGCTGCTGCGCGAAACCGACACCCCGGTGACGACGGCCACGGCGCTGTGGATGGCCGAGCGCGGAGGTCGCCAAGTGATCGGCGTGACCGGCACCAAGGGCAAGAGCACCACCGCGACGGTCATCGCCCATCTACTGTCCCAGGTCACCGCGACCGAGCTCGCCGGCAACATCGGTCGTCCGGTGATCGAGTTGCTCGACGCCCCGCTCGACACCTGGGTTGTCTGCGAGCTCTCCAGCTACCAGATCGCGGACCTGACGGTCGGCCCGGAGGTGGCGGTGCTCACGAACATCTCGCGCGAGCACACCGATTGGCACGGCAGCGAGGAGCAGTACCGCGCTGACAAGCTGCGGCTCTTTGATCTGCCGGGGGTGCGCGCCGCGGTTCGCCCGCTTGGCGACCGCGGCGGCTGGCCGGCCGTCGTAGCGGCTGACCAGATCCCGCTGCGCGGCGCCCACAACGCCCAGAACGTGGCGGCGGCCGTGGCGGCCATCAGGGCCGCCGGTCTCACGGTGCCGCCGCTGCCGGAGGCACTCAACGGCCTGGACCCGCTGCCACACCGTCTGCAGACCGTCCACACGGACCAGCGTGGAGTCGAATGGATCGATGACAGCATCTCCACCACACCGGCCTCCGCGATCGCTGCGCTTGAGGCCTTCGCTGATCGCCCGGTCGTGCTGATCGCCGGCGGCAGCGACCGTCAGCAGGCTCACGCCGAGCTTGCCACGGTGCTCGCCCTACGCGCCCCGTGGACGGCCCTGATTCTGCTACCGGACACCGGCCACCGGCTCGGTGAGGCTGCGGCAGCCCAGGGTTTCAGCCAGGACCGCATCTCGGCAGCGGGAGATATGGCGGAGGCGACACGGCTGGCCCGTGAGCTGGTACCGGCCGGAGGCGTGGTGCTGCTGTCGCCGGCGGCACCGAGCTTCAACCGCTATGCGAACTTCGAGGAACGCGGAGATGAGTTCGCCGCGTTAGCCTTGCGCTCGTGAACGATCAGACAGCCTCATACCTCGCCAACCCTGAAGACGTGCACCGTGTGCTGTTGCTCTACAGCGGTGGCCTTGACACGAGCGTGATGCTCAAGTGGATTCAGGACCAGTACCGGGCGGAGGTGGTGGCGCTGACCGTCAACCTCGGTCAGCCGGGTGAGGATTATGAGGTGGTGAAGGGCAAGGCCACGGCGCTCGGT
The DNA here is from genome assembly GCA_021820105.1 of Actinomycetes bacterium. Classification (GTDB taxonomy): domain Bacteria; phylum Actinomycetota; class Thermoleophilia; order Solirubrobacterales; family Solirubrobacteraceae; genus Palsa-465. The sequence continues at coordinate 7,419 of JAKAED010000102.1, read as the reverse complement.
GCCGTCGGCGCGTTCGTCGTGGACGCGCGTGAGGAGTTCGCCCGCGAGTACATCGCCCCTGCGATCCGCGCCAACGCAATTTACGGGCTCGGCTATCCGCTGTTCACCGCGCTTGGCAGGCCGCTGATCGCCAAGCTCGCGGTTCAGTACGCACGGGAGAACGGCTGTGACACGATCGCGCACGGTTGCACCGGCAAGGGCAATGACCAGGTGCGGATCGAATCGACGATCGCGACGCTCGCCCCGGAATTGAAGGTGATCGCACCCGTACGTTCCTGGAAGATGGGCCGCGACGAGGAGGTCGCCTACGCGCGCGAGCATGGCATCCCGCTGAAGGGCGGATCAGAGGTCGCACCGTATTCGATCGATGACAACCTGTGGGGGCGCTCGAGTGAGGGACGCTGGATAGAGGAGCTCGGTACCGCTCCGCAGGACGACGTCTTCCAGCTGGTGACGCGCCCGGAGGAGGCGCCCGATCAGGCGGAGACGCTCATGATCGACTTCGAGTCCGGAGTGCCGGTGGGCCTTGACGGTGATCGCCTGGAGCTGGTGGAGCTGCTGGAGCGGGTTGCCGCGGCCGGCATGCGGCATGGGGTTGGCATCGTCGACCACATTGAGGACCGCATCGTCGGTCTGAAGGTCCGCGACATCTATGAGGTGCCGGCCGCCGCGATTCTCCTGCCGGCCCACGCCGAACTGGAGCGCCTGGTGGGAACGATCCACCAGAACCAGTTCAAGTCGATGCTCGACCAGCGCTGGGCCTACCTCGTCTACGCGGGCCTCTGGTGGGAGCCGCTGCGCACCGACCTTGACGCTTACATGGAAGCCGCCAACCAGTACGTGACCGGCCGGGTCGGCGTAAAGCTTTTCAAGGGCTCCGCACGCGTGGTGACCCGTGAATCTCCTTACGCCGTCTATGACGCGCAGCTCGCGACCTTCTCAGAGTCCGGTGGCCTCTTCAGCCAAGAGGCCTCTCCGGGCTTCATCGAGCTGTGGTCGCTGCAGTCACGGATGGCCTGGCAGGTCCGCAACCGCGCATGAGGCCTTGGTTCCGGCGCCGCCGCCGCGAGCCCGTCCCTGCGCTGGCGCCGGCCCCGCCCGTGGAGCGGGTGCCCGAGGCATCCGCAACGCCGGCAGTCGAACTCGAGCCTGAGCCGCCGGTGGCGGCTGTGGACGCGGAGGCGCCGCCAGCTGAGCCCGAGGGCGATATCTCACCGGTGCGGTTGGATGAGGCGCTGCAGCGCCTGCGTCGGGACGTGCCGGCGCGAGACGACGGTCCCACGCCGGCCTGATGCCATCCGCGGCGTCCGCGGGCGCCGCGGACAGCTCACGCCATGGGCAGACGCCCGGCCAGGCCGAGCGTGTCCAGCACCAGCATCGCACACTCGCGCGGGGTCGTCCCGACCGTCTTCAGGCGGATTTCCGGCGACTCCGGCGCCTCGTAGGGAGAGTCGATCCCGGTGAACTGCTTGATCTGGCCCATACGCGCCCGCTTGTAGAGCCCCTTGGGGTCGCGCTGCTCCGCCACATCGATCGGCGTGTCAACGTGCACCTCAAAGAACTCCTCATCCGGGAAGAGCGCCCGCGCCCGCGCACGGTCCTCACGAAACGGTGAGATCAGGGAGACGATCACGATCAGACCCGCGCTCGTCATCAGCCGCGCCGTCTCAGCCGTGCGGCGGATGTTCTCGGAACGGTCCTCAGCCGAGAAGCCAAGGTCGTTGCATAGGCCGGTTCGCAGGTGGTCGCCATCGAGCATGCCGACGAGCAGGCCGCGCTGATGCAGTTCGAGTCTGAGCTCGCGAGCGATGGTGGTCTTGCCGGCACCTGATGGTCCGGTCAGCCAGACGACCGCGGGCAGCTGCCACTGCTGTGGGACCGGTACCCGGCGCAGAGTCGGCCGGGATCCGGCTCCCCACCTGACCTCGGACTTGCGCAGAGTCGAGCTCATGCCACCACCGCCATGTGCTGGTTGATTGATGCCAGGCAGCCCTGGGAGAGCCCGGCGATGAACTCCTCGGTGTCATTGATGTGCGGCACCGGCTCATCCGGGACAGGCGCCCCCAGGAACCGGCAGAGCGGCTCCCAGCCATCCTTCGGCGACCACTCGAGCAGGCGCTCGGAGGGTACCGACGCCCGGACCTGGTCGTTGAAGCGCTCCATCGCCGCGGCCATGAACTCGAGCGTGGTGTCCTCGCCGTCCAAGAGCTCGGTACGGCGCCACATCTCCTTCATCATCTCGATGTAGGTCGCCCACACAGCATCGATCTTCATTCGGGCCTCGGAGAGATATCGCATCAGGGTGTCGCCGTAGAGCAGCCCCCAGATGGTCTTCTCCATGCTCTGAGCCCAGGCCATGCCGTCACGGACGCTGAGCAGCACCTTTGCGTCGGGGTAGACATCCATCAGTTCCCGGTAGTAGTAGGAAGCGGGCCAGTCGACCATGGCCGCATAGCCTTCGAGGATCTCCGCCGGTGGGAGCTCGCCGTGGAGCGCGTCATTCCAGCGGCCCACCTCCGACATGTCGGCGAACACGTTCTGCATGTGGTAACAGGGCGCGAACCCGAGGATCTCAAGCGCCGCGCGCTGCGTAAGTGTGGCGGTGCGCGGAAGTCCTGCGCCAATCAACTTCACGGTCTACTCCTCACTTTGGGGATACCAGTGGTGTTCGGTCCCGTCGGCATCAGGCGACATCTGAGCGCCCCAATTCGTTGCCGTGACGGTCAAGTGCGACAACCTGGAACAGTGGGCCGTCGCTGTTGACGACGATGGTCGTCTCAAATCCGGTCCAGGACTGCGAGCCAACCGGCTGCAGGGAGGCAGGGTCGCTGCCCGCGAGCACCTGCCAGCGGTGGATCTCCGTGGCGCCGTTCCAGCTCGCGTAAACGATGAAGCTGCCGCCGCCGTTGGCGTGGGCGACGATCACCGGTTTGTCGTTGGGCCTGCCGGTCCACTCTGAAAGGAACGTGCGGTAGGAGCGGGTCGTGCTCTCAAACTGGCCGTCCACGAGCAGCTCTCCGTCCGGTGAGAACTCGGAGAAGTAGGGCTGCGCTCCCCAGCCGACAAAGACGTGCCCGTCCGGTCGGATCTGAACGCTGCCGAGCGTCCAGGCCACGAACTTAGCGGGATGCTGATACGCGTGTTTGAGCGATGCTTGACGCTTGGCCTCGTCCAGTTGTAGGTGCAGCGCCAGGGAGCTGTGCCCGCTGGTCATCGCGTTGTCAAACAGCGTCAGCCCGGAGCGGCCGTGTGCGCGCACGTGGTGCTGCCAGGAGAAGTCGGCGTCGCTGTCGAGCTTGAAGTCCGAACGTTTGCCGTTCAGACGCCACATGACCGCTCCGGTCTCGCGGTGCACCTTGTACACGCACCAGGTGTTCCGGCCTGAGATCAACAGGTTTCCGTCGGGCGCCTCGGCGACGGAGTTGATGTGGAAGTAGTTGTATGCCTCGGAGGGGCTCGATGGCAGTGGCTGGTAGCTCTCGTCCATCCCCACGTGGTCGATCGACACCCAGTCCATGAGCAACCTGTTGGTGGCAACGTCGATCTCCAGGGCATGACTGACGAGCAGCTGACCGTGCTTGGCGCCACCGATCGAGGAGAGGTCGGCTGGCCGGGTCTCATAGGAGGTGGCCAGCGCCGTGCCCCTGGGGGTGAGCGTGAACTCATGCAGATCCAGCGGCAGCCGCTTCTGATCACCGACGGTCGCGATCTTTGTGTAGGTCTCGTCGACGATCTCACCGACACCCTGGCCCCAGCCCTGCAGCAGGCTGCCGTGCCACCAGGTGAGTACCCGCTGCCCCTTGTACATCTGGACCTGAACGTCAAAGGTTGAGTCGTCGGTCGGCTGGTACCAGACGATTCGGCCTCTGCGGTCGATGATCATCGGGCCGCGCTGCACGCTCTTGTAAGGGATGTCGGCCATTGGCGCCATCACGATGAAGCGGGGCTCGTCCTTGATGTTCGGGTGCGCGGCAACCTCTGTGATGCGGACCTCCGCGGGGCGCAGATCGGGCCGCGAGACGAAGGTCGCCACGCCACTGCCCGGATTGCCCGCAGTGGGGACGGTTGTGGCCGTGGGTCCCGTCGGCTCGGGTGCCGGGGTGCTCGGCTGGCTGCCGCCGCGCAGGTCATAGCCCGCCGCGCCGGCGAAACCCATGGCCGCCAGCAGGCCGCCCGCACGCGGGATGAACTGTCGGCGGGTGAGGCCCTTGCGTTTGCGATCTGAGGTGGTTGTCATCGGACCTTGACGCTCCTTGAGGTGCCGATCACGCGACCGGCGCGGTCAAGCGCCTGCAGCTTGAGCGTGGTCGCGGTGGTGTGGAGCGTGATGGCCGTCTCAAACCCGCGCTTGGGTGACTGGGCAAGCACCTTGCTGACAGCACCCTGAATGGCCAGGACCCGCCAGCTGCTGAGGCGCGTGGCCCCGTTCCAGCTCGCGTAGACGGTCGTGGTGGAGCCGCGTCGACGGGCGGCGCCGCTTGGCGATGAGAGCGGCAGACCGACCCAGTGCTGGACGTAGGCCCGGTAGGTCATGTCCGGAGCGGGAAATGCGGCGTCGAAGATCAACTGACCGGAGCGCGAGAACTCCGACATGAACGGGGCGTTGCCCCATCCGACAAACGCTCGGCCGCCCGACAACTGCTGCACGTTGCCCATGTAACGCGCCTGCACGGTCACGCCGTGCGAGTACTGCTTGGCGATGCCGACCGTATGGTTTGAGGTGTTGAGCTTGAGGACCAGCCCGCGCGACGGTCCTGTGGCGTTCAGGTAGACCCCAGCGCCGGTGATCATGCAGCAGTGGTCGTCGAACACTGACAGCGTCGTGGGGTTCAGGAGCCGTGCGTCGTGCTGCCACTCAAAGTGATCTGCCTCGGGCACCTGGAAGCTGGAGTGCTTGCCACCGAGCGTCCACTCGATCCGGCCGGTCCGCTCGTTGACGAGGTACACCGCCCAGGTGTTGCGCATGGAGACGAGGAAGGTGCCGTTGCCGAGCGGATCAACGGAGTTGACGTGGTAGACGTCCCACGGGAAGCCATTCTCCGGAGGCACCGCGTAGGACTCGCTCTCCGGGATGTGCCGTGAGGCGACCCAGCTGTAGACGAGCCTGCCGGTGCGCAGGTCGTACTCCTGCACGGCGGAGTCGATCATCGCGCCGCCGTTCACGCCGCCGTAGCGGGCCAACTGCGCAGGTACGTTGCGATTGGCGGTGACCCACGCGTAGTGGCCGCGGATCACGAACTCATGGAGTGTGGGTATCCAACCACCAGAGCCTCGGAGCGTCGCGATCCGCTGGTAGTGCTGGTTGACGACGATGTCTTCACCGCTGTCGATCTGACCGGTGGCGGTGACGGCGCCCTGCCACCAGGTGAGCACCGGCTCGCCGTTGTAGCGCTGTGCCTCCAGGTTTGAGGCAACGAGGTTGGTCGGCACCGGTTTGAACCAGATCGGCTGCAGGTCGCCGCCCAGGATCAGTGGTCCGCTCTGGCCGACCATCGGCGGCTGCGTGACGTCGTAGAAGTTGGCGACCATGATGTCCCCCGGCAGCTGCTTGCCGACGCTGAGCGGGCCGCCCGTGATCTTCGGCGGATGCAGCTCGGGGGCTGACACGAACGTGTAGGCGCCCTTGGTGGTGAAGGCGCCGATCGGTGCTCCGTGGCTGCGGGGCAGGCCGAACCCCAGCGCCGCGAACAAGACCAGCACCCCGGCCACCATCGCCGCGACGGTGCGTGGACGGCCCTGGGCGAGCGTGGGGCCGGTAGCTCCAGCGGGGGCCGCGCCCAGCGGGGCGACGGCCCCCGGGCTCGACGGCAGCGCCAGCAACACGAGCAGCGCCGCGGCGCAGCAGCCGGCGCCGACCAGGTAGCCGAGCCGGAACCCGTCGGTCAGCGCGGGCTCGGCGGCGACGTTGTGGCCAATCAGGTGACTGGTGTGCAGCGTCGCCAGCGAGATCAGGACTGCCAGGCCCAGACTGCCGCCGATCTGGCGGGAGGTGTTGACGAGCCCGGAGGCGAGGCCCGAGCGCTCCGGGGTGGCGCTCTGCACGGCCGCGATCGTCGATGGAACGATCGAGAACCCAATGCCCATGGTCATCAGCAGGCCCGGCAGGATCACGTACTGAATCGCGCTCCCGCTTGGCTGCATGCGGGCGAACAGCGCCATCCCGCAGACCATGAATGTGAGGCCGCCGGCCAGCACCGGCTTGACGCCAAAGCGGCTGACGAGCCTGCCCGCGCGGGAGGCACAGAACATGATCACGAGCGCCATCGGCAGGAAGGCCAGACCGGTGGTGATCGGCTGCAGCGAGAGCACCTGCTGCATGTAGAGCGACCCCATGTACCACATCGGGAACAGCGCGGCGCTGAACAGCAGCACAACGAGGTTGATCAGCTTCAGATGTCTTGTCAATGCTGCGGCCGGAACCAGCGGGGACTTGGCGTTCCGTTCCACCACGGGGAACATCGCGAGCACGGCGGCGCCGATCACGATCGGCACCAGCGCCGATGTCGTCGCCCAGCCGTCGGTGCCGGCGTTCACGCAGCCGTAGGCGATCAGGATCTGGCCCAGCGTCAGGACGACCGCGCCGAGAACGTCAAATGACTCTCGCCTGCCTGAGCGGCGTTCCGCGACGACGCGGATGGCGGCGATCGCGGTGACAACCCCGATCGGGACGTTGATCAGCAGGATCCAGCGCCAGGAGGTCCACTGGGTGATCATGCCGCTGAGCAGCACGCCGATCGCGCCGCCGGCGCCGTTCATGGAACTCCAGAGCGCGATCGCCCGGTGGCGTTCCGGCCCGGCGTTGAAGGTTGAGGTGATGATCGCCAGCGAGCACGCTGCCATCAGTGCGCCGCCCAGGCCCTGCACCGCGCGAGCGACGATCAGCATCGTGCTGTTCAGTGCCAGGCCGCCCGCCAGCGATGCAGCGGAGAAGACCAGCAGCGCGGTCAGGAACGTGCGCCGTTGTCCGATCACGTCCGCCGCCCGACCGCACAGCATCAGGAAGCCGGCGAACACGATCGCGTAGGCATCGATCACCCACTGCAGGTCGGCGGAGGAGAAGTGCAGGCCGACCTGGATCGAGGGCAGCGCCACGTTCACGATCGACAGGTCGAGGATCACCATGAACTGCGCGATGCAGCACAGCAGCAGGATCGCCTGCTTGCGGCCTTTCCCAGGTGCCGCGGGTGCAGCGCCGGGTGCCGCCGCGAGACCCGCGGTCAGAGGCTCACGGTTGAGCAGCGCCACCGCTCAGTACCCCGATCCCGCGGTCTTCTTGACCGCCTCGCCGCTTGGTGAGACCAGATACCAGACGCCTCCGTCGGCCGCCGTGCCACGGGGTTGAGCCTTTCAGCCCATGTCTTCCGACCCATGCCCGGATCGATCCGTGCCCTCCTGGTGACGCCGCATACCCGGGCGTCC
>JAKAED010000101.1 GCA_021820105.1 Actinomycetes bacterium | reverse complement strand
CTGTGGATGTGCACTTGATAGCCGCCGTGCGTGTGAATCGCGAGTTTTGGTTTCGCCGTCGTGCCGGACGTGGCGAGGATGTACGCCGGCTCGTTCGATTCCATCTCGACGTAGTTGCCGCTGTTGGGATCGCCCGACGCCGCGTAGGCCGGGGTGAAGTCCTCGGTGTATTTGAAGGTCTCGACCCCGACGAAGAAGTGCAGCTTGTCCTTGATGATCGGGCCGCCGAAGCTCAGGTTCAGGCTGTACTGGCTGAACTTCTTGGTGCGGGCCTCCTCCGAGTTCACGGTGCCGCGGGGGTCGTAGGGGACCGGGCGGATCTTCGCCACCAGGCTCTCCGGGCGCACCTGATAGAGGGCGCTGCCGGCGAACTCGTGCACGTAACCGCATTCAACGCAGATCAGTCCGGTTGCGGAGGCGTTGGCCCACTCCATCCCCAGGAACTCGAGACCTGAGGTGTTGAGCTGGATCTCCCGGTTCCAGAAGTCCTCGCCTCCGCACACCAGGCACCGCACCGAGTGGTCGCCGACGGTCGCTGTCACCGGCTTGCGCTTGAACACGCGGTAGATGGTCTCACAGTTCGTGGGCGGAAGCGAGTCGTCTTCCAGCTCACCAGGCGCCACAGCCGGAGGTGTCGGGGATCCCAATGTGGTAGTGCGCGATGAACCGGTCCGCGACCATGATCTGCCGGATGCGTGCCGCGAGCTTCACACGACCCGGGCGCAGCGGGAGGCCCCCGAACCTCACGTAATTGGCGGCGGTCATCCCGAGACTGTCGGGGTAGGCCGCACCCAGCACCGTCCAGCCGCCTGATTCACAATGCGCGACCCTTGACCAGGCCCGGTAATCGTGTGGCAGCCTGATCCTCGCCTGGGTTGTCGAGGATGAGAGCAGGAGCCACACCAACGCAGCCCCGATCTTGGTCCGCATAGCCTCGGCCGCGGCGACGCCCCCATGTGCCGCAGCGGCCTAAACCTCCCGTGTTTGCGAGCTAAAGCTCGTGGAAACTTCCAGTTCGCTTACCCCCGCGCCACGCGAGATAACAGGCCGTGTCGCGGAACTGACGTTGTTGTCAGCGGAGTTCCCCTTCAGGCCGATGACGCCGGCGACGGTCGGGACGCGACCGTCACATGAGCCCGGCCGCTTGGCAGCCGAGGCTGAGGAGTGAGACGATCAGCCAGAGTTGTGCGCCGAGCACGAGCGGTTTCAGTCCGGCGCTCCGTAGTGCCACGCGATCCACTGAGAGACCGACGGCAGCGAGCGCCAGCGTGATCAGCAGCGTGGCCGTGGCCGAAATGTCGTGTGTCCAGCTGGCCGGGATGAATCCGGCACCGCGCAGCGTTGCCAGTGCGGCAAAACCGACCAGAAACAGCGGAATCAGCCTTGCGGTCTCAGCTATCCGGAAGGTTCTCAAGCGCCGCGTGATGGAGCTGGCGCGGGTGTCCTCGGGACCGCCGGGGCGCGGCAGGTCTGGATCCGTGCGGAAGCGGTGGCCGAGGACGAGGCAGACCGGGACGATCATCAGGGTGCGTGTGAGCTTGACGATCACGGCGGTGTGCAGTGACCCGGCGCCGTACAGACCGGCGGTCGCCACCACGGACGACAGGTCGTTGACGGCGGTACCGGCGAACACCCCAAAACCGTGATTACCGAGCCCCAGCAGGTGCCCGACTGGCGGAAACAGCAGCACGGCGGCGATGTTGAACAGAAAGATGGTGGTGACGGCGTAGCCGACGTCGGTCTGTTCGGCGTCTATGACCGGAGTCACCGCGGCGATCGCTGAGGCGCCGCAGATTGACGTGCCGACCCCAACCAGCGCGCGCAGGTGCCGCGGAACCCCGAGTCTCCGGCCAAGCCAGCGAGCCGCCAACAGACAGCCGGCGATCGTGATCAGGATTCCGGGTAGTGAGCGCAGACCCTGGGCGGCCACCGCTGCGATCGGCAACTCCGCTCCGAGCAGCACGACCGCCGCGCGGAGCGGGTAGGAGGAACACCATTTGATTCCCGGTCGTAGTGCTGCCTGCGGTCGCAATACCGTACCCACGATCAGGCCAAGCAGGATCCCCAGAACCGGCGCACTGCCCAATCCGATCAGGCTCGCAAGAACGGTCGCCGCTGCCGCCACCGCTCCGGCCAGGCCGACCCCGGAGATGACCGGCAGCAGACCGGCGGTAGCCGGGGCGTCCTCACCGCGTTGCGCCACGAGGCTCGGACTCTGCCCGGAGACCGACACGCGCCCGGCCGGGCGCAGGTCCGCCTGAGCTTGGGGAGCGCTTGGCTTCATGGCAACCAGGATCGATGGTGGGGGATGCCGGAACCAGTCGGGTTCGTATCACGCATATTCCTTGACGGAATACCCTGAAACACGATGATCCCCACAGGCGAGCCTGTATCCAGTCGCGAGCTGGCGGCCTTTGTGGCCGCCTATGAGAGCGGAACGGTGCAGGGCGCGGCCGACGCCCTGAGCCTGACGCAGTCAGCGGTGACCAAGCGTCTTCAGGCCCTGGAGAGGCGTCTGGGCGGGGCGGTCTTCGACCGCGGGCGGATGGGGGTCACGCCAACCAGGTTGGGTCTGACGATCTACCCGCCCGCCAAGCAGGCGCTTGAGCAGTTGCAGTCGGTGGCACTGGCTGCAGGATCCGTGAACGCGGGCGGTCAGCGAGAGTTGCTGCTCAGCGCGAGCTTGACGGTGGGCGAATTCCTGTTGCCGGATTGGTTATCCACTTTCTGTCGTGAACACCCAGAGGTGCATCCGCAGCTTGAGGTGGTCAACTCGGCAGGTGTCCTCGGAGCCGTGCGCGAGGCGCGGGCGACGGTCGGCTTCATTGAGAGCGGCGATGCGCCCGCTGACATGGACGCCCTGGTTGTGGCGAGAGACGAACTGGTCGTGGTCGTCGCAGCGCACCATCCGTGGGCGGGCCGGCGCAGCCTGAACGCTTCTGCGCTGAGGCGGGAGACCTATCTCACGCGCGAGCGGGACTCCGGCACACGCGCGGTCGCCACGGCCGCGCTGGCAGAGCGTGGAATCGAGTTGGAATCCGCGTTCGAGGTGGCGTCGACTGAGAGTCTGAAGCGGATGATCTATCAGGGCGGGTTCTCAATTCTGAGCAGCCTCGCCATTGCTCGCGAGCAGCGCGCCGGCGTGCTGGTCGGACTGCCAATCCGAGACCTCGTGATCAGTCGTGACCTCTGCGCGGTCAGGCGCAGGCCACAGCGAGGAGAGCAGCAGGTCGGACGCACGGCCGCAACGCTCTTTTGGGAGTGGCTGCAGGCCCGGCCCAGTGCTCGCAGCGCAGCGAAGCACTACATTTTGGATAGCCAATAACCCGAGGTGCACCCAGATGAACGTAGAGATTTGGTCAGATATCGCCTGCCCGTGGTGCTACATCGGCAAGCGCCACTTCGAGGCTGCACTTGCCGAGTTCGAGCACGCCGCCCAGGTGGAGGTGACGTGGCGCAGCTTTGAGCTCGATCCGTCGGCGCCTGCCGAGGTCCCCGGCCAGAGCGTGGAGCTGATCGCCCGCAAGTACGGCTTGAGCCACGAGCAGGCGCAGGCTGCTGAGGATCGCATTGCGCAGACCGCCGCCAGCGCTGGGCTTGACTACCACTTGGAGCGCGCTCGAATGGGATCCACGTTCGACGCTCACCGCCTTGTTCATCTCGCCAAGGAGCACGGGCTGCAGGATGCGATGAAGGAGCGCATGTTCCGCGCCCGCTTCATCGACGGCGAGCTCATGTCTGACTCCGACACGCTCCTGGCGGCGGCGGTTGAAGTGGGCCTGCCAGAGGACGAGGTGCGCTCCACGTTGGCCTCAGACCGATTTGCCGACGCGGTCCGTGCCGATGAACAGACGGCCCATGAACTGGGCATCAGCGGTGTGCCGATGTTCGTGGTGGATCGTCAATTTGGAGCGTCCGGGGCCCAACCCCCAGAGCTGCTGCTCGGGTTGCTGCGTCACGGCTGGGAGAGCGCCGAGGAGCCCGCTGTCGCATAGGTCGCGTTCGGGCCAGGCGCCTCTCAGAGCCTGGGATCAATCAGCGTGATCCCGGCCGGCGTGGCTGAGTCCAGGTGCGGCAGCATCGTGGCTGCCTCATCCAGGCCGACCGTGCGCTCGATCAGGTCTTGCGGACGCAGGTCACCGCGCTCGATGAGGGCCAACATCGGTGCGTAGTCCCGGGCCGCCATGCCGTGGCTTCCGAGCAGGTCCAGCTCCCAGGCGATCGCCCGCTCCATCGGCACGCGTGGATGGCCGTTCACGGGCGGCAGGAGACCGACCTGGACGTGGCGCCCACGACGTCTGAGACTCAGGATCGAATCTGCGCATGTCTCCTGGCTACCGACTGCATCCAGGGCGACATGGCTGCCACCGGCAGTCAGCTCGTGGACGCGGGCGCTGACCGGGTCAACGGCGGATAGGAGCGTGTGGTCTGCGCCGAAACCGCGCGCCACCTGCAGCGCCCCCGGCTGCCGATCCACGGCGATCACCCTCGCCCCGACCGCCTTGGCGATCATCACGGCGCTCAAGCCGACGCCGCCGGCACCGATCACGGTGACCCACTCGCCAGCGGTGAGTCGAGCACGCCCGATGAGCGCGCGGTAGGCGGTCGCGAAGCGACAGCCCAGACTGGCAGCTGCCTCCAGCGCAATCTGGTCGGGCACCGCGATCAGGTTTGCGTCCGCGTTGTGCACGGTCACTGACTCCGCGAACGAACCCCAATGCGTGAAACCGGGCTGCTGCTGGTCGGGGCAGACGTTCGCGTTGCCGGACGTGCACCACTCACAGGCTCCGCAGCCGCACACAAAGGGCACGGTGACGCGGTCTCCGACTCGCCAACGTTTGATCCGCGGCCCCACCTCAGCGACAACCCCGGCAAATTCGTGGCCGGGAACGTGCGGCAGGTGAATCTCGTCGTGTCCGGCCCACCCGTGCCAGTCGCTTCGACAGAGCCCGGTGGCGCGCACCTCCACGATGACACCCTGCTCAGGCGCGCGCGGCTCCGGGACGTCGACCACGTCGAGCGGGCCACCGAACTCCCGCATCAACATCGCCCGCATGGTCTGACCGGCTCCCTGTGATCAGCGGCTTCTACAAGCGAACGACGGGCCTCGAACCCGCGACCTTCGGCTTGGGAAGCCGACGCTCTACCAACTGAGCTACGTTCGCAGTCTGACTGCATTCTATGGCGCACCGCCCGCGGTTGCCTGCCACGTATGCGGAGCCACGCCTGCGGCTACTCTCTGAGGAAATGCGCAGGTACTTGGTGCCAGGTGTGATCTCTGCCGTAGTCGTGGCGCTGTTGGCCGTGCTCGCCTTTGGTGTGTCCCACGCCGGCCAGAGCAACCAGCTCGCCGCGCGTGTCAGTCGCGGGCAGACACCTGCGGCGCCCAACGCTCGCATGCGCCTGCAACTGCTCGGCTCTGCTCGCAGAGTCAGCCTGAGCAGTTTTCACGTCAAGGTGGTGATGGTCAACGTCTTTGCCGGCTGGTGCGTGGCCTGCCAGCAGGAGGTGGGGATCATCAAGCACGCTGAGCAGGTTCTCCGCCAGCATGGGGGCGAGGTGCTCGGCGTGACGTACCAGGACTCAAGCGGCGACGCCAGTACCTACATGCGCAGGTATGGGCTTCACTACCCAGTGCTGCTCGACCCCGCGGATAACTTCGTGGCCCCCTACGGTGTGAATGGGGTGCCGGAGACGTTCATCATCGACCGCAGTGGCCACGTCGTCGCGGCCCGGACCTACCAGCTCACGAGCAACTGGTTGAATCACACTCTGCACCGCGTCCTGCACGCCCGCGCATGAGCCATCGCCGCCTGATCACCGTGTTCGCGCTCACGCTGGCCTGTATCGCCAGTACCACCGTGAGCGCAGCGGCCGCTCCCCAGGTCAACTTCTACTCCGCCGTTGACCAGTTCATGTGCGTCTCCTGCCATGAACCGCTCAACCAGGTGAACTCACCGCAGGCGCTCTCCGAGAAGCAGACGCTGCGCGGCCTCATCAAGCAGGGGCTCACGATGAGTCAGATCAAGCGCGGTATGGTTGCCCAGTACGGCCAACAGGTACTGGCCCAACCGTCTGCCAGTGGCGTCAGCCTGACGATCTACATCCTGCCGCCGGCGGTACTGGTGGGCGGGTTGGTCTTGCTCGCCTTCACGCTGCCAAAGTGGCGGGAGCGGTCGCGGCGAGCAGCAGCGACCAGGCTTGAAGCCGCCTCCCCGCTGAGTTCAGCTGACGCTAGCCGGCTTGACGACGAGCTGGCCAACTTCATCTGAGCTCACATCGCGTCGGGTGCGCTGACGCCGAGCAGGCGGAGCACCAGCGCGAGCTGCGTCCTCGTGGCCAGGCAAAGGGCGACCCTGAACGACTCGAGCGTCGCAGGCTCGGCACCAACCACCTTGCAGTTTGTGTAGAAGGCCGTGAACTCCTGCGCGAGCTCCAGCGCGAAGACGGCGATCCGGTGTGGCGCACGCCGCTCCGCCGCCTCAGCGATCTCCTCCGGCAACGACAGCAGCTTCCTGATCAGCTCTCGTTCAGCGCTGTGGAGCTCGCCCGCTGGCGAGCTCCAGTCACACCCATCCGCAACAGCCAGCGCAACCCGTTCCTCGCCCACCCTGGCCAGCATCGACGCGATGCGCGCATGTGCGTACTGGATGTAGTAGACCGGGTTCTCAGAGGATTGCGAGCGCGCCAGATCCAGGTTGAGATCCAGCGTGCGCTCATGTGAGCTCTGCAGCATGAAGTAGCGCGTCGCGTCGACACCAATCTCGTCAAGCAGCTCGTCAAGGGTCACGAAGTCCCCGCGACGTTTGGACATCTTCGTGCGCTCAGCGTTCTCGACCAGGTGGACCAACTGCATGATCAGCGGCTCGAGCATGTCCGGATCACCGCCAAGCGCCTGGAAAGCAGCCTTCAGTCGCGCCACGTAGCCGTGATGGTCCGCACCCAGCACCAGGATCTGTCGCTCGAAGCCGCGCTCCCGCTTGCTCTCCATGTAGGCGAGGTCGGAGGCGAAATAGGTCGGCTCTCCGCCGCGTCGCACAAGCACCCGATCCTTGTCGTCGCCGAACGTTGTGGTCCTCAGCCACAGGGCGTCGTCATGCTCGTAGATGTGCTCGGCCTCGCGCACATCCGCAATCGCACGATCCACCGTGCTGGGCGAGCCCTCGTGCAGCGAACGCTCGCTGAAGTACCTGTCGTATTGGACCCCGTAGCGGCTCATGGTCGCCTTGATCCCGTCGACCATCGCGGCCACAGCACGGTCCGCCAACTCCCGAACGTCAACGGATTCATCGGCCGCGCCCTCGACCCGCTTGGCGATGTCAGCCACATAGCCGCCTTGATAGCCATCCTCGGGCGGATCCTGCCCGAGCGCCCGTGCGCGCACGGACTCGCCCAGCCGCAGCACCTGGGAGCCGGAGTCATTCACGTAGTACTCGCGGGCAACGGTGTGTCCGTGATGTTCCAGGATGCGTCCCAATGAGTCGCCGTAGGCCGCATGTCGGCCGCTTGCGGCGACGATCGGGCCTGTCGGGTTCGCTGAGACGAACTCCAGCAGGATCCGCTCGGGCGAGCGCGCTCCTCCGGAGCCGAAGCTGTCGCCCGCCTCAAGCAGCCTGCGCAAACCGACACGATGCCACTCGTCGGACATGACGAGGTTCAGAAAGCCCGGTCCGGCAACCTCGAAGTGACTGAGCTCAACCGGTAGTTGCGCGGCCAGTCGCTCCCCAAGACGGCTCGCGATCTCCCGGGGCGGCATCCCGAGGACGGGCGCGAGCAGCATCGCCGCATTGGTCGCGAAGTCACCCTGTCCGGACCGCTTGGGACGCTCGAGTCGCATCCCGGGGTCAGCGTCTGTCTCGCTGCCACTGCCACGCAAGGCAGTGGCAGCAGCGTCAAGCGCGCTCCTCAGTTCGGCTACGGGATCGTTCATGCCCGGCTGGGGCCCTTCAGTGCCAACCGTGCCATCTCAGTGCCGGCCATCCTGTACGGGGAGATCACCTCGTCTGCGCCGGCGTGGAGCAGCTTTCGCTCAGTCTCCTGGATTGAGGCGCGGGCGATCACCCGAACCCGGCTGGAGAGCTCCCGGGCGGTCAGGGCGATGAAGATGTTCTCCGCATCGGAGTCGACGCAGGCGATCACGGCCGTGGCGCGTTCGATTCCGGCACCCAGGAGCACCTCATCGTGCGAAGCCTGTGCCTCGATGTAGCCAACGCCGTCCTGTTTGGCGGTTTCACGGTGCGTCGGGTTCGGGTCGATCACGACAACGTCCGCCCCTCCCGAGACGAGATCCTGGGCAACGCGGCGACCAACGCGACCGTAGCCGCAGACGATGAAGTGGTCGGAGTAGGAGTCGATCATGTTCTGGATGCGGCGCCGGTCGAGCAACCCGCTGAGCTGACCCGACACGAAGAACTCGGCAACGGTGGCCAGGCCGTAGAAGAGCGTACCGATCCCGAACAGCTCGAGGATGGCGAGGATCAGGCGGCCGGCAAAGTCGCGCGGGGTGGGAAGCGCGCCGACGGTGGTGATGGTGTCAAGTGACCAGGCCAGCGCAAAGGCGATGGAGGTGCGCTCCACCAGCGCAAATACGACTGAGGCAGCGATGGTCACCACGGCAAGCGCCGAGAAGAGGAAGAGCAGGCGACGAGTGAATTGGCGTTCGGCCATCACCGCAATGATCCCGGAGATCGGCAGCTCAGTGGTGGTAAGGCTCGCCTGCGAGGATCTTGTGGCCTCGGTAGAGCTGCTCCAGCAGCACCACGCGCGCCAGTTGGTGGGGAAGCGTCATTGGTCCCAGCGACAGCCGGTGGTCGGTGCGCGGGAGTTGCAGGCCGCCAAAGGGGCCACCGATCACGAAGCACAGGTCCCGGCCACTGGCACGGCGTGCCTCCAGGAATTGACTGAAGGCGATCGAATCCAGCGTGACGCCCTCCGAGTCCAGCAGCGAGATGAAAGCGCGCTCCGGGATCCTGCTGGGGACCGCGGCATCCTCGCGCACCTCAATCAGCTCGAGTCGCACATAACGGCTGAGCAGCTTGGTGTAATGAGCGATGTCATCAGCGAACGGCGGGCGCAGACGACCCACGGCAACGACGAACACCCTCACCGATGGGATACTAGGACGATATGGATCAACCCCAGCAGCCCGAGCGGCACATCAACATCCACTTCTCGCCGGAACTGATGGCCGGCCACTACTCCAACTTTGCCAACGTCAGCCACTCTGATTACGAGTTCACGGTCACGTTCGCCCGCATCGACCACGAGGTCGAGGACGATGAGGTCCCCGGCGTGGTCGTTGCTCGCGTGAACCTGTCGCCAAAGTTCATGCGCGAACTGATCGACGCCATGCAGGACAACTACGCCAAGTGGATGACTCGCGAGAGCATCAAGAGTCTCCCTGAGTTCGGGGGGAACCGGCCGCTCGGAGACGAGCGTCCGGAGGGCCAGTAGAAGTTCGGGGGATTGATCGCGTCCGCGCGACAAACGGTGCCGTGCGGGTAGCGATCGTCTCCGACATTCACGCGAATCGTCAGGCGTTTGAGGCCGTTCTGGACGAGGTCAGCGCCGGGAGCTTCGACGCACTCTGGTGTCTCGGGGACGTCGTTGGTTACGGCGCTGACCCGGTTGCGTGCCTTGCACTGGCCAGGGAACATGCGGACATCTGTCTGGCCGGGAATCATGATCTGGGTGTCACCGGCGCGATCTCCACGGCTGACTTCTCGGAGGCGGCCAGGCGGGCCGCCGACTGGACGCGAGGGGTGCTGTCAGCTGAGGAACTTGACTACCTCGGCTCGCTGGCCACTGCGGATGAGGAGCAGGTCGTCAGCCTCTATCACGCGAGCCCGCGCGACCCGGTCTGGGAGTACGTGAGCTCTCCGCTGCAGGCTGCGCTCGCCTTTGAAGTGCAGCCGCGGCGTATCAGTGTCGTCGGCCACACGCACGTGGCGCTGGCGTTCCATCGTTTTGACGGAGAGGATGTGACCGGCGAGACGCATCGCGCCGGGGATCGGCTGGAAGTCGACCGCGGCCACTGGCTGCTGAACCCCGGAAGCGTCGGGCAGCCTCGCGACGGAGATCCACGCGCGGCCTGGCTGGAGCTTGACACGGCGGCCTGGACCGCAATCTACCGGCGAACCGAGTACGACATTGAAGGCGCCGCGTGGGCGATCCGAGCGGCCAGACTTCCGGAGATGCTCGCCGAGCGACTCAGCCGCGGTCAGTAGCTGTCTCGGCGCCGCCAGCACAGGAAGTTCTGAGCGGTTGCCGGAAAGGTGGCTAAAGTCGAGCGCCGATGGGGTTCGGACACAGGGCACTTCTCGCGGCCGGCGCCGGCTTCGCCATGGCCGCCATCGCCGGCTGCGGCAGCAGCGGTGGGCAACTGCTCTCACAATCGCAGGCGAACCGGCTGAGCAATCAGCTCAACCAGGTGCAGCAGGCGCTCTCCAACGGAAACTGTGCCGCGGCGCGCAGCGGCCTGACGGCGTTTCAGAACGACCTGAACGGCCTGAGCGGGGTCGACTCAAAGCTCGTGTCAAACCTTCAGCAGGGCGCGACCACGATCCAGTCGTTGGCGAACAGGGACTGCCAGACCCATGTCGTCACCACACCGGTTAAGAAGCCCCGTCCCAAGCCCACCCGTTCCACCACAACCGTGACAACGACCACCACGTCGACGCAGACCACCGACACCTACACCGCGCCGACGATCACGACTTCCACGACCGCGACCCAGACGACCCCCACCTATCCGGAACCGTCAACCAGCACCACCGGCGGCAGCGGCCTGGGAGGCGGGACATCCACGACCCCAACGACAACGACGCCGACAACCCCGACGACACCGACGACGGGAGGGCAGGGACTGGGCGGCACCGATTCCACGGCAGGAGCAACCACCAGCACGCCCAGTTCCGGCGTGTCGGCCACCACGGGCGGCTCTGGGAGCGGCTTCTGATGAGCACCGCGTCCGTGATCAACGATCGCTACCGGGTTGAGGGCAGGCTCGGAGTCGGAGGCATGTCCACGGTGCTGCTGGCGCTTGACGAGCGACTCGAGCGCCATGTCGCCGTCAAGCTGCTTGCTGAGCACCTGGCTGACGATCCAACCTTTGTGTCCCGCTTCCGGCGCGAGGCGCTCGCGGCGGGGCGACTGGTGCATCCGAACATCGTGCAGGTGTTCGACTCCGGTTTTGACCAACGGGCACACCAGCACTTCATAGTCATGGAGTACGTGCCCGGTTTCTCCTGCGCGGAGTTGCTGCGAGACCGCGGACATCTCGACGTTGAGCAGGCGGTCGACATCGTGACGCAGGCATGTCGCGGACTGGACTACGCCCATCGCAACGGGGTCGTGCACCGAGATGTGAAGCCTGGGAACCTGCTGGTTTCAGAGAGCGGGATCGTGAAGCTCGCGGACTTCGGGATCGCTCGTGCGACCGGGCAATCGAGCATCACCCAGGTCGGCTCCGTACTCGGCACAGCGGCGTACCTGTCACCCGAGCAGGCACGCGGCGAGGAGGCAGGTCCGGCAGCCGATCTCTACTCGCTCGGCGTCGTCGCCTATCAACTGCTCTCAGGCAGACTGCCCTATGAGGCCAACTCGCTGGCGGAACTCGCGCTCAAGCAGCAGCGTGAGGCGCCAATCCCGTTGCAGAGGATCAACCCGCACGTGCCTGAAGCCCTCGCTGACGCCGTGGCGCTCTCCATCTCCGTGGTGGCCGAGGAGCGACCACGCACCGCCGATGCGCTGGCCGACATGATCGACTCAGGGGCGAAGGGGATCTCACCTTGGTCCGATGAGGCACCGACCCGTCCCCTTGGCAGGAGCGAGGCGGCCACCAGGGTGCTGTCTGCGCGAGACCGCGAACGAGCGCCGCAACGCGGACATGAGCACCGCACTGAGGAGACGATGGTGGTTCGCCGCGGCGCGACGTCCCGGAATGCGCCCCGCGCTCCCCGGACGGTTCCAGCTCGACGTCCACCCGCGGCCGAGCCGCGAGCTGCGCGTGCCGAGCAGCGCGGCAGCGGAGCGCGGTCCGGTAGCGGGCGCCGGGTGGGGGCCGTGCTGGCGCTGCTGCTGGGGGTGATCGTGGTGATCGCGCTGGTGGTCCTGCTGAGCCAGGGGAGTCGATCGTTGGTCACCTACCACCGTGTGGTGGCCAACGACTGGCAGCATGCGGTCGCTCAGGTGCAGCAGATCATCTACAGGTACACGCGTTAGCCTCGGCGATCACGGACGGCTCGGGTCGCCCCGGTGGTCGACGTCGCCGTCAGCTCCATGAGGGAGCAGCGCCGGACATGAAAGCGGCCACCGTCTCGTTCAGGCTGCCGCTGTTGATCGCCTGCCGAAGATCCGACATCAGGCGCTGGATGAAGCTGAGGTTGTGGAGGGTGAGCAGGCGTCGACCGGTGGTTTCACCAGCCCGTACGGCGTAGTGGATGTACCCACGGGTGAAGCCGGCACGGCAGACGGGGCAGTGACAATCCTCCATGATCGGCTCCTGGGAGCCACGAAAGCGCGCCTTGGCAAGGTCGACCCGCCAACGCTGCGACGGTTCCGGCACGACGGCCACTCCGTGGCGTGCCAGACGGGTTGGCATCGCGCAGTCAAACGTGTCAATGCCAAGGCCGACGCCCACCAGCAGATCATCAATGTCGCCGATCCCGAGCAGGTGTCTCGGGCGCTCCGGGGTGACGCGCTCAAGAGCTGCCGTGGTCCAATCCACAACCTGATGCATCTGTGCCTTGTCCTGGCCAAGAGACCCCCCGATTGCCACTCCCCGGCAGCGGCTGGCGGCGACCGTCTCCGCTGACTCGATCCGGAGGTCGGGTTCGACTCCACCCTGCACGATGCCGTACACGACCTGCTCGGCGCGACCATGCTGCTCATGCCAGTCGAGGCAACGTTCGAGCCATCGGTGAGTGCGCTCCGTGGACCGCGCGGTGTAGTCGCGCGTCACGTGGAAGGGTGTGCATTCATCGAAGACCAGGGCGATGTCAGAGCGCAGGGCGTGCTGAACAGCCATGGACGTCTCCGGTGCCAGGAAGCGTTCGCCGCCGTCGATGTAGGAGCGAAAGCGAACTCCTTCCTCGCCGATTGAGAGGATCGCGCTGGACGACGAGCCCTGCTCCTGCCCACGCCCGCGTCCCTTGATCTCATCGGCGACGCCGCCATGACCCATGGAGAACACCTGAAACCCGCCGGAGTCGGTGATGATCGGTCCTGGCCAGCGCATGAAGGCGCCGAGTCCACCATGAGCATCGATCAACTCGGGCCCAGGCGAGAGGTAGAGGTGGAACGTGTTGCCGAGCACCATCTCGTAGCCGAGATCCAGCACGTCTCGGGGCTCCAGCAGCTTCACCGAGCCGCGCGTGGCCAAGGGAACAAAGGCGGGGGTTTGGACCTCGCCGTGTGCGAGGTGGAGCGTTCCGGTACGGGCGCGGCTGTCCCTGGCACGGGTGTGTATCTGAAACATCAGCAGGAAGCTAGTGGTTTCCGTTCGCTCTACGCTGCTCGGCATGCGGCGCCTCCTGCTGAGCTGCTCGTTGACGGCGCTTGTTGTCGTCGCGGGGGTCGGGTTTGCGGGTTGTGGGAGTTCCGTGACCCGCGCGTCAAGCGGGGCGGGCTCCCGAACCGACGCGAGCGTCACGGTCGCGGAGAGCGTGCGACAACGGCTGCGCAGTTCCCCGCCACGCCGGCTACTGCATGGGACGCTGCCTCCGGTTGGGACAACTCAGCGCGTGAACACCGAGGGTGCCCTGCTGGCGGTGACGCTCAGGCAGGTGATCGATCCGCTACGGGGATCTGGCGCGGCGCTGGGCGGCGGCGCACGAGCAGTCGGCGTGATCTTTCAGATCCGCAGCTACGGACCCAGGGTCTACGACAGTTCCGCCACGGGGGACATCGCGCTCTTCACCTCCGGCGGCGTGGTCAGGCCGGTGCTGGCCACCAGCGGTGTCTGCAAGACACCGCTCAACGATTTTGACCGCTACATCACCGCCGGAGAGGACCGCGTCGGGTGCGTGGTGTTTGCGGTTGCTGATGGCGCTGCGCTTGAGACCGTGCGTTTCTTCCCCCACGCCCGTAGGGTCCGGGGACTCAGCTGGGCCCCCTGAGGCGCCATCCGCCTGACCGATGTCGGTGCGGTGGAGTAGGGTCCCGTTGCACAGTTAGCTACGGCAGCGAGACCAGTCGCCGCAGAGGCCGGGAAAGGGAGTGGAGATGCCGCAGGCAAGCAGACCGGATTCCAGCAGCAGCCAGCCGAGGAGCCGGAAGGTAACGGCAGCCAAGGCGACCGCCGGCAAGAGCACGGCGGCCAAGCCCACGGCGGCCAAGGCGACCGCCCGCAAGAGCGCGGCGGCCAAGCCCACGGCGGCCAAGGCGACCGCCCGCAAGAGCGCGGCGGCCAAGCCCACGGCGGCCAAGGCGACCGCCCGCAAGAGCGCGGCGGCCAAGCCCACGGCGGCCAAGGCGACCGCCCGCAAGAGCGCGGCGGCCAAGCCCGCGGCGGCCAAGGCGACCGC
>JAKAED010000100.1 GCA_021820105.1 Actinomycetes bacterium | reverse complement strand
CGCTCCCGGCCGCTCCCGGCCGCTCCCCGGCCGCTCCCCGGCGGCCTCTGCGCGCTCCCGGCCGCTCCCCGGCCGCTCCCCGGCGGCCTCTGCACGCTCCCGGCGGCCTCTGCACGCTCCCGGCCGCTCCCGGCGGCCGCTCCCCGACCCACCCCAGCCCCCTGGCGACGCTGCCAACCCATCAGCCCCCGGTAATACACGCCCACCGACCACTTCCTGTTTCGGAACTAACAAAAACGGGCTATAGGTCAGTGCGGCCGCGTACATCCTGGCCGGGTCCGTCCCGGCTCAACAACGCTTTCAACAGAGAGGTGCTCCTGCGATGAGTACGAGAAGAGCGGCCTGTGGCGGCCTGCTGGCCGCTGCCACGGCCGCCGTTTCGCTGGCCTGGGCACCAGCTGCCCTTGCTGCCGGCGGCAGCTTCACCTGGAAGGGCACTGGCAGCCCGCAGACCTGGACAACCCCCGCCGAGTGGTCAACCACCGGCAAGGCCACCTTCCCGACCGGGACCGTCGGCTCGCTGGTCTTCCCGGCACTTGCGGGCTGCGGGACCACGCCCAACCCGTGCGCCGGAACCGACAACGCGGGCGCGCTGACGGTCGGCAAGCTCACGATCGACATCGGAACCAACTACGCGCAGACCACCGGCGGCGCCGGCAACACGATCAAGCTGAACGGCGCCGGTGGCACACCGAACCTGGGATTGGTCACCAGCGGCAACGGCGGCTTTTCCGTCTTCAACATCCCAATCGCGCTGGGGGCGGCACAGCAGTGGAACATCACCGGGGGAACCCTTGACGTGCTGCAGGTGACGGGTGCCCAGCCGCTCACGCTCAACCTGGGCACCACCGTCGGAGCCACCACGACCGGCGGGTTCATCCAGCTCGGCGAGCTGAACACGGGCGCCACGACGATCCAGGGTGCCGGTGACGTGGAGCTCGACAGCGGTACCACCGCTCAGAGCTCAACCCTGCCCTCCTCCCTGAAGCTCACCGGCAACACCTTCCTGACGGTCTCGGCCAACAACTCCACCTCCGGACCCATTGACGCATCGGGCACCAGGGGCGAGGTGCAGATCTACGGCGCGCCCGGCACGCACCTGAATGTCAAGGGCGCGGTGACGCTCGGCAGCTCATCCGGGCTCAGTTTCGACATCGACGGCAACACCGCCGACCTGTCGACCAGCCTCAGCGCGACAAGCGTCAACCTCGCGGGCGGCGAGCTCTCACTCTTCCAGGAGCACAACGGCAGCACCTGTGCCGCGCTGGCGCCCGGCGCCACCCACACGCTGCTGACCGCCGGTGCCCTGACCGGGCAGCTCAACGTCGGGGGCAAGCTGATCAGCGCAGGACAGTCGGCCACTGAGACCGTCACCAATCAGTGCGGCAGCCCCGACGCAGTGGCCACGGTCAACTACAACGCCAACTCAATCACCACGACCATCTCCGCAGCCCCGGCACCGCATGGAGCGGCGCCGATCATCAGCGGGTCCCCCGTGGTGGGGCAGAGCCTGCAGCTGAGCGGCAGCGGCGCCTGGAGCGGCTTCCCGACGCCAACCTACTCATACCAGTGGTACTCCTGCGCGGGCACGGCCTGCGCGCCGATCAATGGTGCGACCGGCGCCACCTATGCGCCGACGGCCGCCGACACCGGCAGGATGATCAAGGTGCAGGTCAAGGCGACCAACAGCCTCGGTTCGGCGACGGCGTTCTCAAACGCGCTCGGCCCGGTCACCAATCCGACCACCACAACGACAACCACCACACCAACGACGACCACGACCACGCCGCCGCCCGCCCCGACGGTGACGATCACACCCTCGTTGCGGACGCTCATCCTGGCCGCGCTCAAGCGGCTGTCGCATCCGCGCGGGCACCGCGAGATCATGCTGCTGGCCAGGCGCCACCAGTTCCGGGCGCTGTTTGCCGCCCCCAGCGCCGGCCTCCTGACCGTGGCCTGGCGCGTACATGTGGTCACGGGCAACCGCGCACACCGGCGGCACCGCACGTTCGTGATCGCCCGCGCGCACGCAAGGTCGCACGCGGCCGGACGGGCGGTTGTTCGGATCCGCCTCACCGCGGCAGGCAGAAGGCTGCTGCACCGGCACCTGCGCGGGCTGCGGACGACGGCCACCGTACGGTTCCACGCCCGCGGGGACAGCTGGCGCACCATCCTCACGAGGTTCTCGCTCTAGCCCCTTGAGGTGATCAGTCCGGGTGGCGGCCCGCTGGCCGCCACCCGGGCCGGACCCGAGCCACGGACGGCTTTGGTCACGGCCGGCCGTCACGGTGCCGACCATGGAGCGCGGTACTTTGGTCGCCGTGACGGGTTTCGGTCTCAGGAGATGCTGCGCCACGTGACTCGCCTGATCCGAACGGTCGCCGCTGTGCTGGGCGTTGCGCTGGGTCCCGTTGTCCCAGGCGCCGCGGCCAGCACGGCCAGCTGGGCCGGGGGAGCGTCGACCGATACGTGGAGCAACGCGGTTGACTGGAGCGGAGGCGGCGCCCCAAGCGGCAGCGTGGATCAGCTGCTGCTGCCGGCGCCGGCGCCGTCGTGCGTCCGCTGGCAATGCCGCTACGGCATCGACGACATCCCGAGCTTGACCGTCGGCACCCTGCAGATCAACTCCGGGGCGAGCTATCTGGTCAGACCGCTGGACCCGACAAACCAGTTGGTGCTGCTGAACGGTCTGAGCTTCAGCGGCGCCACCGGCACCGCAAGCAATCGCCTGCTGACCAGACTGCTCGTGCCGATCAACCTGGGCGCCAGTCAGACGTGGAGCGCTGCCGGGCTGAGCGGCACCCCCACTCAGCTGACGCTCGGCGCCGTCACCGGTGAGGCCGACGCGCTCACGCTCCAGCTGAGTAACGGTGTGCTGCTGCTGGCGCCCGAACTTGACACAGGTCCGCTCACGATCTCCGGCGATGGCACGGTCTCCCTGGCTTCGCAGCGAACCGAGCCCGCTGATGGACTGCCGGCCGACGCACAACCGCTGATCGGCTCGCAGGGCGTTGTGCTCAGCCACGACGCGTCGCTGCGGATCGCCGCTCCCTACTCCGTGTCCGGTTCCATCACCGTCGCGCCCGGCTCCTACTCGACGCTTGAGATCGGTCACGGCGCAGCCCCGGAGGGCACGGTGCTGGTGCAGAGCGACCTGACGCTGCGAGCTCGAAGCACCCTGCAGCTGTGGATCGACCACGCCGAGCACACGGGCCCGCCGGTTCCCAGCACCGACTACTCACAGCTGAACGCCTTTGGCACGGTGAACCTCGGTGGAGCGAGCCTCGACCTGTCCCAGGGGTATGCGGTCAACGGTCCCCGGTGCACACCGCTCAAGGCGGGCCAGGTCTACACGTTGGTCTCAGCCACAAAGCTGGTGGGCACCTTTGCGGGTGTCGGCAACGGTCAGGTGGTGCCGATCGGCGCCTGCGACCCCCTGTCCACCGGCAACACGTATGAGGCGATCATCAACTACCAGACGCGCGGCGGCCGGCAGACGGTCACCGCCCGGATCGTCGGGCCGACCCAGGTCCAGCATCTGGTCGCGCAGAGCCTCGCGATCAGCCACAGCGCCGCCACCCTCTTCAACGTGACGACGCGCGACGGCTACCGAGCAACCTTCAACGCCCCCACAGCCGGAGCCCTGACGCTCAGCTGGACGGCGGCCGTGGGGGCAGGAGAACTCACCGTCGCAACCGGCTCGGCCACCACCCGCGGTATTGAACAGCGCCACGTGGCCTTGACGCTCACGGCGGCCGGCCGGCGTCTGCTCATGCGCAGCCGCGGTCCGCTGCGGCTGACGGCAAGGGCGACTTTCACCCCAACCACGACCAGCCTGCTGAAGCACGGTCAGGCCGCGGTGCACGCCAGCGCGAACGTCACGCTGAGCTGAACCGGCGCGCCGCAGGCTGCGGCGCGCCGGAATCCTGCGCTATGAAAGAATCCACCGGACTGGTGTGGCGTCCGCACGCGTGCACCGCGGATGACACGATCAGGAGGGATGTGATGGGTAGGCGAGCTCTGTTGGGAGTTGTGGTGGGAGTCGCGGCACTGGCCTCAGCACCCGCTGCCCTGGCCACCACGCCGGTCTACACCTGGGATGGGGCCTCCGTGTTGTCGGACCTCTGGACGACCGCGGGCGACTGGCAGGCAGGTAGCGTCCCCCCAGCCAATGCCGGGGCCTCCGTCGGAGACCTCAACTTCCCCGACATCCCGGCATGCGATGTGGAGAGCGCCCCCTTTGCCTGCTACCGGAGCGTTGAGGGCGACCAGAGCCCCGGCGGCGGCAACAAGGTGATCGAGGGCTACTACGGGTTCACCGCCAACCAGCTGAGCATCGACGACGCACGCGCGTACGCACTCAGCCCACAGGACGTGCTGGCCAGCGTCACGCTGGACGGCAGCCCCACGGCAAACGGCAACGTCGGGCTGATCGCCACCCCTGACCCGAACACCACAAGCAAACCCGCTGCGCTGGGCACGCCCATGATCACAATCCCAATCAACCTGGCAAACAGCCAGTCCTGGCAGATCGACGGTGGTGGCACCGGGGCGCATTACGGCCTGGTTGTCCCGACCATCTCAGGGCTCGATGGGATGGGCCTCACGAGCAGTGCGCTGGGCCTCAGCTTCACCAACGGCGGCCGGCTGACGACCAACTCACTGACCACCAGCCTGGTCGCCGTGAGCGGCCCGGGCACGCTGGTGGCCGCCTCGGCGCCGGGTGCCGCGGCGGTGCTGCCTGGCGGCGGCATCCTGCTCAGCAGCGGCGGGTCCATCACCGTGCAGTCGCCCGGCACCACGTCAGGTTCACTCGGCACCGCGAGCAGCTCAAGCAGCGCACAGCCGCAGATCACCGTCGGCAACGGCAGCGCCCCGGACGCGACCTGGACCGTCAGCGGTGGCGTCAGGCTCGACCAATGGACGCATCTGTCATTTGAACTGGACCAGACGGGTAGCACCCCCAGCGACGACTTTTCCCAACTGAACGCAACCGGCGGCGTCAACCTCGCTGGCGCAACCATCACGCTCGGCCAGGGATGGAGCTCCGCAACCGGGGGCTGCTCCACACTCAGGATCGGCTCCAGCTTCCCGATCCTGACGGCCACGGGCGGGATCTCCGGGACGCTCACCTACACGGACGCCGCCGGCACGCAACAGACACTCGCGCCCGGCCAGACGAGCTCCCCGCTACCCGTGACGCTGCTGAATCACTGCAGCACCGGCAGCCCGGCGCAAACCGCCTTGGCGACCCTGTCCTACGGCAGCGACGCGATCACCGCCAGCATCGTGGGCGCGCCGGTCGCAACGCTCTACCCCAGCATCTCCGGCACACCGGCCGTTGGCCAGACGCTCAAACTTGACTCCGTCGGCAGCTGGATCGGCTATCCATCCCCCACCTACGCCTACCAGTGGCTGAGCTGCCGGGCGGGCAACTGCACGCCCATCAGCGGCGCCACCGGAACATCCCTGACGCTCACCAGCGCCGAGCTGGGGGCTGAGATCGAGCTGCAGGTGACGGCCGGAAACAGCCAGGGGTCGGCCACCGTGACCTCGAGCCCAGCCGGGCCGGTGGTAGCTGCCGGCACGGGCGGGTCAACCAACGGAGGAAACTCGTCAGGCGGAGTCTCGCCGGCACAGACGGGCCTCACCAGGAGCCAGATCAGCCGCGCGCTCAGGGGACTCTCCCATCCCGCGGGGAACGGTGCGATCGGCGCACTGATCAGGACAGGCAGCTATCTCGCACACTTCAGCTCACCAAGTGGCGGCAGCGTGATGATCGTGTGGACCACAAGGATCACCACCGGTACGGGCAGGCACCGTCGCCACCACACGCTGATCGTCGCCCGCGGCAGCGCACGCACGGCCGGACCTGCTCACCTGCCGCTGAGGGTGCGGCTGACCGCCGCCGGTAGGCGCCTGCTCAAACGCCACCCGCACAACCTGCACATCACCGCGCTGGAACGCTTCCGTCCCACCGGCGGGGCGTGGGTGACCTACTCGCGCCGATTCACGCTCTGAGGCGCGACTGAGAGCTGCCGACCACAGACTCCATCCTCACCATCAGCGTCGCGGCAGGGACGACCTTCCCAGATGCGTAAGTGCTGAGACGGCTGCGCGAGGTACCGATCGCCTGCGCGAACTCCTCCCTGGTGAGGCCGGAGCGTTCGATCAGCTCTCGCACGCGAGCCGCCACGAGCTCGCGCTCGCGCCCCTCGGCCACAGTACGGGCACGGACGATCGTTCGCCCCAGCAGCGGCCCCACCCCGTACGGACTTGAGTAGCTGAGGTAATGCTCAACGCGACGCGCGACCGCGCCCCACGGACTGCGTTCGATGGCGTGAATCAGGGGCAGCCAGTCACCGACGGTGCCGCGCTCGATCGTTGACACCAGCGCTTCATAGGGCCAGTCCTCAACCGGCGCCTCACGGGAGCCCTCCACGTTGCGAAACGCACCGATCATCTAAGCGTCCCGACGATCGCGTCGGCGAGTGCCGCGCAGGCTGCCACCACAGCCTCCCACCTGTGCCAGCGCGGATCCAGACTCTTGTAGGCGCCCAGCTCGCGTGTGACCTCCTGGTCGCGCGGGTTTGGCTCCGAGAGGCGCTGGATCAGCGCCGTCAGGACCGAATCCCGCCCGCCTGAGCGGTCGCTGTAGTAGCTGTCGATCTCAGCGAGTAGCGAGGCAGCGCCATCCACGACCTCGGCCAGCGCGACCGTGTCCAGATAGTCCCTGACGACATTGCGCTGCACCACCAGATAGGCCTTGATGCGCAGCATCTCCGCATCGGTGGGCACACGTAGCGCGCCGGCGCCGGGAACCTCGATGCTGGTGACCTCGAGCGGCCGGGTGCGCCGCAACTGGCGCAGTCCGGCCTCGATCCCGCCGAGCGAGCCCATCAGCGTGAACGGCGGACGGCTGGCGCGAACACTCGTGACCCAGCCGTCGGTCGACTCGACCGCCTCAAGGATCTGCTCATAGCGTGTGGTCAGGTCCTCGAGCACGTGATCATGGTCGAATGACTCGCGGTGACGCGCGTAGAGAGCAGCCGCCGAGCCGCCTACCAGCACCGCGTCTGGCACGACCTGCTGGAGTCGCGCGGCACTGTTGATGACGCGTCTCAGGTTCGCGGGCAGGCGCCCGGGATCCGCCTGATCAGCCATAACTCAAGATTATCAGATCTGATACGGATGCCCGCGCACGATCGGGAGCACCCGAGAAGAAAAAAGGGGCGGTCCAGCGGGACCGCCCCTGGTAACAGTCGCGTCCTGAAACTACGCGGCGACCGGGAGGCCCAGCGCCTCCTCGGGGGTCACGTAGGGCACGCCCGCGACCTCGGCAACGGCCTCATAGGTGACATGGCCGGCGGCCACGTTGAGGCCGGCACGGCGGCCGGGGCTCCTGGCGATGAAGTGCTCGGCGCCGTGGTTGGCAAGGTCGAGCGTGTAGGGCAGTGTGGCGTTGGTCAGCGCATAGGTCGAGGTGATCGGCACCGCGCCCGGCATGTTGGCCACGCAGTAGTGGGTGATCCCGTCCACCTCATAGGTGGGGTTGGTGTGGGTCGTCGCCTTGGAGGTCTCAAAGCAGCCGCCCTGGTCGATGGAGACGTCGACCAGCACCGCCTGCGGCTTCATGATCGAGAGCTGCTTGCGGGTGACCACGTGGGGGGCCTTGGCACCGACGACCAGCACGGCGCCGACGACCAGGTCGGCCTCCGGCAGCAGCTCCTCAATCGCGAGCGTGGAGGCATACATCGTGTCCGCGCGGCCGCCAAAGGCGACGTCCAGGTCGCGCAGGCGGTCGATGTTGCGGTCAAACACCGTCACGGTCGCGCCCATGCCGATCGCAACCTGCGCCGCGTGGTAGCCGACGACGCCGCCGCCGATCACCAGCACGTTCGCTGCCGCGACACCGGGCACACCGCCCAGCAGGATGCCGCGGCCGCCAAGCGGCTTCTCCAGCATGAAGGCGCCCGCCTGGGTCGCGATCTTGCCGGCCACCTCGGACATGGGGGCCAGCAGCGGCAGACGGCCGCTCTTGTCCTCCACCGTCTCATAGGCGATGCAGGTGGCGCCGGTCTTGGCCAGGCCGTGCGTGAGCTCGACATCGGCGGCCAGGTGCAGATAGGTGAACAGCAGGTGGCGTGACTCGAGCATCGCGACCTCAACCGGCTGCGGCTCCTTGACCTTGACGATCATGTCGGACTCACCGAACACTGAAGCGGCGTCCGGGAGGATCTTCGCGCCCTGCTTCACATAGGCCTCGTCGGCGATCGCTGAGCCCAGCCCCGCGCCCTGCTGAACGTAGACCTCATGGCCCGCGTCAACCAGCTCGCGGACGCCCGCCGGCGTCATTGCCACGCGGTACTCATCGACCTTGATCTCGGTCGGAACGCCAACCTTCATGCCTCACCTCAACTGTTGATAGAGATATTTGGCACGATCATCCGCAGATTGCGTGAGAATCACAAGGGCCGATGTCTACAACTGAGCAATCCACAGCGCTGGACGCCACTGACTTCCAGATCATCAACCGGCTTCTCGCAAACGGAAGAGAGTCATTCTCCGACCTGGGCAAGGCGGTGGGCCTGAGCCCGCACGGCGCGGCCGATCGCGTGCGGCGGCTGCGGCAGGCCGGTGTGATCACGCGCTTCACGGCGGTGGTGGATCTGGCCAACGTCGGGCGCACGATTGACGCGTTCATTGACGTGCGCCTGCTGCCGACAACCACCTCCGGGATGTTCGAGTCCTTTGTGCTGAAGCTGGCGCCGGTGCAGGACATCGCCTTTGTGACCGGGCGCTTCGACTACCAGGTGCGGGTCGCCTGCCGCAGCACTGAGGACCTTGACCGGACAGTGCGCGCGATCCGGGCGGACGGCGGCGCGGCCCTGACTGAAACGCGGATCGTGCTGCGCTCGGCGGCGGCCATGCACGGGCTGGGGTGAGTTGCCCAACGCCGAGGCGGGCGGTGGGCGCGCGGTTGACCGTCGGCAGGCGGACGCTAGGCGCGCGCCGGCGCGAGCACAGCGCGCATCGTGGGGAAATCCGGCTCGTAGATGTGGGCCGTCTTCACGATGAAGTCCAGGCGGCCGACCGGCCGGTCAAGGGCCGCTGCAATGTGCTCCATCAGGTGGGCGAGCTCCACCAGGTTGCCGTACCCCTTGGCGCCAAAGTCGATCGAGTGCGCGTAGACGACGGCCTGCAGCTCACCGTCCCTGAGCCAGAAGTCGAGCAGGCTCACGCACGGGATGTAGGTGGTGTCCAGCAGCGGCTCGAAGGTCGTGATCGTGGCTGAGCAGGAGGCCGGGTCCGCCCGCAGCCGATCGATCACCCACTGGACCTGGTCGCGGCCGCTGCCCGCGTAGTCATACAGGCGGGCCGCGTAGCTGCGCGCATCGCCCAGCTCGCGCACGCGCGCGTGATCGGTGAAGTTGGCGTGCATCCAGGCCAGGCGGTCAGGGTCGCCCAGCTCGCGGACGATCGGATCGTCGCTGGCGGGGTGGGCAACGGTCAGCGTGACCCGCTCCAGCTCCAGGATCGGCGCTCCGTCATAGGTGGAGGCGGCGCCCTCTTCCAGGATCCGCCGTGCGACCTCAAGCCAGGCGGCGCCGATCGTGTCCGCGTCGATCTGCATGTGCGTGGGAGCGTAGATGATCGGGGTACGGTGCCCAGCTGATCAGGCCGGGGTTGGCGGGCCGGGTTTGGCAGACCGGGGATGGCGGACCGGGGTTAGGGGGCCGGCAAGGCTGATCGGTGGGCCAAATGCACGCGCCCGCATGTATCCGGCCCACCAAGTTCACCGACAACCGGCGACTGGCGTCAGCGCGGCCTGATCACAGGCGGCACAGGAGGGCTCGGTGGGTACCCCACGCCGGCCAGCCCGGACAGCAGGTAGTCACGCTTCCATACCTCAGCCATCTGTCTGCGCTCGGCACGCAGATGCGACTTCAGGCCTGTCAGCTTCGTGGCCAGCCGGCCCATCACCTTCGCCACCTTGCTCTCATCGAGCGCGGCGATGAGCAGGCCGACCTCTTTGTTGCTCACGTAGTCGTGTGCGTCACCGACCGTGTTGCGCACCTGCAGCAGCAGTTCGGCGCCGTCCTCCGCCACCGTGCCGAGCTCGGTGATTGCTTGACCGTAGTCAAAGTGCGCGGCTGTGCTCGTCGCGCTGACAGCGTCAGCTGAGCCGCTCGGGAAGCCGGGCCTGGCTCGATCGGCAGCCGTCGGCTGGGTGTTGGGCGCACTCCCTGAGGTCGCCTCCCAGAAGTAGATGACCATGGCCTCATCATGGATGCACACCGGATCTGTTGTGGTGGTGCCGGCCACCGTCCCCGTGACCTGACAGCGCGTGCTGTTGTAACGGTCCCGGAAGTCCTTGTAGTAGTCGCGGATCGCGTTGTAGCCCCGGACTGCTCGGGACGCCTGGATGTGGCCCTGCGTCACCTCGGTGGCCAGCTTCCGCGTATCCGCGATCAGGCGTTTGACCGTCAATCCGAGCTGAAAAGTGTCACTTGTCAGGCTGTACACATAGCCTGCGGTGGTGCCGTTGGAAACGTCACGCAGGGCTGCGTCCACCGAATCCAGGTACGGGTGCGTGCTGTAGGCGATCTCAAACGCCTGTGTGGCCAGGTCCTGCCAGGCGGGTGGCTTGGGACCGGCACCCGCCCTGGCCTGAGCAGCATCCGCTCCGGCAACGGCCATCACGCCGGCGACCAGCACCCCGCGGAGGGCTCGACCCATCATCGAGCCGAAACGCTACTACGAAATCAGCTCACGCCCGCGCAGCGCCAGCCAGAACTCGATCCGGTCGCGAGCTGAGCTGAGATCCCGTCCGGTCAGCTCCTCCACCCGCCGGATCCGGTAGCGCAAAGTGTGGCGGTGGCAGTACAGGCGCTTGGCCGCCCGCTCCCACTGCCCGTTCTCCTCGATGAAGGCCTCCAGTGAGCGCATCAGCTCGCCGCCGTAGTAGCCCTCACTGTGCTGGATTGGACCCAGGACCGAGTCGCAGAAGAGCTTCAGCGCCTCATCGTCCTGCAACGAGAGCAGCAGCTGGAAGGAGCCCAGGTCACGGTAGGTGGCGATCCGTGCGTCACGTCCGCTCAGGCCCATCGAGACGGCCTCGAGTGTGCAGCGGGCCTCGTGATAACTGCGCCTCGCCTCACCCCCGGCGACCGAGCGGCCCACGCCGATCCGCACGGGCGCGCCCGCAAGCTCGCCGCTGACCCGTTCGGAGACACGCTCAGCCAGCGCAAAGAGTGAATCCTCCTCCATCCCCGGGATCAACGCAACGACCTGCCCGTTGGTCGCGACCAGGGCGGGCGTGCCCTCGGCCCGCAGCGCGGAGGCCAGCGCCGACTCTGCCAGCCGGAGCACGGAGCCACGCGCGCCATTACCGACGGCGTTGCCGCCTGTGCCATTGCCGCCTGTGCCTTTGCGGCCTGTGCCATTGCCGCCTGTGCCGTTGGCCGCCGGTGCTTGCGGCTGGCGCGCCCCGTTGTGAACACGGACCGAGGCGCCTGCGCCGTTCAATCCCGTGGGCATACCGTTCGGCTTTGGAAGCGCGAGCACGCTCACCGAACCGGACAGGCCAAATGGCTCGAGGCGGCGCTCAAGGTCAGTGCCGACCAGGTCGCCGGCCAGCAGGCCGGCGAGCACGTCCCCCGCAAGCCGCCGCTCGGTGTCACCCGCGACCCGCTCACGCAGTAGCTCAAGCGCGACGATGGTGACCGCCTGGCGTAGCGCGAGCCGGTCAAAGTCAGATAGCGGCGCGTCATCCTTGACCGCCACCAGCCACGCCTCGGGGGCGGGGATCCCGCTGCCGGCGCCGCCCTCTGAAACCACGGGCAGCGCGAGTGCACGGCTTGGGTCATCCAGCCCCGGCATGAACTGAACCGGGTCGCGTCGTGAGATGCGCTCGCGCACCCCCGCACGCAGCGTGGCCAGCTCATCGGGCCCGAGCTGGCGACGGAAGGCGTGCTGCACAAGCGGTTCGCCGCGCGCGTCAAAGACCAGCACGCTGGCGCCAACCAGGGTGGCGAGCGTGCCCGCCAGGGCGTCCAGCCCACGCTCCGCGAGCACCACACGCTCCAGCCGTTCCTGAGCTGAGAGCGCGCGGCGCAGCACCGCGTACTGCTCGTTGACCAGCTTGGAGAAGGCAAGCTCCGTGATGGCGATGAAGGGCAGCTCGTAGGGAACCTCAAAGACCGGGAAGCTGTGCTCCTGGGCGGCGGCGATGAGCGCCTTGGGTACCCGTTCATGGGCGAACCCGACACCGAACCCCAGTCCGGCGAGCTGCCGACCGGCCAGCAGCGCGATGTAGTCGCGCTGCTGGTCCTCGGTCTGCAGCTGCATCCCGGTGGTGAGGAGAACCTCACCACCGGACAGCCAGGGAGTCGGGTCGAGCAACTCACTCAGATGGACCCAGCGGATGGGCAGCTCAAGCCCAGCCTCACCTGCGAGCAGGCGCATGTCCAGCTCGGCTATGAGCTCGCGAACCGTCAGCACCGGGTCTCTCTCCTGCCCTGGCCTCGTCAGTGACCTTGGACGCGCATCCGGCGACCGGCCTCCTCAAGCACCGGCCGCAGCACCGCCTCGATCTCATCAAACTGCTGCTGGTCCGCGATCAGCGGCGGTGAGAGCTGCACCACCGGATCACCACGGTCGTCCGAACGGCAGATCAGCCCGCGCTCAAACATCTCACGCGAGAGGTAGCCGCGCAGCAGAGACTCGGATTCCTCGGCGTTGAACGACTCCTTGGTCTCCTTGTCCTTGACGAGCTCAATGGCATAGAAGTAACCCATTCCGCGCACGTCACCGACGATCGGGAGCTCGCTCAGGGAGTCGAGCATCGCCCGGAAGCGGCTCTCATTCTCCCGCACGTGCTCCAGCACATGCTCGTTCTCAAAGGCATCGAGGTTGGCCAGCGCGATTGCGGCGACGACCGGATGGCCGCCCCACGTCGAACCGTGCAGGAACGTGTTGGTCCCCTGCATGAACGGCTCCGCCACGCGATCCGTGGCAATCACGGCGCCCATCGGCGCGTACGCGCTGGTGATGCCCTTGGCCGTGGTGATGATGTCCGGCTGGTAGCCGATCCGCTCAGAACCGAAGTAGGTTCCCAGACGGCCCCACGAGCAGATCACCTCATCCGAGATCAGCAGCACGTCATATTCGTCGCAGATCTCGCGGATGCGATCGAAGTAGCCGTCCGGTGGCAGCAGGCATCCGCCCGCGTTCTGGACCGGCTCCATGATCACCGCGGCGACCGTATCGGGCCCCTCGAACTCAATCCGCTTGGCCACGGCCTCGGCCAGCTCCATGGGGTCGCGACCCTCCGGATAGCGGTACATGTTCGTGTTCGGAACGTGACTCGCGCCCGGCGGCAGCGGCTCAAATGGCGTGCGGTAGTCAGTCACGCCGGTGGCCGACAGCGCGCCGAACGTGGTGCCGTGGTAGGCGATCTCACGCGCGATCAGCTTGTGCTTATGCGGCTTGCCCATGATCCGGTGGTACTGGCGCGCGAGCTTCAGCGCCGATTCAACCGACTCACTGCCGCTGTTGGTGAAGAACACGCGGTTGAGGTCTCCGGGTGCAAGCTGCGCGATGCGGGTCGCGAGCTCAATCGCACGCGGGTGCGTGTAGGACCAGCTTGAGAAATAGCCAAGTTCCTTGGCCTGCTCGACCCCGGCCTGAACCAGGTCGTAGCGGCCGTGACCCAGCTGCGAGCAGAACAGCGAGGCAAGACCGTCGAGGTAGCGCTTGCCGTGCTCGTCATACACATAGCAACCCTCGCCGCACACGATGATCGGGATCTCGTGCTCCTCGCTGTACTCACCCATGCGGGTGAAGTGCATCCACAGATGCCGGCGCGCCTGCTCCTGGAGCGTGGCGCCGGCGGTGGGTTTGCTGCCGGGCTCGCTTGTAGTCATTGACATGAGCCTCTTCTCCTAAAAGGGATCTTTGCAGCACCGGTATTGGTGCCGCTTTGTATAACGGTAGCTCCTGCCTGGGCCGCCGTGTAAGGCCAAGTGGCAAATCTCACAGTCGCCAGCTTGTACAGCTTGTACGGTGCCGCCATCAGCCCGGCATGTGACCGGGAGCGGGCCGCTCGGCTTGCGTTTGCGCAGCTCGCTCGCGGACCGGTCCGCGGCTCGGCGCGAGCTATGCGTGCTGGTTCATCCGGTTGCCGGCGATGATGGCGCGCCTACCCCCAAGCAACCCGAAGGCGCAGGACGCACCGAGACCGTAGGCCATTGTCGACCGTGTCCTGCCAGCCCGTCATCACAGCCGTGCCGGCAAGGCCGCTGACAATCCCTTTGATCAGCTGTGCGCGCGCGCTCGCGTTCAGGCGTCTACCCGAGGGCACCGCGACGAAGCGGATCCCGTCAACATCCGGCGCCCAGCCGCGCCCTGCGCCTACTTCTTCTTCTTCTTCTTCTTGTGCTTGGACCTCTTCACGACCTCACGGATCGTGATCCTCCGCGAGACCGCCTTGCCGCCCGTCACCAACGTGGAGACAGTCACCACCAGCCGATGACGCCTGGCAGCCGCCAACAGCAGGCGACCACGCCTGCTCAACCGCAGCCTCAGCGTGCTGCTCGCACCAGCCGCC
>JAKAED010000099.1 GCA_021820105.1 Actinomycetes bacterium | reverse complement strand
GGCCTATGAGCTGCTCGACGGCGGCAGCTTCCCCAGCGGCGGCACGAACCTATATCCGGCTCTCTGCCGCGCGCACAAGATCCTCGGACCTCTGAAGGGCGACCGCGTCGTTGCCATCTTCGGCGATGGCGATCTCGGCGTACAAGCAGTTCAGGCGCTGCAGAAGGTCGCGGAGATGAAGGCTGAGAACATCCGCTTCATCACGCGCGGCCTCGGCGCTGCTGCCGCTGCCGCCTTCTCCTCCATCAGTGATGAGGAGCCGGAGAAGACGCGCGTGGACAGCGTCGAAGATCTGGCTGAGGGCATCGCCAGCATGGCGAGCGTGCTGCGGAAGGCCTGACCGTGAGCAGCGCCATCTGGATCCGCCGCAGCTTCGAGTCCGCTGGCCTGACGCAGATCCCGACAGGGCGCTACCTGAAGACGGTCCAGGGCCGCTTCGGCGGCGGAACCGTCATGCTCATGATCGATGTCAGCGGCTCCATGTACGGGCCACCACTCACCGAGGCCGTGCGCGGAGCCAAGGCCTTCGTGACCGAGGCGGTCGAGGCCCGCTACGAGGTCGGAATCATCCTCTGGCACGTCGAGGTCATCGCGGCCTGCGACCCGACGGCCGACGGTGCTGATGCGCTGGCTATCCTCGACCGTGCCGTCGCGGGTGGCGACAACGACCTCATCGGTCCGCTCGTCCACTGCCACAACGTGCTGGGTAAATACGTAGGCGATCGTGTTGTCGCTCTCTTCGGCGATGGTGACCTGACCCCGAAACAGCAGGTTCTTGAACGGGTGGCCCAGATGAAGAGCGAGAACATCCGCTTCGTCACGCGCGGGCTGGGGGTCTTCGCGGCCCACGAGTTCGGTGAGATCTCCGACGAGGGCTCCGATGCCGCGCGCGTGGACCGGGTTGAGGACTTGGCCGAAGGCATCGCAGGCATGGCAACGGTTCTGCGGAAAGCATGAGAACGAGATGAACGGCGCGCGGGCACGGGAGGCGAACTAGTGGGGATGGGTTGGAAGCTCACGAAGGGCGTGTTCACGGCCAGCCATGCCACGAGCAAGGCCTTGAACAACTCGATGCAGCAGGGCATGGTGCGCCGCCAGGCCAACCGAGGCTGGAGAGCGGCGGCCAGCGGACTCATCGGCCCCTTCGATCCGCCGCCGCCCCCGCAGGCCCAGGGATACCTTGATTACGGTGGCCTGGCGACCTACAACGACCTGAACACCGAGGACTGGTCGTTCCCGCTCGGCCGCTATGTCGAGCCGCGTAAGCGTTGGGAAGCCAAGGAGCGCGACCAACTTGGCATCTCCGAGTCCGTGGCCAACAAGCACACCGTCGTATACGCCCCGACGCAGGCCGGCAAGACGACGTCGGTCATCGCGCCCTGGATCTACTACGGCATGCGCGCCGGCTACCTGGTCATCGCTCTGGATCTGAAGGGCAACAACGACCTACGTGACAAGGTGGAGCAGTACGCGACCAGCCATGAGCCGCTACCGGGTGCGGGCTTCGGCAGCTTCGACTACACGAACCCGAGCGAGTCCGTGAGCTGGAACTGGATCGCCGACCTCAAGGACGAGTCCTCGATCGAGGCCGCCGTTGAAGCGCTCGTTGGGCGGGAGCGCGACAACGATCCGAATCAGGCATTCCACCTGCGTGACATGCGCTGGATGCAGGGCCTCCTGGAGTTGCTCGGCGGCTCTGGCACGACCTGGACCGTGCGCATGGTGCTCGAACTCTTGGAGGACCACCCCAGGTTCCAGCATCTAGTTACCCGGCAGAAGGGCTCTCGCGCGGCGACGCGACTCGCCGACCTCGCCTTCGTGCCCTCGGACGAGTACTACACGAAGATCCAGTTCCTCACGACCTACCTCGAAGTCCTGAACATCGATGGGTTCGTGGCGACCACAAGGCGAGCCGAGCTGTCGCTCGACGACCTCGCTGATGACCCGGGCCTGTTCGTGGTCACGGCACCGATCGGCGACGGTCGGCTTTCGGAGGCTGTCAGCAGCCTCTTCCTCGGCCAGTTCCTCCAGCGCCAGTACAAGAAGTTCAACCGCGACGACCGGCCCGTCCTGCTCGTGCTTGACGAAGCCCCGCGTCTGAAGGACCGTATCGATCTCAAGAAGCTCATGAGCGTCTCGGCCAGTTCGGGCATGAGCGTCCTGCTCGCTATGCAAGAGGTCACGGACTTCGAGGAAAAGGAGCGCGACGTGATCCTCTCCAACTGCGGGACGCACATCCTCATGCCCGGCGGCGGACAGAAGACAACCGAGTACTTCGGCGGCCGCCTCGGGACGCGCATCGCCACGCGCCAAACCCACACCTCGGGCTTCGGCCACCACCAGGGCAGCAACTTCCAGGCGGGTCTGCAGACGGCCGACGTCCCGGTCCTAGGCCGGGCGGAGCTCGCCTCCCCACCCTGCGGCCCCTATGGCGCGTTCGTGCAGTCCTACTCGCTCTCGCGCAAGCCGATCCTCGTCGACCTGGCGCGAGACGACCTCACCTGACGTGACGAGTGGGTGATTCCGCCTGCTCTGCTTGGCACATCAACTAGACAACGAAGGAGCATTCTCATGAAGGGCATCGTGTTCTCTACAGCACTCACTACGGACAAGCTGGCCAGCGTCTTCCGCGATGCCACACGTGGCTCACGCGGACTCAGGGGCGCTCGGGTAGTGGTACGGAGGCGATCTGAGCACGGGTCGAGCCGCTCGTGAGACGCATGCAACGGCATCAACGAACGAGAGTGGGCGGCGTATGAACCAGCAGGAGTTCGCCACAGAGCTGCGCAAGATGGCCGACCGCAACGGCATCAACTTCCTCAACTACGACAAGGTGATGAACGCCATGCCAGACGACTTGGCCAACGGCGCGGACTTCATCAACATCATCCCGAGCTTCAGCAAGAAGAACGAGTACCTGGTCATCACCACGCACTCGGTACGTGCTCTCAAGGTCGGGATGATGGGCGCGAAGGTGCTGTGGTCTGTGACCGTGGCCGACATTCAGGATGTCGCACCGGACATTCACGGCTTCCGCGATCACATCTCCAGTGACGTGCGCCTGGAGGTCGCCGGCGGTTCCCACAGATTCCAGTGCGGGTTCAACCAGCCCTACTACGACGGCCACAAGGTCGAGATAGCCGGCGAGAACGTCCAGGTCGCGGTGCACGAGATCGAGCTGGCCAGGAGGTCCGCAAGCGGGGGAAGCGCCGCTCCAGCCGCCGGCGCTGGGCTTCGGCCTGAGGCTGGATCGTCCACCGCCGGGAGCCCCGACGCACCGCCGACAACAGCGCCCAGCGCTCTGCTGGCCTGGATGAAGGAGCGCTTCGACGGCGGCGACTACGAGACGCTCTGGAACCACCGCATGCACCTGGGCTACGAGTTCGTGCAGGGCGAGATGGCCGACAACCTCTGGTTCTGGCTCAACGCCTACCCGGCGCTCGCTGCTCTGCGGGCCGGCGTCAAATGGCCGAACCCGATCACCGGCGAGACCGAGTGGCATCCGCTTGTGGCCACGTGCGCGGGCTACGCCGACTCGGTGTGCTACAGCCTTGGCCCCGCCGAGCAGGAGGCCAACGGCGAGATCGCGCAGCGGTTTTTTGCCTAGTGCTCCGCGCCGCAGAGCTCGACGTGCCGCGAAGCGGTCCGTGGCCTAGCTGCGCACCAACTCGGGCGCGCCAGGAGCGGTGAAGCGCTCCATGTTCAGGAGCCAAGCCGCCGCATTGACGACGTAGCGCTCGGTGCCCGCCGACTCCCACTTGTGATAGAGCCGGGTGAAGCCGCCGTCGGCGATGACGCGACAGCCGTCCTCGTCATAGAAGGCCGTGACGACCCGGCCGTTCGACCCGTACATCATGGGTCTGAGCGCCTCCGTTGTCGGCACCTCGGCGATGGTGATGCCCTCGTAGACGTTCTGAATGCCCGTGCTCAGGAGATGACCCGGGATCAGGCCGACGTTGTGCCCCTCCCGAAGAATCGAGATGACGTGATCGCCCGGTGTGTTGCCGAACATGCGGACGCCGAAGAGTCGTTCGAGCAGCGCATTGGCATCGACGTAGTAGGGCTCGTTGTCGCCCCAGATGTAGAGGCCACGTCCGCTGTGGAAGAAAGACTCGATCTCATCTACGGCACCGGCGGAGAGATGTCCTGATGAGTCCGAGATGATCCACATCTCGGCCGCGTCAGTGAGCTGCTCGGCGAGCTCAGCACCGGTCCACGATCTTGCCCCGGATAGCCCGACGACTGTGAAACCCTTCTTCTCCAGGGCGGCGGTCGGATAGGTCAGATGGGCCTCGTTGCAGAGATTCACGATGACGACCTTGGCTCCGTCGATCGCGCCGTCGTCGATGAGGTCGTACTGCGAGCCGCCAGCGTTGCCATAGCTGTCGAGGGACGCGCCCACGACGTAGTTCTGCCCCGCGTGCGGTGTGTAGGCAGTTGGCAGGATCCCCACGATCGGGCCGGTGATAGGGGTCGCGACCGTCTCCTGCGGAACGCGCGGCTTGGGCGGTCGCTTCATCCGCGCCGTGCGGATCTTGCGGGCCATATCGTCCGCGTAGGGTCCAGGAGGAACCTGGGTTAGCCCGATGGTCGAGGTGAAGCTCTTGCGGCGCAGCTCGGACATGGGTGGATCTGAGCTCGTTGGTGGCTAGAGGAAGCTGTGGGCTTCCCGGGCGACGGCGGCGTAGGGATCGAACTCGATGAGCGAGCCGTCATCGCCCGCGACGCGCGGTGCATGCGTGTCGCTGACCTTCTCCAGCTGCGGCCCGAGGCCACCCGCTTTGTAGAAGTGTTCGCCGCCAGCGATTTCGCCGAAGCGCAGCCGGTTCTTGATGTTGCTCCAGGCACGCGGCTCGAAGGCCAACGGCAGCCACCCGCCGTTCTCCCAAATCGGCCTCATCTGGTCATCATCGCGATGAAGTGATTTCAGAGAGCGACCATCCGGGAGTCGACGCCGAGCCTTAGCCAGGGCCTCATCGCGTGAGGCACCGGAGACCGTGAGCCAGGTCGAGTTGTCAGCAGCCGCATCGTGATACTTGGCCGCGTAGACGTAGGGGCCACTGTCGACGATGACCGGGCGCGGCGGTGGCGGTGGTGTGCGCCGAACGCGCACGAGACTGAGGAGAGCGTGGTGGGACTGGTCACCCATCCAGGCGTAGTTCTGGACACCGCAACCGACGTAGCCGCGAGTCACGTCGTAGCCGCCGCGTCGCACCTCGTGCGTGAGCTGCTCGACATCACCGCCGCCGGTGAAGAACCCGGTGAGGTCGCCGGTCTCGCGCACTTCCAGATCCAGGTAGTCGCCAACGGCCGTCTGAAGGAAAGCGGCGAGCTCAGATCTCGAACGGACGGTGGTCACGGTGCGAGCGGAGCGCGGGTTGATCAGCGGGAACGGTTGCGTGTGTGCGTCGGCTGTGACGCTGCGGCGCTGCGGCTGGGGCGCGTCGCGATGGACGCCTTGCGAGCCGCGACCGCTTCCGGCGATCTCGGCGCGGCGGCGGCGCGCTCAATCTCGCGGTGGCGCGCTGGCGGCGCGCTCGTCTCCAACTCGGTGCGCTCCTGGCGGCCGTGCTCCAGCTCGTGGGCGGCCACGTCGTCCTGCTGACGCTCGATCTCCTGGGAGATCTGCGCGTCCGTCATGGTCGGCTCTAGGTGCGCTTCCTGTAGTGCCGGATGCGTGACGGTCATGGCCACGCGCGTCGCGACCTCGGCCGAGATAAACGCCCTCTTGAAGAAGGAGGTCACGGCACAGTAAAGTGGTTGACTACTTGCCGTCTCGGGCGCGGGCCCGCTCGACGGCCTTGTAGCCCAGCTGTCGCGTGACGGCCTTGCTGATCTCGTCGCGGCGCTGCGCCTTGAGCGCCGTCTCGCCGATCATGGGGGCGAGCGCTTGGGCGCGCTCTTGCTGGGTCGGTTGCTGCGCGGCGGCGACGGCCGCGCGGGCAGCGGGCACGCTGAGCTGGCGCTGCAGTTGCGGGTCGATGGGCTGGGGCGCGGCCTCGCCGATGACCTCGGGGCTGGGACTGAGCGCAGGATCGCGCTCAAAGCGCGCCTCATCGTTGCCGAAGAGGGACGGCCCCGCTTCTCCCGGCTCGGTCCTGGTTCGCTCGCCCACGCCAGCCATCCTTTCGTCGGGCGGAGTTTCGATCCCCGCTCAGAAGCGCAAAGTTATCAACTTGCTAGCGGTCTTCCAACGCCTTTCCTGGCGTGGCCGGAAAATCCCGATTCGTCGTCAGCAGGCGTGGGCGCTGCTAGCTTGTTTCCCAGACGACCTCCTACGGCCACCGCATCGGGCTGGTCGTCACCACCGGGCCGTCTTGGGCGATGATGATCGACGGGGTCAGCTATCTCGTGAGCGCAGTCCTGCTCAGGGCGTTGCCAGGACGCTGGCGGCGCTCAGCCGCGACACTGACGCCCCCTCGTTCTTGGCCGACATGATTGGCGGCTTTCGCGAGGTCAGGGGCCGAAAATGGCTGTGGTCGCTGATCGTCAACATGGCGATCGGGAACACCCTGTTCACCGCGTGGCCGGTCCTCGCGCCGCTGATCTGCAAGCAGCACGACGGTGGGGCGCCCCGCATACGCCGCAGTCGCGGTCGCTTGGACCGCCGGAATGCTCGCCGGCGGGACCATCCTGCTGTGGACCAAACCCCGCTACCTGCTGCGCGTCGCAATGCTCGCAAGCATCCCATGGACCGTGCCGGGAATCCTCTTGGGGCTCCACCTGCCGCTCTGCGTGATCGTCGTCTTCCAATTCATCGCGGCAGCCGGCATCAGCGTCGAGGGCTCGCTCTTCTGGACAGCCATGCAGCAGTCGGTGCCAGCCGAGGCCGCCTCTTCGACTTCTTTCTCCTCCAGGACCTCTTGAGCTCTACCGAAAAGATCGCGTTCTTCACCGAGTTCGACACTGACCTGCGGCGAGTCTCAACCTCTTCTACCCGCGAACCGAGGGTCGCATAGCTGCTCATGTCAGCCGACACGAAATCCCACCTCGTGTTGAGCGCTGCATGCGTGACTAACCCTCAGACCTTCCGAAACTGGATCAACGAAGGGTTGCTGGCATCGGTCAAGGTCGGCCGCGCGCGACGCATACCTCGCGACGCAGCGATGGCGTTCGCGGGCGGAAAATACAGGCCGGCGACCGCGTTGGAAACGTAAGTGCTAGCCAACGGGCGCCTATCCGCGCGTGGTGGCCAAGCGCTAGAAGCGGCCCGGTCTGCTTCGTCAACGGGGTTTACTCGGCTCGAAACCCCAATCTCGTCGCCTCCGAGAGTATGAGCGCTCCCTGTGTGACTTGCTTGGGGGTCGGCGCGCCTCCTCTGCCCAACGTCTGGCCGAGCGAGTAGGCGAGGCCTCGCTGCCATCCTTGGAGTGTGCCGGTCTCCTTGGCCCACTTGCTCAGTCGGAACCACGTCTCAGGGCCAACTCCCGCAACCGTCGCCGCATCGGCACTCTCCGACGGTGTCAAGCGATGCTCAATGCTCGTGATATACCGGGCACCAGGCATCGCTGACTCAGAGTGGTCAGTTTGGACGCCGTCGACGCCGCGAGGAACATCCCAGTCCAAGGCCCGAATTGCCTTCCAGCAATCCTCCTTCTTGCACCACTCTCCCACGTTCTTCGTACCAGCCGTTCTCACAAGTTCCGAATGAATGGTTGGGGCTAGTCGCTCGATCTCGCCAGCGAGCTCGAGCGGCAAGCCCTGAAGCCGCCAGAGCGCGTGCAGGTCAATCCGCTGTTGAGTCGTGTACAGCAGCTTTGCAATCGTGTAGGTCACCGTCTGCGATCGGTAGCCGCCTAGCTGAAGCGACCCGACGATCTTCTCCGTCCGCTTGAACAAGATCGCCTTGGCAACCAATTGCTCGAAGTACGCGACATCCGGCGTGAACTTTGCGCCTCGAGCCGAAAGCCTCAGCATGAATTCTCGAAAGTTCTTCTCGGCTCCGAGCGATACGACCCATGGCAGTTGATCCCAAGTGTTCTCGAACTTGGCGAGATCAGTCTTCGTGAACTTCTGGCTAGGCGGGTTGATCGCCTTGAACTCTCGCTGCTTCGCGGGAGTTCGTGCACGCACATGGGCATCGGCGTACTGGCCTCTGGCCCGCTCATAGAACCAGTGCGTCATCGCGGTCGTACCAAGCTGCCCGGGGGACCAAACGCTGCGGGAGAGACGCTCGATCTCGACATGGAAAGGATCGTTGGCCGAGAAATCGGCCATGTTGACTTTGTTTTGGCTGTTGGCA
Source organism: Actinomycetes bacterium (assembly GCA_021820105.1). Lineage (GTDB taxonomy): Bacteria > Actinomycetota > Thermoleophilia > Solirubrobacterales > Solirubrobacteraceae > Palsa-465. The sequence continues at coordinate 6,405 of JAKAED010000099.1, read as the reverse complement.
AACTCGCTGATCTTTGGCACTAGGCTCATCAGGTGATCGGCATCCACAACTGACAGCTTCGCCTGCACGAAGACGTCGGAGAGGTCTACCTTTCCCTTGGATTTCGCGTAGTGCAGTGACGCAGTTGTCTGACCGCCGTTCACAATCTGGAGGTCGTGGATGCGGCTGATCTGACCGCTGCTCACCTCGACCGCGGATGCTGTCATTGATATGCCGTTGTTGTACGCGAGAAAACGTCCAGGCTCAGTCTTGATCGTCTCCTGGATTCCACGATTCACCTTTCCACGTGACTGGAGAAACGAGCGAACATTGAGTTCGAGAAGACGCGGTCCGTGTTGTTCGTAGATGCTGGCAATGAACTCCCCTGGCAGCATCAGGAGGTAGGAGTCATAGGCTCCGGGCTCGCCTCGAGGACCCAGGCAGGGAAGCGTGTCTCCCCAGCTCTCGATGATGTCGATGTCGATCGGTTCTTGGGCTCGGCCGCTGATCGACAACTTGTGCAGACGATCGAGATCCCATACGGAGCAGATTAGGGCGCGACCATCGAGTTTCGAAGGCTTTGGCAGAGACGATCGCAACTCGGCGTTGGTGAGGATCACGAGCCGAATTTCGGAGACGTGGTCCCATACGAGATCGATGCGTTGCGCCATGTCCCACGCCGCGGAGGATTCTTCGAGCTTGCGCCAGAGACCGTCCCGAGAGCGTTCCAAGAACTTGAGCATCCGCCGGACGTGTGCGGTGAGGTCGGTCTTTCCAAGTGTTTGGATATCGAGCGCGCCGCGATAGTCGCTGAGGAGCAGCCAGAGCGTGGACTCGTCCTCGCTCACGCTGAAGCCGGAGGCACGCGCGCCAGACCCGCTGTAGCTTGCGAGCTCGGCGTCGTCAATCTCGCCGGCCTCCGTGAGAACGTCAACCATGTATCTCGTGAAGGCTTCGCTGCTACCTGTCTCGCTGCCCTCCTCTGACGCTTCGAGTCGAACAATGCTTTGAAGTTCGCGGAGGAATTCCGTGAGCTCGCTAGCCACTGTCTTGGCTCACTCGGTCTCTGATGTCGTCCCAAGGAACCACGAAGTCGTCGAGTGCGGCTCGGTCGACTGTGTAGTGCACGTCGTGCACCCCAGCCTGCAGCTGAGAGGGAACGATTCTCGGGAACTCGTCGCGAACCTCGAAGAATTCTGAGGACAGCACGACATACTTCTCTGTTCGATGCTGAGCAACACCCTCGTGCCATCCGTAGCTCAGGAGCCGTTGTTCCAAGAGGGTGATCGCGGCGTAGTCGTCTGCTAGGAGTTCGCGGAGCTCAGCGATCTTCTCCGACAGCGTTGTACCCGCGCCGGTGGCGCGTTGATCTAGGCGGACGTACGCCACATAGAGCTGTCCGGCGGGGTCGGGGTCCAGCTGGCGCTCTGAACTGATGCGAAGGGCGCCGAGTCCAGTAGCACGCGACGATTTCACCTCTATTGCGACCTCGCCGAACTGAAAGTCCTGTAACGCTGGGTCCGGACCGTGCCAAGCGTCGATGCCTGCAAGCGCACCGTGATCGGGGACGATGTTTTGCTCCAAGATGAGCAGCTCCGCGAAAAGCCCGGCTGCTTGGTCGGCGCTGAACTCGTTGCGCTCGAGTGCGAAGAACTCCTGCCAGGCGATTACGCGACCGAGGACCCGCGCTGCGGCGCCCTTCCCGGGGTCTCGCGCCAGGACGCTGACCACGTTCTCCGCGAGTTCGGTGAAGAGCGGCTCGGCTCGTGCGCTCGACGCCGTGAGGCGGATCCGCGTGAGTTCCGCAAACGAGTCGTCAAGCTCAACTGACAAGCCGCGCGATGAAGGCCTCTTCGGCGGAAGCCCTACTGGAGGCTCCTTAATGTCAAGCCAGAGGAAACGTTCGTGCCCCGGCCGATGCTCTCCGATGAAGATGTCATGCGCAAGTTCCGGCAGGACACGCCGTCGCACGCTCCCGCTGGTGGCTGGATCATTCCGTAGAGCCGACCAAACGTCAGCTCCGATGTACTCAATCTTCGAGCTCGTCGTCATCGAGTTCCTCATCGTCCCAGCCGAACTCGGCCTTTAGACCGATCTTGTTCACCTGATAGTCGATCGGCATCGCGTCTTGCGAGTAGGGGAAGGACGCAGCAAACCCGACGAAGGGTGTGGTCTCGTCGCCGTTGTCTTCGTACTTCGACGGATCTAGGACGTAGAGCAGCAGAAGTCCCTTCTCCACCGACCGATCGCGCCTTTCCCAGATTCCGGAGGGACGGTCAGGCTGCTTGTCGCCAGGTTTGCGACGCGGATTCTGCTGCCATGCGGCGATTGTGTTGTCGAGCGCCCGCATCCACCCAGCGCCACCATTCTCGAGCTCGACTAGCTCATGACCAGGACTCACGAGTCGACGGATCGTGTACCTCCCGTCTCCCGGACGCGCATGAAAATGCGCGCGCTCGGTCATCCCGACGTACAGCTTGCCGACCTCCTGTTTAGTCGCGCCTGGTGACGATGAGTCAGCAAGGAGGATCGTCCAGTCGGTGAGCTCACCATCGGCGACGCGAGACTGGATGTACTGGACGAGCGCTGCGGGCTGCGCCCGGACCGCAGCTCGGTCGGATCTGTACGACTTGAAGAAGTCAGTTACGTAGCCGGCCGGAGCACCGTGCCATAGCTTGTATCCGCGCGTGCCGGGATCAGAATCCGGGTCACCAAGCCGGGTCACGAGCTCCTCCAGTGCCTCGAGGTTGTTGTGTCTGTCCGCAGCTTTGAACGTGATCGATTCGGATATGTCGCCGCTGAATGAGATTCTCAGTCGTTGGGCATTCCGGAGTTTGCTCGGACCGGAGACCATCAGTCCGCCAGGAAGCTGACGGACCCGTAGCCCGTATTCCTCGGGCGTGCGACCAATGATTGCCATTGCCTCGAATTCCCGTTGCAGCTCGGCGCTGGCAGCGGTGATGCGTTCGTACCATCCGAGAAGAGTCTGCGTCGTGTAGAGGCGGCAGAGGTCCAAGTAACCGGGGCGGTATCCGAACCACCGTCCCATCTGCATGAGGGTGTCGTACATGCGGCTTGCGCGCAGGTAATACGAAACGCAGAGACCCTCCAAGGTCAGGCCTCGCGAAAGCTTGTCGCCACCCACTGCGATCACACACGCTCCATCTGGTTTGTTGACGTACTCGAGCGCATCTTCAGCCCTGCCGTTGACCTCGTGCACAGTCGTCTTTTCGGCGACAGCTGTCATTTCCTGCCACACCGTGTCGAAGGCTGGTATCTCGCCGGCGAGATCGCGAAGGTCCCTCATCTCGGCGATAGCCGCGGAGGTGTCTCGAAAGTCCTCGAAGAGCCGTTCCGCCTGTGTCCGCAGTTGGGGGGCGGCGCCTTCGCCGTACTTCAGGCGCCTAGTCGTATCGGCAAGGTGCTCGCGGATCTGGTCAGCAACCTGCGCTTGCACATCGACGAATCGGGTGACGTGAACGAGCATCGAGTGATGCTTTTGACCTTGGCCTCGGATTCGCCGTACGGCGCCGGCGATCAGAAAGGACGTGATGGCGTCGGTCAGCGAGGGCGGCAGGTCTGTCACCACGCGATAGCTGGCCTTGTGCTTATCGGGGAGCCACGTTGTGTAGTCGTAAACAGGCTCGGAGATGGGAATCGGCTCGACCGCCTCAATTGCATTGCGCTCGTCTTCAACCAGACCGAAAAAGCGCTCAGGCCCGACGTAGTTGCTGGGAGCAGGTAGGTTGACCACGAAGCTCCTCGGAAAGAGCTCCTCCCCGCTCACGTCATGGGAGGCATACGGATCGATGAATATGTTGGCGAAAGGGGTGGCCGTATAGCCGACATACGCACTCTGCTGGAACGTATTGAGGAACTGGCGAATCAGGCCGTTGATCGTCGATGGGTCCGCGCCAGCAGTTTTCGTGTTTACTGACGCGTTGTCGGCCTCATCGTCTATCACTAGGACCGGAATGTCATGGACCTTCGGCTTGAGTGTCTCGGGGTCGACGTCTTTCGTCAGGAACGTCGCCCACTTGTATAGGTTGTCCAAGATCGACTTGTGCTTCTTGACGACAAGAATGATCGGGTCAGCTCCGCCTGGGTGAACACCGAGCTGCTGGGCCACGGCAAGCCGGAAATCACCATCTTCTGCCGACGAAGTGAATGAGCTGGCGTGCAGCCAAGGGCCAGCCATCCGGCCGACTCCGACCTTCGCGGCAGCTCCTGCTTGGTCGGCCAAGCGGAAGAGTCGGGTGTCGAACCCCAAGATCCCCTCGTCTATCCGGGCTTGCGTTTGGCTGCGCAAGCTGTTGTGAATGCCTGCAAGGACAACGATCAGCGTGTAACCATTATCGATCGCTTTTGCAATTAGGCCCGTGTAGTTGCCAGTTTTCCCGGACTGCACCTGACCCGCCACAAGCCCTCTACGGTCCCAGGCCCCCTCCCGCGAGGGCGCCTCCAGCCGGCCAAGAATGTCGTCTGTCACCAAGTCCAAGCTGTTGACCGCCGCCCGTGGCAGACCCTGCTCGATTCGGAGATAGCGCTCGTATCGCGACCAGAAGCGCCACTTGTCCTTCTCATCCAGCCGGTCCTCCAGCCAAGGGATGTGGTCTGTGTCATCTTGAAGCGAGTTGGCCGCTCCGATCTGCACGTTGTAATCAGCCTCCAGCTCGCGCGCGAGTTGCTCGAGCTGGTCATCGGTGACCAAGGGGTCAGACGCAGTCTGCTGGGAGGTTTCGATGACTATCTCTCGTAGTTGCTGTGGACTGGTCTGCTCGCCCCGCATCTTCAGGAAGTCCAGTCGCGTAACAACGAGTGCTCGGGTTAGCGCGATTGCGTCGCTTGGGTTCACGTTCGAGTCTCCCTGATGGCTTGCATGATCTCGGGGTATTGCGAGAACGGCTCCGCAGCCGAAAGGTGGTCAAGAACCTCGGCCAAGGGCGCGCCGGTCGTCTCCATCAGTGTGCCGACAGTGAATTCGGCGAGCCGCGCCATCTCTTTCCGGTCAGCCCCGTACGGCCGGGGCTGGTTGTCCACCGCCTCAGAGATTGCGACGCCGATGAGCGTCGTCGGCACTGTTTCCTCGATGAAGCGCAGACCGCGGTTCAGCACCTGCTGTTCCTTCGAGGCGACCACTTCATAGAGCGCTTGAATCACCGGGTGCTTGCGGTTGATGCGGTATCGGATAGCGCCGTCGCGGTCCTTGTATTCCTGCCACGCGAACACGAACTCCTGGCTCGTCTTATGGGCGATGAGCTTGCCTCGGTGTCGATACACGTCCTCGGCCTTGCTCCGAGTGGCCTTTGCGAGGCGTCTGAGCTCATCGGTGAGCGCGCCCGGCGCTCTGGCTGTCGATTTGCGGACGTCGATCTGCCATTCGTGATCGAGGCTCGCGGGAAAGTCGATCGAGAGTCGCGCGAGCTTCGTGTGCTCGTCCTTGCTGAAACCAAGCCCAAGCCAATCGCCGGCGACCACGAGGCGCCCCGAGCGGTACACGTAGAAGCCCTGTTGCTGATTCCAGCCCGAGATTCCGGCTCCTGCTCCTGCATCAGCTAGCTTGCTGCGATGGGGCAGTACATAACCCTTGACCGTGACGATCTCGCCGCTGAAAGGCAGTTGCTCCTCGTCGAGCTGCTGAGTGGCGGGATGGCTGGTCATGAACGGATCCCACGGTGCGAGGTCGGCGTCGTTGACCAGGATCTGGACTTTCCCCCGGCCAGTGAGAAACCTCTGGAAAGTGGCTTCGAGGTGACGTTTGACACGGTCGACCATCGACAAGAAGCGGGCATGGGCGCGCGCGTCAGTTTCTTCGACGTCGCCCACCAACCGGTCCAGTTTTGACCACTGCACGACGGTCCCCTTGGTGTCCAAGGTCAACTGATGCTCGTCGGGCTGGTCGAGCAGGAGTCGCCATTCGCCGGTCGCAGCGACGGTGTCGAGATCCCAGCGTCGGACGCTCGCCTGGTCGGCCTGCACTGTTTTCGTGACGACCGTCAGTTCCCGTGCCTGAGAGAACGATGCCGTCTTGAGACCGAGACCGAACCGACCCAGATCGTTGCTGGCGCGCTCCTCCAATGGGCTCGTCGAGCCCGGCCTCATCGCTTCGGCCAGTCCGTGTTCCGTCATGCCGGCCCCGTCATCCCTGATCGTGACGGTGGAGTGTCGGCCCGCCCACTCGAATCGGATCGCGACGCGCTTAGACCCCGCCGAAAGTGAATTGTCGATCAGGTCGGCGATGGCCGACTCTGGGGAGTACCCGAAGGCACGCAGCGACTCGATCAGCGCCTTTGGACGCGGCGCCGCGATCTCGTAGGAGTCTGTCATTGTCGGCGCCGGGTGAAAACTGACCCCCCTCCGCCGTTTGAAAATTGACCCCCTTGGGCGGGTGGCGGAGTCGTCCGGGGTGCCGCCGAGTCTCATCGC
>JAKAED010000098.1 GCA_021820105.1 Actinomycetes bacterium | reverse complement strand
TGCAGGCAAGCGACGCCACCACGGAGTAGCTGGGGCTGAGTGCTGCCACCGCCTTCCAGGCTGCTGACCCGCCGGTGGGGGTGGTTGAGTAGTAGGCGTTGCTGCCGCCGACCATGCAGAAGTTCGCGGATGCGCACGCCACCGAGTCGAGCATGATGTTGCTGCCGAGGGTCGTGAGCGTCCAGGCGCTGGCCGGTCCGGTCGGATCCGTGGTCACAGCGACCTGCCCATTGGCGGCGTTGTCAACCGCGATGCAGAAGGTGGTGCTGGGACAGGTGATGGCCGCAAAGCCGGCGTAGCCCCCGCCGGCCTGGGTCGCCGTGTCGACGCGCGCCGGCTTGCTCCAGTAGGCCTTGCCGGCCAGCGGGTGGACGGAGTGCATCACCTGTCCGTTGGCATCAACAGCGACACAGAGCTGCGTGGACGGACACGACACGCCCGTGATTGGCACCTTGGGATCAATGAACTCACGGTGCCAGAGCGCGCGTCCCTGGGCCGGATGGATCGACGCAAGCACCGAGCCGCGCACATCCGCAGCCAGGCACAACAGCGCCTTGCTGCCGGCAACGCTCGGGGCGCAGGTCACCGCATCAAGTCCGCCGCCGTAGTTGGGGTTGTCAAGCACGGTGAGACGGCCCCACTTGAGTGTGGGGGCGGCAGCGGAGGCCACCGCGGGCAGGCTGAGCAGGGCGACCAGCGCTGTGAGCAGCGCGAGCAGGTGACGGGCGCGATTGGGATGAGCGTTCATGTGCAGCACAGAGGTGGGGTAGTTCTAGCAGCCGGGCTCAACAATTAGGCAGCAAAGCGTGCAGCGGCCGGCCCGGTACCAGCGGTGATTGACGGTACCTCAAACCCCATGCTGCGGGGAAGGTTGCGCCTCCGAGCTTGTGTTCGCGTTAAGACCCGCTGCGGCCGCCGCCGTGTCAATCGCGTCGATCAGCTCATCAAGCGACGCCCACAGCGCGGGCGTGAGCAGGTGCGGATGGGAGCGCGCAAGCTCCCGGTGCTGAGCGCGCAGCGGGGGCAGCGCTCCGGCGGCCGGTCCCCTGAGCGCGACTGCCAGCAGCGCCAGCGCCTGATCGAGCCCCGCCTGCAGCATGTTCAGTGGCGACAGCGGCCCTGCAGACTGAAGCGCCTCTGCGTCAAGGCGCACGCCGTGCACGCCCCAGGCGATGCGGCGCAGCGCGGCCAGCTGCGCGGCCACGGTGTCGCCGCCGTCAGGCCTGCGCAGGTCACCCGCCGGCTCGCTGCGCGCCAGACCGATGGTCGCCTCCGCGTCCGCGAACGCCAGCCTTGCTCGACGCGCAAGCGTCCGCAGTTGCTGCTCCGGCAGGCGCCTGCCGCTGCGCAGTCCGGCGATCACGGCATCCAGGTAGGCCCGCTGCGCGTCGACCAGCGACGCGAGCAGTGATCCCACGGAGAGCGCTGACCAGGTCGGCCACAGTGCGTAGGCGACCAGGCCGATGGCACCGCCGATGGCGGTGTCCAGACCTCGATCAAGGGCTGTCTGGATCGTCCCGGGCGCGACCGCATGCAGCAGGAACACAACAACGCCCGTCAACATTGCGATCCCGGCAGCGAAGCTTGCCGGAAAGACCGCGTAGGTGCCGTAGGCGAGCACCGCCACCACCGCCACCACCCCCCAGCCGCTGGGGTTCAGGCCGACGGCCACGAGCGTCGCGATGAACACTCCGACCATCGTCCCGAGCACGCGTTCAGCGCCACGCGTGAAGGTCTGCCCGAAGCCCGGCCGCAGTACCGTGGCGACCGCCACCACCGCCCAGTAGGCGCGCGGGAGGGCGACACGCTGGATCAGCAGCTCGGTCAGCGGGACCACGACCGCCAGCCGCAGCGCGTGGCGTCCAGCGGCGGTCCGCAGCGTGGTGCCGGTGCGCATCCGCCGTAGGCCCTCCGCCAGGCGGCGCAGGCGGGTGGAGCCGCGCGGTGCGGGGCGGCCAAGCGGCAGTGGCAGACGACCGCGGCCGGGGGCGTGCAGGGCGGCGGCCAAGCGGGCCGCCGCCGTGACCTGGCCGACCAGCGCCGCGAGCCGCTGATCGAGCGCCGCGATGGTGAGCGCATCGCCGGCCGGCATCAGCGCGTTCAGTGGTTGGCGCGTGCGATCCCAATCGCTGAGTGCGCCTGTGGCTTCCGGCAGCAGCGCCAGCGTGGACGCCTCGCCCCGGATGGCCGCGACCGTCAGCAGCAGCAACTCCCGTACGCGGGCAACGGCCTGGTCGAGCGTCTGCTCGGACGCCTGCGCGAGGCGCGGCTCGACACGTCGCACGTGCGCCAGCAGCGAGCTGAAGCCGAGCAGCTCAAGCCGAATTCGGCGACCCTCGCCAACCAGATCGATGAGCTGGACACGATCGGGGTCGGCGAACAGGGCCGGCGCCGATAGCACCGCATCGGCATTGTCCAGGGCACTCGCCGCAGGGAAGGAGGCGTGCATCTCACCGGCAAAGTCGGCCAGCGCCTGATACGCGCCCGCCAGCGCCGCACGCTGGCGGCGCCAGGCAAACGGCACCGTCACCGCCGCCGCGAGGAGCGACTGCGCGGCACCCCCGGCCAGCACCAGGCCAGTGAGCGTGAGGGCGTGCGCAGCGCTCTCCGGGAAGCGCCCAAAGACGATGAAGCCGATCAGCGCCTGCGTGCCGACCACCAGGCCGGGTCGCCCGAGTGTCGCCGCGCTGCCCGCCAGGAGGCAGAAGACGACCAGGACCAGCAGGTGCAGCCAGGGGACGCGGCCGGTGAGCATCCCGGCCAGTGCGGTCACGGCGACCGCAGCGGAGGCGCCCAGCATCGTGGCGACCGGTGGCGTCACCGGGCCGTCACCGGCGCGCCAGGCGACACCGGCGAGCATCGCTCCGACGCCCATCGCCACGGCCGCCGGAGCCGAGCCCAGAGCGGTTCCCAACGCCAGCATCGCCGCCACCGGCAGAGCCGCGACAAGGCCGGCGCGCGCGGAGATCTTGGCGCGGTCAAAGCGACCCGCCTGCCGGAAGGCCTGTAACACAGCCGGCGTCCTGCCGGCTAGGCCATGGTGACCGGATCGGGTGCTCACGCAGGTGGCTGCGCGGGCGGCCGGCTCCCGGCGGAGGGCACGGAGTGGCTCACGGGATGAGCACGATCTTGCCGGCGGGATGGCCCTGTTCCAGCAGGGTGTAGGCCTCCTGCACCTGCTCGAGCGCAAAGGTCGCGGCAATCGGCAGCTCCAGCTCGCCGGCGGCGAGCAGGCGTGCGACCTCCGCCACCTCGCTGCTGCCGGCGGCCTGTCCACCGACGCTCATCGCACCGTTTGAGGCCGCAGCGTCAAAGTCGACGATCGTGTTGATGCGCCCGGGATCGATGCCCAGCCTGATCCCAAGCTCCACGTAGCCACCACCGACGGTGTCAACCAGCGCGCCGAGGCGCGCCCCTGCCGGAGCCAGCTGGCGCAGACGCTCCTCCAGGCCGTCTCCGTAGGTGACCGGAATGATGCCCCGCGAGCGCAGCCACGGATGGCTGCGCTCGCCGGCGACACCGACCACGCTCGCGCCGCGGTGTCGTGCCAGCTGCGCCGCCAGGCCGCCGACACCGCCGGCAGCTCCCGCCACCACCACAACGTCCTGAGGTCCGAGGTCAACCGCGCCGACCGCGGCACTGGCCGTTGTGGCGACCGTCCAGAGACCGCCGGCGACCTCCCATGAGAGACCGGTCGGAAGCGGCAGCAGGCGGGCGTGCGGGATCCGGGCAAGCTCGGCATGGCTGCCGCGCACAGCGGAGCCGAACACCTCCGCTCCCACGGCAACCTCGTCCACACCAGGACCAACCTGTTCAACGATCCCCGACACGTCCGTGCCCTGCGCGGCAGGAAAGCTCAGCTTGATCTGATCCCTGAGCAGACCGCGACGGAGCTTCGACTCAAAGGGATTGATCCCGGCGGCACGGACCCGGACCAGCACCTGCCCCTCAGCCGGCTGTGGCGGCTCAACATCCACCACCTCGAGCACCTCAACGCCGCCGTACCGCTCGAACCTGACCGCCCGTGACATCGCCTGTGACCTCCGATCGCTCCCGAACCGCTTCGCCTGCTGCGACGGGACTGTCGCAGACTTCGGGTGCAGCCGGTGACTCGGGACGACTCGCGTGCGACGCCCCGCTGATGCCGCGCTGATGCCGCGCGTCAGTCGCCGGCGTGCTCTGCCGTCAGCAGCGTGCGCGCCTCCAGCACCGCCACGGCCGCGATCACCAGAGCCACGACCCGGTCTGACCACCACCACCCAAAGGCGTCGTAGAGCACCAGGCCCACGAGTGCCAGCACGGCTGTGCCTGCACCAATTGCGCTGAGTGTGCTGTCGCCCTTCAGCGCGTGGCTTGCCAGGTGGGACGCGGTGCGACGTTTGAAGTACGCCAGCGGTGCGAGCACCACGATCGAGACCGCGGCGGTGATGACGGAGAGCGAACTGGACCCCGGATGGCTGCCGGAGAGCAGGGCATTGACGGACTCGAAGGTGAGCGCCAGCGCGATGGTCGCAAGCGCTCCTGCAACTGCCAGCGCGGCGAGGTCCTCAACCCGCTGCGCCCGCTCGGGGTCTGAGCGCTCGGTGCGGAAGCGCCAGACCAGCACCACGGAGCCGGTCACGTCGGCGAGCACGGAGAGACCGGCGGCGAGCACGCCCAGACTGTGCTCGGCGATGCCGGAGGCGACGGAGACCGACCCCGATATGAGGCCGAACCCGATGGATGCCCAGGAGAGATGCAGCGCCCGGCGCAGCAGCGTGGGACGGTGGTGAGGGGTGCCTCCCCCCTGGGCGGTTGCCTGATCGGTGGCGGTGCCTGTGGTGCTCGCGCGCGTGGCATCGCCGCGAGCACCATCACTCATACCAGCGCGAGCTCCTGCTGCGCGCCGACCAGCACGGTCCGCATCTTCTCGACGATCTCATCAAGTACATCATCGTCGGAGATCAGCGGCGGCGCGATCTGGAGGATCGAGTCACCGCGATCGTCGGCCCGCGCGATCAGGCCCGCCTCGAGCATCGCCGGGATCATGTAGCCGCGCAGGAGGCGCTCGCGCTCATCCGCATCGAAGCGAGTGTTGTCCTCATCCTTGACGAGCTCAACGGCCCAGAAGAAACCGGCACCGCGCACATCGCCGACGATCGGCAGATCCTCCTGGAGCTGCTCAAGACGCTCCCTGAGGCCGTCCTCACGCGCGTGCACGTTCTCCAGCACACCGTCACGCTCGAAGATCTCCAGGTTCTTGAGCGCAATCGCGGCGCACAGGGGATGACCGCCGAAGGTGATCCCGTGAAGCAGCGTGCGCCGGTCCTCATAGAGCGGCGCCGCCACCTTGTCAGCAACCATCACCGCGCCCATTGGGGCGTAGGCGGAGGTCAGGCCCTTGGCGACCGTGATCAGGTCGGGGGTGGTGTCAAAGCGGGTCACGCCGAAGTACTCACCGAGGCGACCGAATCCGGTGATGACCTCGTCAGCGTGCAGGAGGATCCCGTACTTGTCGGCCAGGCGCCGCAGACCCGGCCAGTAACCGGGCGGCGGCACCAGGCAACCGCCTGCGTTCTGGACCGGCTCGGCGATGATCACCGCGATCGTCTCGGGGCCCTCCTCAAGGATCACGTCCTCAATCTCGCCGAGCAGCTTGGCGGTCAACTCCTCACCCTCAAGCTCCGAACGGAAGCCGTTGGTGTTGGACACATGTCGGGTGTAGATCGCGGGCGGTCCGAACGGCTCCTTGTAGGCGGGAACGCCGGTGAAGGAGAGTGCGCCGATGGTGACCCCGTGGTATGCGATGTGGCGCGCAATGGCCTTCAGCCGCTGCGGCTCGCCGTTGGCGACGTGATACTGCCGCGCGATCTTCCAGGCCGCCTCGACCGACTCCGAACCGCCGGAGGTGAAGAACACCCGGTCGATCCCGTCTGGAGCCAGTCCGGCCAGCTTGTCGGCCAACTCGAGCGCCGGCGGGTGGGCCGTGCCCCACATCGTGTTGAACGCCAACTGCTGCAGCTGCGCCGCGGCGACCGTCCCCATCTCCTCGCCGTAGGAGTAGCCGATCTGGGCGCAGAAGAGGCTGGACAGACCGTCCACGTAGCGGTTCCCGTGGGTGTCGAAGACATACGGACCCTCACCACGCTCCACCACCATCAGCTCCGAGCCGCCGGGGCCGAAATTCCCGTTGCGTGTGAAGTGCAGCAGAGCTGAGCCCTGTGCGAACGATGCTGCCTGTGCGGCCACTGGTCCTCCCGCGGTCCGGCTGATGGATATGTGACCGTGACTTTAACGATCGCCAGCCTTCAGATCAGGGGTGCACGGCGGATTTGCTCCGTCCCGGCACGGCGCGAGTGATGATCCACGCCTCTGCGAACAAGGGCTGCGGAGCGGGACTGCAGGTCGTTACAGGTCAGTGGCCGCGAGCGTCCCTGCCCGTAAGCGGCACCTGCTCAAGCGCTTCTGCGAACTCCTCCGCCAGCGCTTCCCAGGTCTGCTCCAGCAGCGCCTCCAACATGGCGCCCAGGCTCTGTACGGCGGCAAAGTCACCCTGCTTGGCCTGACGCTCCAGGTCCTTGGACCTGGCGTAGAGCAGCGACGCGGCAACCGCGCCCGCCCCGCCCGCGAGACGATGCGCATCGTGCTGGATGGCGCTGAGATTCAGCTCGGTGACGGCCGTCTGCAGACTCCGCAGCGTCTCACCGGCGTCGCGACGGAAGGTCAGGAGCATCTCTCCGATCTGCCGGTGCCCCACGGCGGGGTTGGCGGCCAGGGCGTGCAGCGAGGAGACCATCGCGGGGTCCAGCATCTTCAAGCTGCGCTCGGCCGACTGATCTACTGCGGGTTCTGCTGCCCCGCGCATCCGGACGGCGGCCAGCAGTTGATTGATGTCAAACGGTTTGGTCAGATAGCCACTGGCGCCTGCGTCGCGCAGACGGCGAGCCTGGGTCGCTGAGGCGTCGGCAGAGACGATGATCACGGGCGTGGAGCGAAGCTCGGGATCGCCCTGAAGGGTTTCAAGCACTCGCTCCCCTCCCATGTCGGGGAGGTGCAGATCCAGCAGGATCAGATCCGGGCGCGTGCCGCGGGCCAGTGCCAGGCCGGCGGCGCCGCTGGTAGCGACATCCAGCTGCAGGTCACCGGCAAGGTCGAAGATCCGCTGCACGAGCCGCACGTTTGATGGGTTGTCCTCGATGTAGAGAGCCGTGGTGGTGACACGTTCCCCACGCCCCGCCGGGTTGAGCTCGACCACTTGGGAGGGCGGCGCCAAGACCTCCGGAAGCGCGGACGGATCCTCCGGCAACCCCACAGCCGCCGCCTGCGCAGCCAGCGGCAGTTCCACAGCGATGGTGGTTCCGACACCCTCGCGGCTTGACACATCAAGGGTTCCGGCCATGGCCTCCATCAGTCCACGCGCGAGCGCCAGGCCCAGGCCGGTGCCCTCAATCCCACGGCTGTCCGCGTCCAGCCGCTCAAACGGCGTGAACAGGCGCGTGAGCGCCCCCGGAGCGATGCCGATGCCCGTATCAGCCACCTCGATCCGGGCCGTGTGGCGATTGGTGGCGCTCGCGCTCAGTACAACGCTGCCGCCGGGCCGGTTGTACTTGACAGCATTTGAGAGCAGATTCAGCAACACCTGCAGCAGGCGCGCACGATCGGCCACGACTCTCAGATCCGTCGGCACAGGGGAATACCTGACGCCGACCAGCGTTGATGCCGCCGTTGGCGCGATCAACGCGCGCCCCTCCGACAGCACCTCTGTCAAAACCACCGGCTCAAGCGACAACCTGAGCTCACCGGCCTCGATCCGAGAGAGGTCAAGCAGGTCATCGACCATCGCCAGCAGGTGACGGCCGGCGAGCAGCATCTGCGTGAGCGACTCCCGCTCCTCCTTGTCGACCAGATCACGCTCCAGCAACTGACCAAAGCCGAGGATCGCGTTGAGCGGCGTGCGCAGCTCATGGCTCACACGCGAGAGGAAGCCTGACTTGGCGGCGTTGAGCCGCTCTGCTTCAAGTTGCGCGACGCGTGAGCGGCGGCGAGCGGCATCCACCAGCATGTAGTTGCGAAACAGCGTGAGCATCACGACGAGCATCGCCGCCGAGGAGAGGTAGGCCGCCACGCTCGCGCGCTCAGCCCAGGCCTCGTCACTCTGGCTGTTGCGCCTGGCGGCCACGATCATCCGCTCCACCCGTCCGCGCATGTGGCCCGCCAGTGCGCGCACCTGCTGGGTGACCCGGCTGCCGGAGTCAAGCCGGATCAGCCTGATGGCGCGGATGTTCTCGCCGCGCTCGGCCAGGGCGATCACGGTGGCCACCTCACGATCGCGTGCTCCGACCAGACTCGCGAGCTGTGCGTAATCGCGCTGCAGCAGCGGGTCGCCGAAGCTCTCCCGGCTGAGCTTCGCCAGCACTCCGGTGGTGCCCCGCAGAGCGGCATTGGCCGTCTGGAGGTCGCGCTGCTGATGGGTGATCAGGTACCCGCGTTCACCCGTCTCCGCATCAAGCGTGTACTGCACCAGCAGGCTCATGCTCGACAGGTAGGCCAAGCCATCCGTGAGCTGCGTCTGTGCGCGGTTGTGGCCGCTGTCGCTGATGATCGTCAACACCACGGCGGCCACGTCCACGAACAGCACGAGCGTCGCCAGGATGATCAGCGCACGCTCCACGTGCCGCCGCCTGCGGAAGACGCCGTGAGGTCCGTCAGGCATCAGCTCGGCCCTGGCACCTCAAGCATCAGCTCATATGGCAACGGCAGCTCCCGGATCACGGCCGGCAACCCGTGAATGCCCGCCGGCTTGATCAGGTAGGCATCGATGCCGAGCTCGTACGCGACATCTATGTCGGTGTCCTCGCCGGAGCCGGTCAGCATGATCACGATCAGCCGCTCCAGCGCAGGGGTTTCACGGATGTGGCGGAGCACCTCCAGTCCCGACATGTCCGGCAGCGACAGGTCGAGCACGCACAGGACCGGCAGCGGCTCGCCGCCGCCGGCGGCGCTGTTCAGCAGCGCAAGCGCCGCGCCGGCCGTCTCCAGCTGGTGAATCGGGTTGGTGATCCGCGCCGCCACGAGCAGCTGCGTGATCAGAGCCGCGGTGGCACGATCGTCCTCCAGCAGGAGGATCGGGGCGGTGGGGCGGTCACCCATGGCGGCTCCTCCTACCCAAGCCCTCAAATTGCAGAGCCTCAACCGGCCCGGGCTTGGCGAAGTAGAAGCCCTGCCCGATGTGGCAGCCCAGCGAGCGCAGCTGCGCCACGTGAGCGGCTGTCTCCAGGCCCTCCGCGATCATCTCCAGGCCGAGCTGAGTCAGCAGCGTCGTGACGGCTCCCGCCAGCGCGAGCGCCTCCGCTGAGACAGTGAGATCGCGGATGAAGACGCGGTCGAGCTTGACCCCGTCAAGGGGCAGATCGCGCAGGTAGCCCAACGACGAATAACCGGTGCCGAAGTCATCGAGCAGCACGCCCACGCCCATCTGCCGGATCGCGTCAAGGACGGGCGTGATGCAGTCGATCCCGTCGACCAGCACCGATTCAGTGACCTCCACCCGTAGCAGCTTCGGGTCCAGCCCCGAGCGATCGAGCACGCGCCAGAAGCGGATCAGGAAGTCCGGATCCTCCAGCTGGCGGATGGAGATGTTGACGCTCACAAACGGCGGGTCGTCCATCCGTTCCGCCCAGCCTCGCGCGTCGGCACAGGCGCGCCGCAACACCCACTCCCCCAGGTCCGGCATCAGCCCGCGCTGCTCCGCCAACGGCACGAAGCGCAAGGGTGCCACCGTGCCGCGCACCGGATGCTGCCAGCGCACCAGGGCCTCAAAGCCGATCGCTCTCCGGGTGGCCAGATCAACCAGCGGCTGGTAGTGCAGCAGCAGCTGGTTGCGCGGCAGGGCGCCGCGCAGGTCCAATGAGAGCGCCTGCGTGTCCAGGATCGCGCCGTGCGCCGCCTCCTCGTAGACGACGATCCGGGGCGGTCTGCCCGTCTGCTTGAACGGCCGCAGTGAGGCGTTCGCGCGGCTGAGCAGCTCCCAGCCGGTCAGCTCGCCGTGCGCCAGCGCGACGCCGAACCCGGCGTCCAGGAACAGCTCACTCTCATCCAGCCTGATCGGCGCGCGGAGTGCCTCGCGGACATCAGCCGCGATCTCCAAGCACGCGCTGCGGTCAGCCGAGGCGACGATGATCGCGAACTCATCGCCGCCCAGCCGCGCCACCTGGTGAGGCCTGCCCGCCTCGCGCAGGCGGTCGGCGACCTCACACAACACACGGTCCCCACCCGGATGACCGTGAGTGGCGTTGACCGCCCGGAACTGGTCCAGGTCTACCAGGATGACCGAGCGTGGCGCATCCCGATGGGAGCTTGCAGCTGCGGTGTCCAGCAGCCCCGGACCGGGCAGTCCGGTCAGCAGATCATGGGCCGCATCTCCGACTATCCGGACTGGATCCGTACTCCCGTACCGCCCCGTGACTGCCACGACGCCCTCAGAGTTCTCCATTGCGGCTTCCGGGTTCAGGCGAGCCCGGTGGCGCTCCGGTTTTGAATACGTAGTTATCCTCGATCACGGTGTACACCCTGGGCTGATGAGACGCAAGTGGCAACCCACCACCTTCATCGGCAGCGGTAGGGCGACACGCGAGCCTTCCGCCCGTGAGCAGAGCGACCGACGGGGCGATCGGCCGCGCCTCCGGTAGCGTTTGGTAGCAACTTCTGCCGGCTCGCCTCGTCGTCAGCCGTTCAGCGTCCATCCTGGATGACAGCCCCCGGCCCAACCGAACCTACCGCGCAGGTCCTGGCCGGTGGCCGCGTGGTGACGCCGGCGGGCGTTCGCGCCGATGCCTGGATCGAGGTCCGCTCCGGGAGGATCAGACAGGTTGGTCGCGGATCGCCACCCAGCGCGACCGTCGTGAGCGATCTGGAGGGAGCCTGGGTACTGCCCGGCTACATCGACCTACACATGCACGGCGGCGGCGGACACAGCGTGACGACTTCCCCCGAAGCGATGCGCGGTGCGGTGAACTTCCATCTCCAGCACGGCACCACCGCGACGCTGATCTCGCTGATGACCGATGCGGAGAGTGCGCTGCTCAAACAGCTGCGGTGGGTGGCTGAGCTGGTGCGCGAGACGCGCGGCCGCGTGCTGGGCACTCACCTGGAGGGTCCGTTCCTGGCCGCCAGTCGCTGTGGCGCCCAGAATCCGGCGCATCTGCTGATGCCAGATGAGACTTTGGCCGAACGGCTGCTGGGAGCGGCGGCGGGAACGTTGCGGGTGCTGACCATCGCCCCAGAGCTGCCCGGAGCGCTCACCTTGATCCAGCGGCTGCACGCCGCCGGCGTGACGGTGGCATTGGGTCACTCCGACGCGGGCTTTGAGCAGGCGCTGGCCGCCTTTGACGCCGGCGCCGGGCATGTGACGCACCTGTTCAACGCGATGGCGCCGATGCACCATCGCCGACCCGGCTTGGCGGGAGCCGCGCTGGCGTCGACGGCCAGCTGCGAGCTGATCAATGACGGCGTGCACCTGCATCCGGCCGTCGTCGCAATGGTGTTCAGCACGTGCGCCGCACCCGTGCTGGTGACCGACGCAATAGCCGCCGCGGGGGTTGGGGACGGCAGTTTCAGCCTCGGCGGCCTTGACGTCCAGGTCATCGGCGGCGAGGCACGGCTGGCCGGTGGCCAGACGCTCGCCGGCAGCACGCTGACGATGGATAGAGCATTGCGTGACGCTGTCCAGCGCAGCGGGGTGAGCATCGAGCGGGCGGCCGCAGCCGCCTCCACAACGCCCGCGCGAGTGCTGGGCCTCGACCGCGAGCTGGGCTCGATCGCGGCAGGCAGGCGCGCGGACCTGGTGGTGCTTGATGACGATCTGCTGGTCAGGCGGGTGATGCTCGGCGGGCGCTGGAGCACAGCAGCGGCTCTTGAGGAAAGTTAGGTTTGAATTAACAGCTTTCCTACAGATTGCTGACACCTTTTTGCCTCCCCCTCCGCAAGCCAATGGTCAGTCATGAAAACCTCAAACGCAGGCCCCGGCCTGGAGATCCTCGTCTCGGCGCAGGACGAGGCACCCGCCGCCCTGGAGGTGATCGTGCCGATGTTGGCGAACCTGTGCGGAACGGTGGCGCGGCAGGTCGGCCTCTACACCCGGCTCTTTGCAGGACCGGGCGTGGGCACGCCACGGCACACGACAGCTGTATCTCCTCGACCCTGAAGACTGAAAGATGACCTCCTCAACGATCCCGCGGCAGCCTCGCGTGACCGCCCGCACGGAGCCCAGGCTGGTGCTGTCGGGCACCCGCAGGCACGACGATCCGGCCTGGGCAAGGCCCCTGCTGATCGCACTCCTGGTTGGGACGCTCGCCGCGTACCTGATTGACCTGACCGCCTCCGGCTATGCCAACGGCTTCTATGCAGCCGCCGTGCAGGCCGGGACCAAGAGCTGGAAGGCGTTCTTCTTCGGCTCGATCGACTCATCCAACTTCATCACGGTCGACAAGCCACCGGCGTCGCTGTGGGTGATGGAGCTCTTTGGTCGCGTCTTTGGCTTCTCCAGCACCAGCATGCTGGTGCCGCAGGTGCTTGAGGGAGTGGTCTCGGTGGCGCTGCTCAACGCCACCGTCAAGCGCTGGTTCGGTGCCGCCGCCGGCCTGCTGGCCGGGGCGGTCCTGGCCGTCACACCGGTGGCGGCGCTGATGTTCCGCTTCAACAACCCCGACGCGCTGCTGGTCTGCCTGCTGGTGGCCTCGGCCTACTGTCTGGTGCGCGCGCTGGAGGACGGCGGTACGCGCTGGATGCTGGGCGTGGGCGCGCTGCTGGGTCTGGCCTTCCTGGCGAAGATGATGCAGGCCTTTCTCGTGCTGCCCGGTTTTGCGCTGGTCTACTTCACCGCCGCCCCCGTGACCGTGCGGCGGCGTGTGAGCCAGCTGCTGATGGGCGGTGGCGCGCTGCTCCTGGCGGGCGGCTGGTGGGTGGCGATCGTCGCCGTGTGGCCGGCCGGCTCGCGGCCGATGATCGACGGTTCACCGACCAACAGCATCATCAACCTGATCTTCGCCTACAACGGCCTGAGCAGGCTGAGCGGATCGGGCGGAACGTTCTTCAGTGGAGCCCCAGGCGTCCTGCGGCTGCTCAACGACGTGATGGCCGGACAGGCCTCATGGCTGCTGCCTGCATCGGGTCTCGTGCTGGTCGGCGGACTGATCTGGCGTGGACGCGCTCCCCGCACCGATCGCATCCGCACAGCGCTGCTGCTCTGGGGAAGCTGGCTGGTCGTCAGCGCCGCGGTGTTCAGCTTCAGCGGCGGCATCATCCACACCTACTACACCGTGGCCCTGGCGCCGGCGATTGCTGCCCTGACAGGGATCGGTGCCGTGCTCCTCTGGCAACGACGCGAGCAGCCTGTGGCTCGCGCCGGGATGGCCACCCTGATCGTCATCACAGCTGGATGGGCGGCGCTGGTGTTGCACCGCACCCCCAGCTGGGAGAGCTGGCTGACACCGCTGCTGGCGCTATCAACCGCGGTTGCGGTCCTTGGCCTGACGGTACCGCTAGGGCTACGCCGGCGGCTGGCCTCACCAACCGCCGCGGCGGCCGTGATCGCCTGCCTGGCCGCACCTGCCGCGTACACGGCCCAGACCATCACCACGGCACACAGCGCTGGGCTGATCTCCGCAGGCCCCACGGCCAGTGACACGCTGGCCGGGTTCCGAAGCGGGCCGGGCGTCGCCCCCAGAGGCCCGGCCGGCGGGCCGGTTGGATTGCCGGGCGGTGGGCCGGCCGGACCCCCCGGCGGCGGCACCGGCCTGAGAGTGGGCAGAGCGGCCAGCGGCCGGGGCAGTCTCAGGCTCAGCGGTGCTCCGGTGCGGGTGGTCGGGGGCGCGGCGGGCGGCGGCGGAAGCGGCGGGATCCGCGTCAGCGCGGCGCTTGCCAAAGCGCTCCGGTCAGGCGCGCCCGGCTTCCGTTGGGTGGCGGCAACCTCAGGCTCCCGGAATGCGGCGTCGATCGAGCTCGCCACCGGCGGTGAGCCGGTGATGGCGATTGGCGGCTTCAACGGCAACGGCGGCAACATCTCGTTGGCGCAGTTCAAGCGCTACGTCAGGGCCGCGGACGTCCACTACTACATCAGCGCCGCGGTGCCCGGTGGCTTTGCCCGCGGCTTCGCACGCGGGGTTCGGGGCGCCGGTCGCTCACTCAGCTCGAGCGTCTCGGGCCTGTTCGGCGGCTCAAAGCCCGCAGCAGGGCCCGGTGGCCGGACCTCCGCCGGCACGGTCTCAATTGCGACCTGGGTCAGCACGCACTACCGGAGCGTGACGGTGGGTGGGCAGACCATCTACGACCTGACTCAGCCACAACGCTGATAGCCGCCACACGCTGCGTCCGCCGGGAGAACCGCATCCGCGCGGTCCGGCGGCGAACTCGCAAAAGGCGCAGAGCGCCACAATTGCGACTGTGACACTGGCAGAGGGCGTTGGCAGGCGTGGCGATACAAACCCAGGGGTGAATGCGGATGGCTGAGCGGACGGTGGAACTGGGCGCGGAGACGCTGCAGCTCGGGGATGTTGCGGCCGTGGCGCGCATGGACGCACGCGTGGAACTGAGCGCCAAGGCGCGTTCCCGGATCGAGCGCGCCTGGCAGCGCATCCAGCAGCTCTCGGAGTCTGGCAATGCGGTCTACGGCGTCTCCACCGGATTCGGTGCCCTGTCCACCACGCGCATCCCCCAGGATCGCTGGACCACACTGCAGCACTCGCTGGTGCACTCTCACGCCGCCGGGATGGGCCGCCCGGTCGAACGAGAGGT
>JAKAED010000097.1 GCA_021820105.1 Actinomycetes bacterium | reverse complement strand
TTCCGATCCCCGCGCCACGCTGTCGCACGGGCTCTAACGCACCAAGCCTCACCGACGTCGATCCGGGCCTGAAGGATTCTCACCCCTCACAGGCGGCCGGCACGCCGGCCCCCGACCGCTGTCGCGTAATTACCGTGTCGTCCGGGGTCTTTAAGACCATTCCGGGATGGCTCAGAACTTCATTGGTTGTGATCGTGATCAGTCGTTCTTGTTGCCGCCGGATGTGAGGGATTGGCTGCCTGAGGGGCACCTTGCGTGGTTCGTTCTGGACGCTGTTGCCGGGATGGATCTGTCCGGTTTCTATGGCTCTTATCGCGCTGATGGTGTCGGCCGGCGTGCCTATGACCCGGCGATGTTCGTTGCCTTGCTGCTCTACGGGTATTCGCGCGGTGTGAGGTCCGCACGCGCGATCGAGCGCGCCTGCTGGGAGGACGTCGCGTTCAAGACGATCGCGATGATGGAGACACCGGATCACGCGACTGTCGCGAGGTTCGTTGAGCGCCACGAGCTCGCGCTCGCCGAGCTGTTCAGCCAGGTGCTCGGGCTGTGCGCACAGGCTGGGCTGGTCCGTCCCGAGGTCGTTGCGATCGATGGGACGAAGATGGCCGGCAACGCCAGCCGTGAGTCCAACCGTGATTTCTCAGAGATCGCTAGGCAGATCATCGCTGAGGCGATCGCTACCGACCGGGCCGAGGATGAGCAGTTCGGCGAGGCTCGTGGTGATGAGTTGCCAGAGGAGCTGCGCACCCGCGAGGGCCGCGCGGAGTTCTTCCGTCGGGTCCGTGAGCAGCAGGCCGCCGAGCAGGCCCAAGACGAGCCCGAGCTACTGCCGGAGCGTGAGGAGCCCGAGGAAGAGTTCCGGTTCGATGTGGCTCGGATCATCGCCAATCACCAGGGACGTGACGGCTGGGCCCGCGAGGGCCGGCGGCAAGTTGAGCAGCGTCGCTGGGAGCAAGGACAGCCGATCCCACGGGGCCGTGAGGAGCGGCTGCTGCTCGCGGCCCGACGGTTGGAGGAGCAGCGTGACGCGAAGCTCGCGGCCAACCGTGCCTACGAGGACTATCGGGTCAACGGTCGTGCCAGCGACGGTCGCCGGCTCGGCAGGAGCCCGAACCCGTGGGAGGCGCCCGAGCTGCCCGATGACGTGGTGAGTGTGAGTGACCCTGACAGCCAGCGGATGAAAGCAAGCCGGGGCTACGTGCAGGGTTACAACGCGCAGGCCGTGGTCGATGAGGGACAGATCGTGCTCGCCGCGGAGATCACCAACAACCCGACGGACTTCTCCAACCTGAACCCGATGATCACTACCGCCATCGCCGAGCTCGAGCGGGTCGGTGTGACCGAACGGCCGCAGGTCGCGCTCGCTGACGCCGGTTACTGGAACGAGCGGCATTTCGACGAGGTGATCGCCAACAAGCACATCCAGGTGCTGACCCCGCCCGATCGTGTTGGCCGCAGCGAGCCCAGGCCTGGGTGGACCGGCGGGCGCTACGCCTGGATGCGCGCCGTCTTGGCCTCAGAGCACGGCAAGCAGCTCTACCGCAAACGGATCCAGATGATCGAGCCGGTGTTCGCGCACACCAAACACAACCGGCGAATCGACCGGTTCCACCGAAGAGGCAGGATCGCGGTCAGGACCGAATGGCGACTGCTGATGGCCACCCACAACCTCACCAAACTCCACCGACACCAACTCGCCGCAACCTGAACCAGGGTCACGACCGTTCACAACTCGACGGCGACCACGTCACCGCCGACCGCCACTTCCGGCCGAGGAGTTTTGCGACAGCCTCGCGACCAGGCGTGCGCGTGTTATAGGGCGCGGGTGGGGTCGACGAGCTGGACCCCGGCGGCTTGGAAGTCTTTGACGTTGAGCGTCACGACCGCAAGATCGTGCTTGAGCGCGGTCGCCGCGATCAGACTGTCCTTGATTGGCATTGCCTTGCCGGCTGCACGCAGGTCCGCCAGCAGCCGCGCCCATCGCAGACCCGTATCGGCGTCCCAGGCGACACAGTGCAGGCGGGCTGCGCCTTCATCGAACCAGCGCTCGAGGCGGCTCCTGCGTTGCCCTCGGGGGAGCAGCAGGATGCCGAACCGCAGCTCTCCGAGGATGATCGGGTCGACGGCAAGTTCGCGCTCGGCGTGGGTCAGCCAATCCAGGACACGGGGGTCGGGCTTGGGTTTGGTCGCTTCTGAGAAGACGTTGGCGTCCACCAAGTAGCGCACGGCCAGCGACTTTCAGAGGGCGTCGGTCGATTCTGACTCCACGGGCGTGAACCAGTCCGTTGACGGGCACGAGCGCAGCCAGCCAATGACCCCGAGGTTCGGTGGCGGAGTGATTCGGGTCAGTCGATACTCACCAACACCGACACGCTCGAGATCAAACTGCTCCCCCGGCTCGATGCCGTCGGCTTCGCGCAGCTCAGCAGGGAGGATGATCTGCCCCTTCGTCGAGATCGTCGTCTTCACGACACGTAAGATAGCGACTTACCCGGTCGACATACAAGCCCGAGGCGGTTGCCGTCGGCACGAGATGCGCCGGTGAGCGCTTTTGCATTCCGAAGCCTCAACGCCCGGACGATTGCGTTGGCGACTTCTGACGATCATGTGGCTCGGCGAACGATTGACTCCGGCTCTCGACACTGGCCGGCGCCTCGATAGCTTGGTCCGCCGGTCTTACCCGCTCCGCCTCTAGCCGTGTGTGCCTGCTGTGGGGTGTTCGCCGAACACGATCTCAAACGCGGTTCTGTCGTACGGGTCGCTGTAAAACGGGGGCAGCCATCGCTCCACGAGGGCCTGCGTCGCCTTACGAGGGTTATCCCGAAGGTCAAGCGCGCTGGTACTGGTTTGTGCTGTCAGGTTGTCCGGGGCTGGAGGCAGCTTGCTGGGGATCACGGGTGGTAGGCCCGCGTGACTTGCGAGCGCTGTTGATGACTTCGCGCCCTCGAAGCCGTGTAGCTCGAGGCGGCATATGAGGATCGCTGCACCGGGGATGTCGGCAAAGTAGGCGCCTGCGAAACTCAGACAGAGTGCGATCTCGCGGATGACGTCGAGCTCGCGCGCGACCTTCTCGACGTCGTGCTCCGGTGGATGGGGGATCTCGCCCCATGGGTCCGCGAGGCCCCAGGCCAGGTGAAAGGAGAGCCGCCCGGGGTAACTCATTGTGGCCGCCAGTATGGATTCTGGGAACGAACCAGTTCGGGGCTTGTCAGCCGAGTCGCCGGCCCGCCATCCGTAGACGTCGATAGCCGTCCATTGATGCAGCTTCTGCAGAACGCTCGTCAGGCCAGGGTCACCAAGCGCTGGTCCGACTTGCCGCTGTGTGGACTGGAGAGCCTCCGCGAGCCTTTGCCCCTGCCAGGGTCCGCCAGGTAGCACGACCGACTCGGGCACGAGAGGTCTCACGAGTAGCCGCGCCTGGGCGAGTAGAGGTCGCGTCCCCTCATCAGATTGCAGCAGCAGCGTCTGCCGGGCGAAACCTTCACGGAACTCTTGGCTCAGTTGGGCGGGTTGGGGGCGAGTCGACGATTGGCGCCGCTGCTCGTAGAGCCGCTCAATCTCATGTTCGGTCAGGTACTCGGTGATCGTCCCGCGACGAATCGGGAAACGCTCACCGACCCAGTGGGGCGCCTGTACTGACGGCTGAACGGCGATAACAACGACGCCTTGTGTTTCGTCGTCTGGGTGTCGAATGACCGTGAGATCAAACTCGGGCGTGGGGAAGATCCTCGTGCCTGCAACAGAGCGGATCCTCTCCTCAAGTCCGGCCAGCGCCACGGGCTTTAGGGACTTCGCGCGCTTTGTGGCCTTGTCCTCTTCCAACCCGTAGATCAGCACGCCACCGTTGACGGTCAACGCCGCGATGTCCTTAGCGATCTCCGGGTTGTTGTTACTCGCTTCGCGTTTGAAATCGAGGGTTGCGGACTCTTCAGCCGTCCCCTCCAGAGCCTTCAGCTCTTGCCAGTCCTGTGGTCGCCACATGCTCAGCCCCAGCGTACGCCCGCAAGAGTGCAAGCGCCGTCGGCTTTACCTTTGACGTCTCGTTGGCGCAGACCTGCCGCTAGTCCACTGAGCGACCAGACAACGCTCGCCTGCAAGTCATGGATCGAGGCTGCTCTACTGGCTCATCGAGCTGCCTCGCGCCGTTACGATCTGGACGTGCCCAGATCGCTAGTCATCCGCAGCGGTGACCCGCCGAACGAGCATCTCATCGACGAGAACTCAATTCCCACCGAGGCTGCTCTGCACGAGGTACTGATGCGGCACCCAGCGCTGGTTCCCGCCAGTGACCTCGGCTTCGAACGCATGGTGACCGTCGGTTTTGAGGCGGGCCTCGCTTCTGGGATCGCCGATCTTGTGCTTCTTGACGTCAAAGGACGCCTTTGCGTCGTCGAGGTAAAGAAGGAGGGCAACCCGGACACTAGGCGAGTTGTCGCTCAGCTCCTCGACTACGCCTCGGCGCTCTGGGGTATGACCCTGGCTGACTTCGAATGCCAAGTCCTTCGTTCCGGACTCGGCCGCAGCGACCCGCGAACGCTCTCGGAGTTCATCGCGCAGGAGCTTGTCGATGACGCCGAAGAAGACGTGGATGCTCTAACGGAGCAAGTCCTGGACGGCCTCAGCGAGACCCTCCGTCGCGGCGATTTTGCGCTTGTGGTGGCGGCGCCTGTGATCCCTGAGGGTGTTCAGCGCGCGATCGAGTACCTGAATGCTCGTGGGCTCTCGATGTACGGCCTTGAGGTCAGCTACTTCGCTGGAGACGTCGAGGCGTTCGTCCCACGAGTCGTCGTCCGCCCCACGGTTAGCGCGCGAATCGTGGGGCAGGCTGATATGACGACTCAGGCGATCGACCCCCATTCGTTCTTTGACCAATTCGATTCGGCGGTTGGCAATGTGATCCGTGCTGGTCTGAACAGTGCCGTGGCGGGAGGAGGCGAGCTCCAGTGGCGGCCGTACGGACCTCGCGTCAGGGCTCGAGGTCAAGTGGGACCGAAGGTGATAGTCAGTGTCGACAGCGGGACCGCATATATCGCAGTGGGTGCAAGGAAGGGCGTACCCAACGACCTCAGGGTGGAAATCATCAACCGACTGGGGCAGCTCGGAGGCGTTCAGATTGGCACGGACAATGCCACGATTCGCTTGGTCGAACCAGACCTCGGGACTCTGAGCGCGTTCTTCGAGATCGGCGCGGACTTCGTGCGACGGATCGTAAGCTAGGCGGCCTCACAGAGAGCTGGAAGCTTGATGGCTTTCGCTTTCTTGTTCGAGTGGCCCATCCCCGCTAGTGCAACGGCGACGGTCGGCGTCTCCGGGGCGCGTAGGATGACCACATGGAGCGAGGACGTGGATCAGAGGGGCTCACGTGTTTGGTCGTCTGCGTGGCTGGCCGTGCGGTGTTGCTGTTGTTGGCTCACTCGTAGCCGTTCCGGTGACTGTGGCCGCCGCGAGTTCGGGTGCTGGCCGACCGGTTGCGGCTGCAACTCAGTCCGTGGCTGCTGGCCACGTCGCGAAGCGACGTCTGCCGATGTTCATCTTCGGCTCCTACCACGGGCTTCGACCGCGAAGCATCTACTTCTCGGGCGACGGCGGCGACATCGTCGTGAACATACGATGGTCAAGCTGGACGTCGTCGCATGCGACGGGTGAGGGTCAGAGCGACATCCAAGGTTGTGTTCCCGATTGCGTGACGGGAGCGGAGATCGCGGTCCCCACCTTGATCACGCTGCACGACCCAGTCGGTGGATACTTCACCCGGATCATCGAGCGGCGCGATGGGCAGAACACAACCTTTGCCTACAAGCACAAGCCGGCTCGAGGCACCTACCCGCAAAGTTCATACTCACCCGGCGCAGTCGGTCCCGCGAGTTCCCTCGAGTCCTACTGGGGCGACATCGATACCGGCGCTTACGCGAAGGCCTGGACCTACCTGAGCCCCACCGTCGAATCAGAAGCGGCATTCGTCGACGGCGAGACGAAGGCCCGACCAGCGAACATCGAGCTCCTAGGAACGCTCACGGGCATCTCCGGCAATCACGCAACGATCGTCGTCAAGCGCTTGATTACGCACGATCGGCAATACGGATGCCGCTCCTGGTCGGGCCATTACAGCATGGTCCAAGCCGGACAACACTGGCGCATCGCCAGAGCACAAATCGCACCCAAAGCGTGCTGACGTCGGCCGGCAGGCCCGGACATCGGCTCGCAGCCGGACGCGGTGGAACTCGGTCATGCGATTGCTTTGAACTATTACTAGCCGGGCTCGGGCGATTGCGCTTTGAGCGACAAGACGCGCGACGGGCTGCGGTCGTCGCCGTCGCCCGCTGCGTCTGCTCGCTTGAGCTACAGCCCGAGGCTTTGCCGAGTCCTATGCGTTCAGGCTCACGGTAAACGCGCGATAGCCATCCAAACAACTGACAAGCTCATGGATGGGATCGGGATCGTTTCTTACAGATGTTTCGCTGAGGACGCGGCACGTGAACCCTGGCGTCACGAGACCGGCGTTGGTGTTTGGTGTCAGATGGCCGCGAGCTAAGGCGCTGGCAGCTGCGCCGCAGGTCATGTTGCGAATGGTGTAGGTGTGGGTGGTCGCCCAGCCGCGCGGACCGACGGGGGTGTAAGCGCTGGCAAGGCAGTTGGCGCTGGCGCCGCCGTCCACGTCCACGTGGTATTGCCCCGCAGTGATCGGCGCCGGCGCGAATTCCGGTATGTCTCCGTTGGTGCCGACCAGGTAGCCGTAGGTCGTGCCGGGCGTTTCACCAACGAACGTGGGGCTTCCGGCGCGTTTGCGGTTATAACGGCTCCACCGCGAGGTGAAGCGTGTCTGCGCCTCTACGACTGACCATTGCGATCCGAGGTTGTCGGCGACAGGACTGGCGAACGTCAGCGTGATCTGTCCGACGATCGCCCATTTGAATCCGGAGCGCCCGCAGTAAGGCTCGGGGTTGTAATCGTGGCCCGATATGTAGCCCCAGCAGACGCGTTCATCGATCATGCCGTGAGCTACGCGCGTACCATTCAGTTTGGCCACGTCCAGGTTTTGCGGCCCTTGCCAGTGCAGATCGATGAAGCTGTAGGAGCCATCGGCGGTCAGTCCTAACATAGTCGGCGTTTGGCTGACGTCGTCATACCAGGGGTGGTAGGTCGTAGCACCGGCAGCGACTGGAACCGCAACCGCTGCGATCAGCGCGAGCACGAGCGCGGCGGCAGACCGCGCGGTACTGAGTCTCATGAGCCCCCTTCCGTCGTCATCACGGGCAAGTCGGGAACCGCAAGCGGCGCCCGCCTTGAGCAGAGGCCGCCGGCGAGCGTAATTCTTTCAGATCCACGCCGACTCTGCTAACGGATCGGCGCTAACTCTGATGTTGCTAGTGGCTTTCGAGTGCTGTGGCTTGACTGAGTACGCCTCCGGCTCGAACCGACCTGCGCCATACCGCCACTTCCGCCCGTTCCTAACGTCCTAGTCTCGCAGGATCAGGTGCTCCGCTCTCGGCAGCTGAACTCGACCGCATGATCATCCGGCCCTTCTTCGTGCAAGCATCTGCCGTTTGAGATGACTCTGGCGCATCCATCTGGCACTTTGCTGGTTCTGTGCCCGATCGTGGATCTCGAGCGCTTGGCGGCATACGGCGTGTTCTTTCCGCTTCGCGCTCTCGAGCATCTCTGCCGTCACTTCCGCGGCACATTCACGGCCGAAACCTTGACGCACTGCCTTCGGACCGGTGAGCCGCCGTCCGCAGTTCACGCACGCGATCCACTCCCAGTCAGCACGACCCCACCAGCGAATGTAGTCGCCTTCCCAGAGGGGTCGCTCGGGACGATCAGCGTTCACTGCCGCACCGCTGTTCATGGGTGGTCTCCTGCTCGAGGATCCATTCGTTGATCGCCTCAAGGCGGTAACGGGCATACCGGCCCAGCTTGATTGTGGGCAACAGTCCGGAGCGGCTCGCGGCGAAAACCCAGCTTTTCTTGACTCCGAGGATGCGGGCTACAGCCGTGGCATCCAGCAAAGCATCAGAGGCTTCAAGCTGACGATAACGCTCCAGTTTATGTGCGTTGTGAGGAGGAGACGTCGCGCCGAGCACCGCGTTGCCAACCTCGGGCTGGCTCACGAATTCGGGATGGCCCCGACGGTTGGAGTGTGTGGGTCTGGGTTCGTTGCGTTTCATAGTTGGCAGAACCTCCTGGTCCTCGAGCCGATCTTGGCTGCAGTACTGAAATCGCCTGTGCCTCTCAACAGCTTGGATTCGGTTCTCCGTGGAGGGGACCCGGCAATCCAAGCGTTGTGGCATCGCGTGCCATCTTGAGCAACCGACTCTCAAAATCTCAACTCTCGGACAACAACCGGAACGAGGCAACTCCAATCCGTAAGTTGCGGTGGAACAACGATTCCTGCTATAGGCCCGCGAACAGCGAGAAGTACCGCACCGGCGCACGACACGCCGTGGAGTTGAGAGCAGCCACGTAAGTGCGCTAAGCGAGGTACCACTCGCCCACTGAACGCACCTGCGCTTACCACATCGTCCGGTGTCAGCGCAAGTCACCAAAGCGGAGGATGGCCGAGGGCGGAGTTGAGAAATCTGAGGCCGGTGTGTCTTCCTGTTGGTGATGAAGCAAACCGACTACGTACCGGACCTATCTGGGGCGACGCGAGCTGACGTGACGCTTGCGCCCGGTGGTTGCGGAGATCAGCAGAGAGGTCGCCCCGAGTAGATAGGCCGCGAGGCGCCGTAGCCGGCGTACATCAGCCCGTGCAGCCCCGTGTGCTGGCCAGGGAGGCCGGCGGCGGATCGAAGGCGGTCACACGGAGCCAGGCGGCCGACCCCGCGCAGATGCGTCTAAAGGAAGGGGCTGTCGCCAGGAGCGGTGAGCGGAGGCGCTCGGGCACCACCACACAGTTGCGCAACCAGCTTCTCCGTGCAGGAGGGCGGTTACGTCATTCCCGTTCCAGGGTGTAGGACCGAAAAAGGAGCAAGAAAGACCATGGGCTACAAGCGACGTCAGCAGGTTCGGAAGGCCAACGCTGCCCGTATACGTGAGCAGAAGGCTTCTCGAGCCACCGGAACATCGGCTGGGAAGTGGTGGCTGACGCCGATCAAGCGACCGGCGTCATGCAACCGTTGCGGGGGCGCGCTCCGACCTGGAGTCGGCCGTAATTGCGTCTACCGACGCGTCCCGGAGACGATCTACTGCTGCATCTGTGCGGAGAACCTGCAGATCAGTTACAGACCGTCGCTCCGCTGGGAGCAAGCCGCCGCGAAGGCCCGGGGGAGCAAGGCAAGCCCCCGACGGCAAAGCTAGAAGTGATCGGCGTCCGACTCCAAAACGGGCCCGTCATTCCAGGGGTCGGACGAATCCGATCACGTCCCTGTGTGTCGCAGTCACCGGGCCGCCGTGGTCAGCGTGCTGGGTTCTAACCGGCGACCGCACGAGGTGTCGGTGGCAGCAGACGTTCAGGATGAATGGCGACAGCTGTATCGGCACCGACTGACTTGCATATTCGCTTGGGCGAGTGTCACCGTCTTTACATGCACCGACTCGCCGCCCCTCACGGTCCGTACAAGTTGAACGCGGAGACCCGCGCGGAGATCTGCGAGATGCTGCGCTCAGGGCTCACGTTGAGGGAGGCTGCCAAGCGAACCGGGGTGACGGTGTCGGGCGTTGACAGGTTCTGTCAGCGTGATGAGGCTGGCGAGTCGTTCAGGTCGGAGTTGGTTGAGGCTCGTCGGGTCGGGCAGCCGGTTCGGGGGGCGCGCGCCGGTGCGCTCAGCTGCGCAGCGAAAAGGCAGCGGACTGGTACGTCGTCGGCAGTGCTCGAGGTTGGCGGGATGCGCATCAACTGCCAGCGAGCGGGTGTCGCGGTATGGGAGGCGGCATTCCTGTTGGGCATGAGCGTTACTGGCGCCCGCAAGCGTCTGCGGACGGTATCGCGGCCAGAAAAGGTCGGCGACGGGGTTGACGTCGTCAGGCTCGCGGGGATGCTTGAGCTTGCCGGCGAGTCGCTCGCGCTGGTGCTGCTCGCTCGACTGGCTGAGGGGCGACTTGATCTGCCGCGACCGCAGTCAGACTCGGCCGTACCGGTATCCCACATCGTGGTGTTGCGGGGGCTGTCATGAGCGGTAACACCCCTTCGAGAAGCCCCGTTCCCGCGTGGGCCGACGGATCTGTGCGGTTCAGTGAGGGAAATGTGGGATGACTTCTGTCGCTCTCACCACACGGTCGCTTGAACCTGAGGTCTACGGGCCAGCACATGCGGATGCCGATGGGATCGGCGTGGTCGCGCGGAGGGTCGCCGAACTTCGTCTGTCCCGTGTCTCACCGGGAACCGCATGCCGGTCATTTGATGTAGTCCAGCGGTATGCCGCTACTCGATTGGCTGACGAACCGGTCGCACTGATCAGCACGCCAGGACGGCCGGCTCGACTGACCGAGAGTCGACTGCGACTTCTGTTTGGCGAGATTCCCACCGCCGCCACGATGCAGTGGATCTACCGCGAGCATGACGATCGGATACCAGCCCACATCTTCGCTGAGTTGGTCTCCGACAACGCGCTCGCAGCGCTCGCGATACTGATAGCCGACGGTCCACGCCGGTCGACGCGGCGTCTTGAAGTGCTACAGCTAGATCTGCTAAACGATCCGACGTTCAGGCCCCGGCGTGGTCGGCGCGGGCAGCGCGGCCGCGCTGGCGAGACGCTGAAGCACACGCGCAACAGCTTGCACGCGCTTCGCCTTCTGCTCGTCGAGCTCCACGGCGCATACACCGACATGCAGCGACCGGCGGCGCTGCGTCAGTGGCACTCTTCCGGTCAAATGCCGGCGCACCCAGAGGGAGCGGTAGGCCGACGGGAGGACGCCCCCACTCCATCGCTCAGGGTTGTGCAGGGGGTGATCGCAGACCTTGACCAACGACTAGCGGAACCATTCCAGCGTCGGTTCGGCATCAGCGACCTGGAGTACGCAGCCAGGGACAGGCATGAGATCCCCGGCAAGTGGTTGCGCTACCAGGGTCTCATCTATCTCGCGCGCGACCGGGCTATGGTCGCGGTGGCCGCGGTGCTCGGAACCCGAGGCGGCGCGATCCGCAGCCTCACGGTCGGCGACTTCGAGCCCAACTATCGGCTCGAAGCACCGATCACTGGATTCTCACCCGGAGCGATCGGGGCGCTGCGGATACGTGGAATGAAGGGCAGCCCGGACCGCACCAAGATCCTGCCACCGCCGGTAAACGCTCGTGTCCAAGCGTGGCTCATGATCCACAGGGCCGCGCTGACCGCATATGGGATCGAGTTGCGTCCCGACCATCCGTTATTCCCGGCCCGATCACTGACCCACAACGGGAGGCCCATCGAGCCGCGACCCTACTCAATCCACGCCTTCTACCAGCGGCTAGGGGGCCACCCGGCCGGCCCGGGACGCCTCAGCACCGTCGCACTTGTCCCACTTGACATCCGCGCCGTAGGAAAAACAGCCAACGAACTGCACCTCGCCAACCCGGATGTCGACGCTGACGAACTCTGGCGCGGACCGGGACCGCACGGTTTGCGCCGCTTCGCCGACCGTACCGTCTACGACTACGCAGACAGGTACTTCGTAGCGAGCCCTGACATGAGACGGATCTCGCCCGTCAGCCTCAAGGAAGCACTACTTGACCACAGCAACATCGGTGAGGACCCCCTCGGGTACACCGGCATCGCAGACGAGGCGGCCCGGAGAATCCTCTCATGCGTGGCCGCACACATCGTCGCGGACGCAATCTGGGCCGACCTCGCGATGCGCCGCGGCCCCGACGAACGTCATCTCCGCGAAGCGCTCATGGCCGTCAAGGGACTGCGGTCAATCCTTGCCGACGCCACGATCGAGCTCGCCGAGTTCGACGAGCACGTCCGCAACCTGCCCGCTGACGCCCCGCTCACCGTCCGGGACTTACACAAGCGAACGATGCTCGCCGACAGAGTCACCGAACTGCAACACGACATCAACCGCTGGGAGCGACGCGCCGAACAGCTCAGCGAGACAGGAAACTGGATCCCTATACCCGACGACGTCGAGCGTATCGACCCCCGAGTGCTCAGACACGAAATACTCGAACCGGCGCAGGCGCAGGCACCACCGATCCGCGACTGGTTAACCGGCAACGAACTCGCCGAAGTCTTCGGCAAGTCGACCGAGACGGTCAGACGCTGGACCCAAGCCAACGGCTCCGACTACTCCCGACCGTGGCCCGTGGATAAGCCGCCGATCGTGCGTCTCGACCGCCGCACCGCCCTCTACTGGGTACCAGGGCTCCTGGCCGACCACGTCACCAAGAACGACCGCCCGAAGCGCATCAGCGAACTGCTAAGGCGCTGGCCAGTCGGACCGAGCTGGAGCACGAACAGCCGCAAGCGAACCAGAATGCAGTCACAGGCCGCGCCACCGCTGCCCGATCACGCCCGGCCGCTCAACTCACTCATCCGCGAGAAGCCCACACACCCGCTGCTGAGACCTATGACCTGATCTCTTCAGCGAAGTACTTCTCAAGTCGAGCGAGCGCCCCCTCAATCACCTCCTCAGACTCAAGTGTGCTTGCACGCAACCTGCATTCGACTGCCAGACACACGTACAGATCTGCCGGTTCGACAGCCTCCCCCGCGTACCAGGCCTGCAGCACCCCGGTACTCTCCGCCCCCTGCTGTAGGCCGGCGATCATCACAGCAAACTCACCGAACGACATCACATCGACACCACGCACAGAAAGCGCCATCTCAGACGCCTCGCGAGTCGAAGCCAAGCATCCACGAAACCCAGACCAGATCAGATGCAACGTCTGCAACAGCAGACGCCTTCACGAGCCGCAAGTGGCCTTCAAGAGCGGCGATCGCACACCCGAGCACGCAGATTGGATCGGACACGTGATCAGGCCCTACCAGGGCAGGTAGACGGGCGTTGAGCGAAAACCCAGCTTCGACGTCAGTTGCGAGTAGTTCGTGAGCGCAGCTTTTACGGCATCCGCAGGGCGCGCATACACCTGAAGCATCTGGAAATACAGCATTGCGAAAGCGGCTGACTCGACCCACTCAACCTCGTTATCAAAGCCGGTCACAAGCCTCAGCTTCGTAAGTCGTCGGAAGCTCTCAAGCTCTGACTCATCAACGTCACAGGTCGAGCACGAGCCCAAGTGAAGAAGTCGGCCGGCTCCGCGACGTGCAATCAGGTCAGCCAGTTCTCCGAAGGTAAGCGCGCAGCCACCGATCTCGATCTCGCCCGAAGATCCATGGAACTCGAACCACCCCAGCCGGTAATCCTCATAACGCTCCTGCCCGAGCCAGATATTGAGGTAGTAAGTCAACTCCTCGACTGTTCCGACATCGCGGTAGACAGCCTGCACGATCCCCAATGGGGTGAGGAGCTCGATCAGTGAGCGCACGCTGGGTGTCGATCGGCGTAAATCACGCTCCCAATCTCCCTCAAAGCAGAACATCTTGAGAGGGGCCGTGTCGGCCCTCGCCGCCCCACGCCTCGACACCCTGGCAACTTACCATATATATGCGGTAGACGGCCCACTTTTGCGTTGCCAGGGTGGACCGTATGGTGGCCGCAAAAAGCCCCGAACACATCGCCCTGGGGCTTGCTCTACGAACCTTCCGCAGCGAACGCGGAATCTCCCAAGAGCAGCTGAGCTTCCTCGCTGATCTGCACCGCAACTACGTCGGACAATGCGAGCGCGGCGAGATCAACCTCTCCTTCGGCGTCATGCTCAAGCTGATGGCGGCACTCGACATCGGCTTCGCCGACCTCGCGAACCGCTACGAGGAGGTCCGAGCTCGCACGATCAGCAGCAGCCCCCGACCCCTCGAGCCGCATCCGGCGTTTGGCCAGGCGCAGGCGACCGATTAAGCTTCCCATCGTGCTAGAGGAGCACCGGAGACGGCTTGAGGCCCTGGTCGGTCGGGTGTCGCGGCGCGGGGACTACGGTACGTTGCTCCTGCAGGGCGAGATCGTGCGCTCGGTCGAGGAAGTCGACAGCCCGGAGGAGTGGCTGGCGATGCTTCGTTTGAAGGCGCGCGATGATGGGCTTCGTATCAGCACTCATCGCTCAGCGCAGGTGCTCTACGCGCGGCTCGTTCGTGAGCGGAGCCAGGAGGAACTGGTTGATGGCGACAGACTCACCGTGGCGGTTCTCAGGGCGACTGAGCGGGCACAGAGGCTGGGTCATCGTCCCGCGTTTCTCGCGGATGGCGTCGAGCGGGCGGTCCTCTGCGAGGCCTGCGGGATGGACGGCTACCTCGATGCCGTCGAGGACGTGATGGATGGTGACGTCTTTGACCTCAGGTGCGAGATGGACTCGCCATCGGGCCCGACCCTCGCTTAGCGAGGCGCTCAGGTGATGTCGGCCGATCCGATCAGCCGCCTGCCGGACGGAACCACCTACTACGGGCACGTCGGCGAGCTCCGCTACGACGCGACTGAGGACCGGGTTCAGTGCCATCTCTGCGGCGGTGGTTTCGCCAGGTCGGCGGCAGCCATCTGCTGCGCACGCACGGCTGGACGATGCGTCAGTACCGATTGGCTTTCCAGATCCCTGAGCGAATCCCGACCTGCGGTGTGAGTGTGAGTGACCAGCGGCGTGAGCACACGATGAAGCGGCTCGCGGCTGGGGGCGAGTTGACAGAGATGAAGGGCCGCTTCGCCCGCGACCCAGTGTTGGCGCGTGCGAGTGCCCGAAGCGCCGCCGCCGGCCAGATCCGATCGGCCAGGAAGCCCCTCCTCACCCACCGTCCGGAGCTTGCTGCAGAGTGGCACCCATCCCGCAATGAGGGGGTCTCAGCCGCGGCACTTGGTATCACCTCGAGAGTTGTGGTGTGGTGGCTGTGCGCGACCTGTGACCATGAGTGGCAGGC
>JAKAED010000096.1 GCA_021820105.1 Actinomycetes bacterium | reverse complement strand
TTCCCCTCTCCGAGGAAGCTCCGCAGGCCAGCCTCGATCGCGGCGGCGTCCCTGAGCGAGCTGTGCCGGTCGCCGCCGAGCTCCAGGCCGGCGGCGACCGCGTACCGCTGCTGATATTCGGTCACGAGCGCATCCACAGCCTCGCTCGCCGCGGATCGGACGCTGTCGACCAGGTCGTCCACACCGTGAGTCTGGATCGACCAGCCAAAGACCCGCTGCGCCTCAACCCGGTCTCCGTCAGTCACGGCCACGTCACGCATGTTGTCGCCGAACCGTGCCACCCGAAGCTGCTGAGATGCCTGCCATCCGCTCGCGGCGCGCACCCATGAGCCGATCCGCCGGCGCGTGCGCGCATCGTTGACGTGCCCGGCTATGACCTTCCGGCGCAGTCCCAGGCGCGCGGCGATATATCCAAATTCACGGTCGCCGTGCGCGGACTGATTGAGGTTCATGAAGTCCATGTCGATCGTGTCCCACGGCAGCGACTCGTTCGCCTGGGTGTGAAGGTGCAGCAGCGGCTTCTGGAGCGCCTGGAGCCCGGCGATCCAGGCCTTGGCCGGAGAGAAGGTGTGCATCCAGGCGATCACCCCGATGCAGTTGGCGGAGGCGTTGGCCTGCAGGCAGATCTCCCTGATCTCCTCCAGTCCTGTCAGCACCGGTTTGTTCACGATTCTGGCCGGGATCTCCTGAGCCTCTGAGAGCACGCCGGCCACGACCGCGGCCTGGCTCGCCACCTGTCGCAGGGTTTCCTCGCCGTAGAGGTGCTGACTGCCGGTCAGCAGCCAGCACTCCCGTGCTTCGCGGCCGATGTTCATGCGCCCTCCTGACTGTGGGAACTGACTGAGCTCAAGATTGCCTGGGGGATCGCCCCGTCCAGCCGGCGCTGACTCTCCAGGAAATCAACGGTCGTGTAGCGGTCCCGCAGTCGCGTCGCGTGGTGGAAGGTCGCGACCAGCATCCGCCGATCAACCTCCAGGAAACCCGGCTCCCGGGGGATCTGCGCCTGCTCAAGGGCTCGCTCTACCAGTGGGAAGGTCTCCATCGCGTCCACCAGCGCCTCCCGCGTCTCATCCCAGGCCCGTTGCTCAACGGGCCAGCGTCCTCGGCCGGCGATGAACTCCTGCTTGCGCGCGACGGCGCGAACGATCTCCTCGCTCGGATCGCCCAACCACTCGCGGGCGGTCGGTCCAAGCGGATCTGCAGCCGGGGTCGGGGTGCGCAACTGCGTGAATTCCACGGCGTAGGCGTGGCGCTGGAGGTGCATCCCGAACCAGGTGGCGTAGCCGACCTGCAGTCCGTGGGAGTGATGACTTCGCAGGCCGCGTGCGGCCAGCAGATCCCAGAAGTGCGACGCGTGGTGTTCGAGCCCACTTGCCGGCCTGGAGTTGCCGACTCTGGCCATGGAGGTGCCCGACAGGATCAGTGCCTCCAGCAGGTCCCGTAGCGCAGCCGGATCGCCGCCGGTCAAAGCCGGCACGTTCTCAGCAACCCTGAGCATCGCCCTGCGCGTATCCGCGGCAACAGCCTGGTCGTAGGTCTCGCCGTAGAGGAGATGTGCGGCCAGCCAGTCGACCCCGGCGGTTGCCTTGCCCAGCAGGTCGCCGATGCCGGCTCTGGTCAGCTCATCCGGTGCTGAGGCGAGCACGCGCGGATCGGCGTAGATCGCGAGCGGAGCCCGTGCCGGAAACGTCAGCTTGACACCGTCAATGTGCATGGCCGCCACATTCGATGCGTAGCCGTCCATCGAAGCGGCCGTGGGCACGCTGATGAAGTCGCGGCCGCTCTCATGCGCGGCGTAGCGGACTATGTCGGTGATGGTTCCTGAGCCGACCGCCACCGGCACGGTGCCAGGCTCCAGGTGCGCGCGCACGCGACCGACCTCGGGCCAGTCAGCGTGCAGTCCGTCGCGCTCCTCAAAGACGATGGTTCGAGCCTCGCCCAGGGCGGCCGCCAGGCGCTCCCCGGCGGCTTCTCGGGTGTTGAGGTCCATCACCAGCAGCGGACGCTCCGGTGCTGTGGCAGCCAGGCGCTCGATCGCGTCGTCGGCGATCAGGATCTCCGACGTCAACGGCCCTGGCTCTGTCCGTAATAGGCGTGGGGGCCGTGCTTGCGCTCGTGGTGCTTGCGTCTGATCGCGGCATCAAGCGACGGCGCGTCGGCGGCCAGCATCGCCGTCAGATAAGCGGTGTGTGCCACCTCCTCCAGGGTGATCGCGTGCTCGATCGCCTTCCCCACACTGTGTCCCCAGACGAACGGCCCATGTCCCCGCACCAGCGCGCACGGCACCTGCCCCGGATCGCTTGCGGAGATCGCCTCGATCAGCACGGTTCCCGTGTGCAACTCGTAGTCGTCCTCGATCTCCGCCTCCGTCAAGGCGCGGGTGAGCGGGATCGGCCTTGCGCAGAGGTCGGCGTGGGTCGTGCCGAACAGCGGAATCTCATGTTGGGCCTGAGCCCAGACGGTCGCCCAGGTCGAGTGCGTGTGCACAACTCCACCGATCGAGTCAAACGCCTGGTAGAGCGCCAAATGGGTGGGAGTGTCGGTTGAGGGGTTGCGGTGTCCCTCAACCACCTCGCCGGTCATATCAAGCACGACGATGTCAGCTGCGGAAAGCTGCTCATAGGGAACGCCACTGGGCTTGATCGCGAACACGCCCAGCTCGCGGTCGATCGCGCTGGCGTTGCCCCAGGTCAAAGTGACCAGCCCGGCGCGCGGCAGCGCGAGGTTGGCGTCAAGTACCGACTGTCGCAGGTCATCGAAGCTGCTCAAAGGACTCCCTCCATGGCTGAAACGCAGCTTTGCAAAGCCAGGACTCTACGGAACCTTGCTCCGCCGCGGCCTCGATCGCAGCTTGCTTAAGCATCGAGGGAGCGCCTACAGCTCAGAAATGGGCGATTGCCTGATGTGCTGAGGCCGTCTTAGCCGCATCCTGCCAACAACGATGATCCCGCCGCCGTGCTCAGCCGCCGACATCTGGCCGGCCTGTGTCAAGCAGGCCCAGACGGTATGCGGCACCGGCTGCCTCGGCTCGGGTTCTGACCTCGAGCTTGGCGAGGATCCGCGAGACGTGCACGCTCGCGGTCTTGGGACTCATGTAGAGCGCCTGGCCAATTTCGCGGTTGGTGTGTCCGGCGACGACCAGCCGCAATACGTCGAGCTCGCGGTCCGTGAGGCCGCCCTGATCTCCGTCCCGTGCCTGCTGCTCGGATTCGCCGCCACGGATCCGCGCGCGGCGGGCCAACAGCTCAACCTGCGCAAGCAGCGGATTCGCCTTCAGCTGCTCTGCCACGGTCCGGGCCGCCATCAGCGCCTCGGCGACACGTTCCCGTGGGAGCTGCTCGGTGAGCGCACTCTCGGCCTCGCGCATGCGCGCATACGCCGCGTCGAAAGGGCGCGCAAGCTCCTGCCAACGATCGGCCAGCGCAGACCATCGCTCGGAGTCCGGTCGACCAAACGCGCGACCATGCTCGAGTTCGCACAGCTCCTGTTCCACCACAGTCTTTGCTGGGGCGCTTCCGAGCGGCCAGGTTTCCGCTGCGGTCAGCTGGCGCACCTGCTCAAGCAGCGCCTGCGATCTCGCCTGCGCCACCTGCTCAGAGTCGGCATCGCTCACCGCCCGGGCACGCTGCGCAAGGTCAGCCTCGGCCTGCAACCCGAGCGCCAGCACAGGGAGTGCAAACACGGAGTGACCGGCCTGGAAGGCGGCGGCCTCGGTGTCGAGCAGCGACCTGACCGCCTCAAAGTCGCCCCGTGCGATCGCGAGCACGGCGGCTGCCCGGGCGTGCACGATCGGCCAGTCACTGTGTCTTGGGATGAGCGGAACGGCGGCCCTGAGATGGGCTTCAGCCTGATCGACGTCGCCGCGGATGGCGGCCAGCTCAACCATCGCGGCCAGCACCATGCCGGTGAACGGCGTATCCCGGGAGAGATCCATCGCTTCTCGCAGCAGCGTTTCGGCCGTGTCCAGATTGCCCAGACGCAGGAACCGCAGGCCGGCCTCAGCCGCCAGGAACAAGGCCGAGGCTCCGAGCGGCTGACGCAGTCGCTCCCAACCGTCGCGGGTCAGCTTCGCCGCTTCGTCCAGGCTCCCAAGCTGTTCGAGCGCCTCTCCGAGGTTGATGTAGGAGCGGCGCAGCTGCTCCAACGCCGCCAGACTCTCGGCCGCCTCCATCGCCTCGCGCAGGAGCTCTGCTGCCTGTGCCTGATCGCCAAGAATCACGAGGATCCCGCCGAGCGTATTCAGCGCGTCGCACTCCACCGCCCGGTCGCCTGCCGCGCGGGCCAGGCGGATCGCCTCCTCACAAGGTTCGCGAGCCTCCAGCGCCTGACCTCGCAGCATCATGATGTGTGCTTCGCCGGCGAGGATGCTCGCGCGCACGCCGCCGAACTCTTCGCCGACGAGCGCCGCCGCCGTCTGATACTCGGTGAGCGCCTGCCTGGCGGCCCCCTCCTCAGCCAGCAGGTAGCGGCCGAGCCGCGCGTGAGCCACGCCTGCCGTAACCGGATCCACGGCCTGATCCAGCAGCCCGAGTTCGCGGCGGGTGAGCGCCATCGCGCGGCGGTTGTCACCGGAGAGGTGGGCGGCCTCAGCTGCGCGGGCAAGCAGGGCGGCCTTGGAGGTGTCGGCCGGCCGCTGCTCGGCCGACACCTCCTCCCACAGTTCCACGGCTCGCTCGAGGTGACCAACGGCCTCGGCGAAAGCCCAGACGCGCTCGTCCTCAGTCGCGGCCTGGATCGATGCCGTGAGCGCCGGCGCCGGCTGTTTCGCGGAGGACCAGTGCATGGCGCGCTGGGCGGCTGCGCCGCGTGGGCCGACGGCCAAGCTCGGGTCCGCCTCAAGCGCACGCGCCACCTCGGCGTGGAGCGTCACGCGCTCATGCGGCAGCAGTTCCTCATAGAGCGTCTCGCGCAGGAGCGCGTGCCGGAATGCGTAGCCCGTCCCGGAGGCGTCCGGCACCAGCACGCTGTGTTCAATCGCCTCGCGCAGCGCCTGCACCAGATCCTCTGCGTCCAGTCCGGTGATCGCCTCCAGCAGCCGATGGCCGGCCCCGGTCCCCACCACGGCCGCTCGGTGCACGAGGGACTTGGCGGTGGGCGAGACCCGCTCGATCCGCATGGTCACCACATCACGGACGCTCGACGGGATCGCGCGTCCGTTCTGCTCGGTCGCGGCGGCCAGCAGTTCCTCCGCAAAGAAGGGGTTGCCCTGGGAACGCTCCAGCAGCAGGTCGACCAGCTCCGGCTCCGGTGCCTCGCCTCTGATCGTGGCCAGCTGCTCGCTCAGCTCATCGCGGGTGAACGGTCTGAGCTCGAGCCGTTCCACCACGGGCAGCCGCTCAACCTCGGAGAGGAACTCGCGCAGGGGGTGGCGGCGATGGAGCTCATCGCTGCGGTAGGTGGTCACCAGCATCAGGCGCTCACGGCGGACGTTGCGCAGCAGGAACGAGAGGAACCCGCGCGTGGACGGATCGGCCCAGTGCAGGTCCTCGATCACAAGCACCACTGGCGCCTGACGGCCCGCGCGGCCAAGCAGTCCGAGCAGGCCCTCGAACAGGCGCGACTGGGCAAGTGGGTCAAGACCGTTGCCGTTCGGCTCGGTGGCCGCCGGCTCGGGGCCGGCGGCGATCTCAGGCAGCAGCCGGCGCAGCTCACCGGCGGAGGCCCCGGCCAATTCCTCAAGGGCCTCCGGTTCCACGGTGCCCACCAGGATCCGCAGTGCTCCCAGCAGCGGCGCGTATGGCAGCTCTGAGCCTCCAACATCCACACAGCCGCCGATCAGGAACTGTGCGCCTGCTTCGATCGCAAGCTGCTCAAACTCGCTCACCAGTCGGGTCTTACCGACGCCGGCCTCGCCCGCGAGAAAGATCGCCTCCGGTTCACCGGACGTGGCGCGCGCGAGCGCCTCATTCAGCGACTCAATCTGCTGGCTGCGGCCGACAAACACGGGACTTGATAGGCGCCTTGCCATCAGCTCATTGTGACCGCCCAGGATGGCGTATGGGCTAAGACCTGCTTTTGGTGCAAGCGCCGGTTGCGGGAGAGGCGGCTCGGATCTGCCGATCAGGGCGGTTCTGTTAACGTCCGCAGGCCATGGCGAGCGTCCTCTTGGTCATAGATATCCAGAGGGATTACTTTCCAGGCGGAGCACACCCGCTGGTCGATCCAGACGCAGCGGCGGCCAATGTCGCTCGGCTGCTGGCGGCGTTTCGGCAGCGGTCAGAGCCGATCATCCACATGCAGCACGTCTGGGACGCCGAGGACGCGCCGTTCATGCGGCCCGGCACCGACGGTGTCAAGTTTCACCCCCTTGCTGAGCCGCTCCCGGGTGAGTTGGTGTTGCAGAAGTCGGAGGCCAACAGCTTCCTGGGAACGGGGCTTGAGCAGGAGCTGCTCCGCCTCAAGCCCGAGCACGTGGTGGTTGCGGGGATGATGTCGTCGATGTGCGTCGATGCCACCGTGCGAGCCGCCGCCGACCGGGGCTTCGACCTGATCGTCGCGCACGATGCGTGCGCAGCACCGGATCTGACCTTCGCCGGACGGAGCCTGCCGGGTCAGGATGTGCACGCGGCGTTCATGGCCGCGCTCGGTGATGGCTACGCCGAGCTGCGCGCCACCGCCGAGCTGGAGCGCTGGCTCGTATCCGAGGCAGCTTGACGACCACCCAGACCGGTTTTTGGTGAGCTATCTAGCACGGCGCGCTGCGCCTGCTGCCGAGTCATGGACACGGGCGGAGCGGATCCTGCTCCTGGTTCTGGGCGGGGTCATCTTCCTGGACGCCCTGGATGGCTCCCTGACCCAGGTGGCGCTTCCGTCGATCGGGTCCTCGCTGCATCTTGGAGCGGCGCGACTGCAGTGGATCGTGTCCGCCTATGTGCTCGGCTACGGTGGCTTCCTGCTCCTGGGCGGCCGCAGCGCTGACCTCTTCGGACGCCGGCGTGTGCTGGTGGGTGGACTGGCGATGCTGATCGCTGCCTCCGCAGCCGGCTCATTGGTGGGCAACGCGAACCTGCTCATCGCGGCGCGATTCTTGAAGGGTGCCAGCGCCGGTTTCACCGCGCCCGCCGCACTCTCGATCCTCACCAGCTCGTTTGCGGAGGGTCACCACCGCAACCGCGCGCTCGGTGTCTACACAGCAGCAGCTGCCGCCGGATTCAGCTTCGGCCTGGTCACCGGAGGAGTCCTGACGGAGCTGAGCTGGCGTCTCACCTTTGCGGTCGTGGTACCGGCTGGCCTGGTGCTGCTGGTGGCCGTCCTGGTCGTCATAGCTGTGGATCAGACTGC
The DNA here is from genome assembly GCA_021820105.1 of Actinomycetes bacterium. GTDB lineage: Bacteria > Actinomycetota > Thermoleophilia > Solirubrobacterales > Solirubrobacteraceae > Palsa-465. The sequence goes on along the minus strand of JAKAED010000096.1, from coordinate 7,641 downwards.
CCCCGGCGGTCGCGGCCGCCTGGACCTGGGTGGCGCGAGCCTGATCACGCTCGCCGCGTTGCTGTTCGTCTGGGGAGTGGTGCGCGCGCCCACCGCGGGCCTCCTCTCGGCCCAGACACTCGGCGTGATCGCCCTGGCCGCACTGCTGGCCGGGGCGTTCGTGATTGTTGAAACGCGCGTCAGCGCCCCGTTGGTGCGACTGTCACTCATGCGCTCTCCGCGCCTACTTGGCGCCAACTGCGCGGCGATGCTGGTCTTTGGCTGCGCAACCGTCTTCAACGTCTCAACAATGCTCTATGAACAGGACGTCCTTGGCTGGAGCCCGCTGCAGGCCGGAGTGCTGTTTCTGGTCGCCAGCATCTGCACAGCGACGGTCGGTCTCCGCGCGGGCGTGTGGGCGACGCGGATCGGTGCGACTCGAGTGCTGCTTGCAGGGGCTGTTGCCTCGCTCGCCTCCTACCTCCTGTGGATGCTCGACGGCGTGGCCGCGAGCTACCCGCTGATTGTGACCTGCCTGGCGCTGCAGGGCGCGGGCTTCGCCCTGGCGTACCCGGCCCTGAACATCCAGGGGCTCACGGGGGTCGCAACCCATGAGCAGGGGTTGGTCTCAGGCCTGATCGGCAGCTTCTTTCAGATCGGCGGTGCCGTGCTGCTCGCGATTGCCACCGCGCTCAGCCTCGCCTCGGCACCGATCGGCTCAAGGGGCGCGGCCTACGTGCGGGGCCTCGATGCCGGGATGTGGGTGGCGGTCTGCGGAGGCGTCCTGCTGGCGGTGATCGCGATCGGTGGACTGCGGAGCGACTCCGCAGAGGGTTGAGTTCCAGCCTCAGGCTCGTGGAGAGCGGGCGTCGGTGCGCGCACCTGAGCCCGCCTTCCACTCATCTCAGGATCATCCTCCGTGATGGACCGACTCCTCCTCGCCGAGCTCCTCGACCACCCAGTCGACTAACACGGCGAGCAGCATTGCTGTCGCTCCAAGCAGGAGTCCCACCCGTGGTTCGGTTCCCATCCATGCCTCCGTAGGGCTCTGTTACGGGCCTCGGTCGCCGCGGTCGACCGAGGATCGCGGCTCAGACAAGCTGATCGCCGCCATCACGTTCTGCATCCCCGTCTGGCTTCAATCTCAACCTTTGAACCGCCGGCGCCCACCGCAAGCAGACAGAACCCCGATCATTCCCCTGCGGCTGCTCGGTAGCAATGTCTTCACAAGTTCGCGGCGAGCCGTTGTCAGTCTGTGATCCCCGATGGAATCCGAGGTCCCAGTCCAGGAGCGCAGACCGGTTCGCCAGGTCGCCATCGAGGTGGCTCTGGGCCTGGCCGCCACAGGCGCGATAGTTGCCCTGATCGTGCTGGTGCCGCAGTTGCGTCACGCAGTCGGGCTGGCGCTGCACGGACACTTCGTGCTGCTCCGGGTGTACATCAGGTCCCTGGGAGCCGGCGGTGTGGCGCTCCTGCTCGGGCTGATGGCCGCGCACGCCGTCGTGTTCTACCCGAGTGAGGTGGTGACGGCGACTGCGGCCTACGTCTACGGGTTCTTCCCGGCGCTGATCCTGGTGATCGCCGGCTGGTTGCTGACCGCGCTGCTCACCTACGCGCTGGGTCTGACGCTGGGAAGCCCGCTGTTGCGCTCGCTGCTCGGGCGGCGCTTCTCACGCCTGGAGCTGCTTGTTGAGAGCGGTGGCAGCTCGCTGTTGCTGGCCGGGCGTCTGATCCCGGTGGTCCCGTTTGCGCTGTTGGGGTACGCGGCGGGCGCGACGCACGTGAACCTCTGGCGCTTCACGTGGACGACCGTCGTCGGGTATCTGCCCCTGAACGCGCTCGTCGTCTATCTCGGGGCCAACGCCCAGACGTTGTCGCTCGGCAACCCGCTCACGTGGATCGCGGTGGCATTCATCCCGCTGCTCGCCGCCGCTCACTGGTTCGCAAACAGGCGCCTGCGAACCCTGTGAGCGTTGCTGCGAGGCCGACGCTGCTCAGAGCGTGGCCGCGATGCGCAGCGCGCGGTAGCCCGCGTGCGTCACCCTGATCGCCACCTGCTTGCCGGCGGTCCCGTTCAACGTGAACGAGACCATCCCCTTGGCGTTGGTCTGTGCGCTCTGACCCTTGATCGCCACCTTGGCTCCGCTGACCGCGTCTCCGGCGTCTGTGATCACGACGGAGAGCTGGTACTTCAGCTGCTTTGGCTTGCCGAAGGCATGAGCTGAGGCGCGCCCCGACATCTCGGGAAGCACCCGCGCGTGGTAGATCCCCGTCGGCGCCTGGCCGTTCTTCAGCGCCGGCGTCCCGCTCGCGAGCAGGTCCAGCGGCCCCAGACGCCCGTCACCGTTGAGGGTGAACAGGCTCGACCAGTTGTAGCTGTAGCGCTGGATCGGCTCGAACCTCGTGACGGCCCTGTTGGAGCGGGTGAAGGCCATGATCCCCTTGCCGTTGATCTGGCCGTACCAGATGACCCACATGCGGCCGCTCAGGCTCGTCGCCACGCCCCAGTCTGTCGCATGCAGCTTGTTCACCGAACCGACTGCGACCGAGCCGCCGCCGTACCTGGCCAGGCGGATGTGGGTCGTTGTTCCGTAATCAGCAGGGTAGGCGGCGAAGACGCCGGGGCCGCTGTCGCGTCCGGCGATCGGCAGTGGCTCGCCGGTGCCGTACTGAGACGGGATTGGGAGCTTCTGCGCCGGTCCGGTGGTGGGTGCCGCCTGCTGGAACCAGAGCCCGCCGCTGCCGGCGTTTGAGGGCCATCCGACCACCACCGCCCCGGTTGCGGCGTCGAGCGCCACCTGCGTGTTGGTGGCGGCATTGTCGTTGCTGTTCGTCAGCAGGGCTGTCGGGGCGCCGACGCCCTCCCCCTGCTGGATGACAATCCCACCGCAGCATCCGGCCACCAGGACCGGCGTGCCGTTGGACACCGCGATCCCCACCGCTGAGTCACCGTCGGCCAGCACGCCACTGCCGACGTTCGCGGGCGGCGACCAGGTGTTGCCACCGTCGGTCGAGGTGATCGCCCATGGCCCCGGGACGTTTCCGGGCGAACCCCCAAAGGTCGCCTGCAGCGCGCCTGACGGAAGCACGGCGAGTCCAGGAACTCCGCTGGGCGAGCCGTTGCTAAGCCCCGTCCAGGTCAGAGCCTGCACGAGCGAACCCGGCTTGCCGGCCGGGCTGATCGTGATGGCGCTCACACCGCTGGCGCTGTTCCCCCAGTTCGTGTTGGTCGCAAACACCACGTGCAGGACCCCGTCGGACGTGCGCGCGAAGCCGATTGGCGCAGGGCCGTAGCCGGCCTGCGCGAGCAACTGCGTACGGAGCGCCGCCGCGCTTGCGCTCGTCGCCACCGTGAGCCCGAGCCCGCATGTCAAGGTCACAAGACCGCCCCAGCGCAGCGCCCTGTGCCGAACATCACCCCACATAAGCCCGTCCTTTGATCGGTCTTGTCGGCGGGCCCACCTCCAGAGGCGAACAGCCCTCGGGCGCGGGGAGCTGATCAGCTGCGCCCCGCGCCCGCCCCGGTCCCGCTGTGACCGCCGATGAAGGGGGCTCGCCCCTGTCAGGTCCGACCGTACGGACCCGACCACGCCCTTGAAAGGGGGAAAACCCTATGCGGCGAGCGGGAGCTCGCCCGCATCGGCAGTCGCACGCTCAGGTTGGGCTTCGCCCCGCATCTGCCCCCTGGTGCGTCAGCCCGATACAGCTGACAATCTAACTCCCGCAGGAGCTCGGCTACGGCGGGTAAAAATCGGCACAGGAGCGGACGCGTGAGGATCAGGGCAGCAGTGCTGGAGGAGTTCGGCAAGCCGCTGAACGTGACGGACGTGGATCTGGACGAACCCAGGGCCGGAGAGGTGCTGGTCAGGCTCGTGGCCTGCGGCGTCTGTCACACGGACCTCTACACGGCCTCCGGTGTCGACCCTTCGGGCTATGCCCCCACGGTGCTTGGCCATGAGGGCGCAGGCGTGGTTGAGCGCATCGGTCCCGGCGTGACCTCGCTCGCGGTTGGGGATCACGTGGTCACGCTGTTTGCGCCGCAGTGCCGTGAGTGCGAGCACTGCCGCAGCGGACGGACCAACCTCTGCCTTGCAATCCGTGAGCAGCAGAACCAGGGATATCTCCCGGATGGGACCACACGACTCTCTCGCGACGGCGAGCCGATCCGCCACTTCATGGGGACCTCGACCTTCGCCGAGTACACCGTGATGCCGGAGATCGCACTGGCGAAGGTGCGACCTGATGCGCCGCTTGAGGCCGCCTGCCTGTTCGCCTGCGGTCTGTCGACGGGCCTGGGCGCGGCCATGTACACCGCGCAGGTCCGGGAGGCGGCTACCTGCGTCGTCTTCGGTGCTGGGATGGTGGGGCTCGGCGCGGTCGCGGGCTGTCGGTTGCAGGGCGCCGAGCGGATCATCTGCGTTGACCTCTCTGAGGAGCGGCTGGCCATGGCCACCGCTCAGGGTGCGACCGACGTCTGGCAAGCCGGGCCGGACATCGTCCAGCGGATCCAGCAGGAGACGCGCGGATTCGGCGCCGACTACACGTTTGAGGCCACGGGGCTTGTGAAGGTCATGCAGCAGGCGGTGGAGGCGGCGCGCATGGGGTGGGGACTGTGCACGGTCGCCGGTGTGGCGGGCAAGGGGGAGACGCTGGATGTGATCCCGCGCTGGCTGATCCAGGGGCGCCGCATCGCTGGTTCATCGTTTGGTGGTGTGCGCGGGCGTGATCAGGTGCCGCAGTTGATCGACCGCTACATGGCGGGGGAGATCGATGTCGATGCGTTCATCTCGCACCGCATCACGCTGGCTGAGGTCAACCGTGGCTTTGAGCTGATGGAGGCGCAGGACGGCATCCGCAGCGTCATCCAGTTCGGCTGACACGAGCGGCTGTCACGAGGGGTAAGCTCCCAGCCTCAACCGTCTGCGTAACCAAAAGCAAGAGGAGCAACAAGATGGAGCACACCCACACCGAGTTTGTCGCTGCGTCTCCTGATCGGGTCTTTGAAGCTCTGGCCAACGTGGATAACCTGCCCCGCTACGTTCCGCAGCTGACCGGCGCCGAGCGCAGGGACGGCGACCGGATCAGCATCCAGGCGCGTTATGACGGCCACTCCCAGGAGGGCGAGGCGTGGTTCAAGGCTGACGCCGAGGCGCAGCGCATCGAGTGGGGCGCGCCCGGCAGCGAGTACCGCGGCTCGATCGAGATCAAGCCGGAGGGCGAGGGTTCGGTGCTCTCGCTGCATCTGGCGACCGTGCACGCGGACATTGCGGAGAGCGACGTGATCGGCACGCTGGATGCGGTCCGCCGACTCGTCGAGGCCGACGTCTGAGCGAACCGATTCCGGAGAGGGAGAGACCATGCCAGAGCGACGCGTCAACAGCAGGATGCTGCTGGTGGGCAGTCTGCCCGCCGACTCTGCAGAGCACGCTTTCAGGGCGGGAGCGGAACTCTTTGGGGACATGGTCGCCTCCCTGCCCGACGGTGAAACCGGACCGATGGGCGGTTGGGTCAGCTATGAGCGCGAGCGCCTGATCCGTCCGAGTGCTGACATCGTCGTGGTCTCGGAGACCGATTCACCGACAGGTCTGCCGCGCCATGCGTATGAGACACCGGTGTTCAGCGTCAAACCCGGGGTCGAGCGCGTCCGCTTTGACTCCTGGCCGCGGATCGACGTGGCGATCGAGTCCTACGGGCTGTTCAAGGAACTGCGTGATGCCGGCGTGATCCCGTCCCACCTGCGCTTCCAGATCGGTCTGCCCTTCCCCTCCAGTGCGATGAACGCGTTCAAGGCGGACTTCGCCGCCGACTACCCACGGGCCGAGGCCGGCTATGAGGATCTGATCGCCCGGGAGCTGCCACGGCTCTTTGACGCAATCCCGCCCGAGGACCTTGCGATCCAGTGGGACTGCGCCTATGAAACCCAGGACATTGAACGCGTGCTCGCCTGGACCAACGAGGGCGCCTGGGAGCGTTTTGCCGGCCCTGTCACTCGCCTCACCAGGCTCATCCCGGAGGAGACGCTGGTCGGCTACCACCTCTGCTATGGCACCTTCCCCGAGTGGCCGATGTATGAGGCGCGGGACTACCAGGTGCTGGTCCGCATGGCCAACTTCGCCGTGGCCGAGTCCGGCCGTACCGTCGACTGGCTGCACATGGCGGGCCCGCGCTACCTGCGCAGTGAGGACCGGTCCTTCTTCCGTCCGCTGATCGACCTCGAGCCGCGCACCGCACGTGTCTTCCTCGGGATCGTGCTTCCGCTCGACGGCGCGCCGGGGCTGCGCCGTCGGCACCAGACCGCCTCCCGCTACCTCAAGGACTTCGGCGTGGCCATGTACTGCGGCTTTGGCCGGCAGCCCGGTCAGGACGGGGATCAGACGCTGCGGGAGCACTCCGAGGTGATCCGCTCCCTCGGGTGAGCCGACGCGGGCGCTCTTGGAACAGGGGCACGCTGAGCTCGTCAGGCGAGCCTATGCAGCGGTGGTGGAGATGGTGCACTTTGACGATGTGGAGACGGCGCTCAGAGCTGCCGGGCTCTCAGCGTCCCACGTGCCGCCGCAGTAGCTGCGCGATTGCCAGCGAGCCGCCGATCGCCAGTGGCGGTACCGCCGGCAGCAGGTAGCGCAGACCGAAGCCACCGGTTGCGGCCGTACCGAGCAGCAGCAGCAGACCGCTGCCGGACAGGAGCAGGATCTCCCGCCGCAGCGGCACGCGCACCGCGACACCCACGATCGACGCGAGCGCCAGCAGCGCCAGGATCGGTCGCGGCACGTGCACCAAGGAACGGTACGCGCGGACCAGCCGCGAAGGTGGCTGTACGGTCGGCCGCAGGTCCGGCAGATCGCGTCGCTGGACCGCCGGGCTGGTCGCCTCGGCGGCCGCCGAGCGCGGCAGCGAGGTGGCACTGACGGCATCGTTATAGGGCGTCGCACCTGGGGTGAAGTAGCGCACGAAGTCGGCGCCCGCCGCCTCGGCGAACGCGAGCGGATGGTGCAGGATCATCGCTCGCGAGAAGGACTCCAGGATCCGGTTGGTGGGACCGATGTCGGCCACCGACTGCGTGGCCGGATGGAAGAGCCGCTGGGCCGGGGACGGGCCCCAGATGTACCAGTCCGGCGCGTCCGGATGGCTCGCCCGCTGCGCGCTGGTCTCACACAGGCGGGCCGCGGCGGGCTCAAGCCTGATGCCCTTGCAGTCCGCAAAGCCGGCCACCCGTCCGTAAAGGGTCCAGCCCGGCGTGGCCGTCATCCCAAAGACGTGAAAGCGTTGGTCGATCAGGACGCTGTAGCTCAGCAGGGGCAGAGCGGCGGCAACCAGGAAGACAACGGGCACGCGCCAGCCGGATCGCATCCAGAGCAGATACACGAGGAAGACGGGCACGATGAATGGGGCGGCCTCACGGATCAGCGAGGCGATGGCGACCAGCAGTCCGGCGAGCGCCGCCCGGCGCAGACCCACCGCCGGCCCGGCGCCGTCAAGCTGTGGCCAGGCCAGCACCAGCAGCGCCGCCAGCAGCGCGGCCGTGAAGAAGGTGTCCGACATCACGTACTGCTCGAGCGTGATCGTGTAGCCGTCGAGCAGGACCAGCGCTGCGGCTGCCGCGGCTGCCCAGCGGGGCAGCCGCGAGCGGGTCAGCGCAAAGTAGATCGCCGCCCCGGCGAGATC
>JAKAED010000253.1 GCA_021820105.1 Actinomycetes bacterium | reverse complement strand
TGCAATTCGACGGATCAGCGCCGAGCCGGCGCGCGGTAAAGCGCGCAGGGGTTGTCCGCAGGGACGTCTTCATCGTCGATCGGCGGTAGCAGGATCTCGCGCAGGGTCCGGACCACAGGCCGATGCAAGCGCTGCGCAGGGCTACAGCTCCCCCGGATGGCAAACTGGCTCACGTTGCTCTGCTTCCGGTGACTCTTACGCAGTCGTCCAGCTTCCGATGCAGGAGCGAGATCAGCGACAGATAATCGGCCGCATCCTCTTCGCCCTGCCAGAGGATCTTCGGCTCGTGGGCAAGTGGATTGCGTATGGCTGCAAAGCAGCCCTTTAGCAACGCCGCATATCCCTTATGTTCGGACTTCTCCGTCTCGGTACGCAACGTGTTGAATGCGAGTAGCGGCCGTTCGACGGAGAAGACCAAGTCGACCAGGGTAGCCCCATCGGCGTCTACGCTCGCCAAGCTCCGAATCCGCTCAGCGAGCCCCTTCGCGGCCTCGAAGACCGCGTGGAAGTAGTTGTCTTCGAGCAATTCAGCCCGACAGTACTTCAGAACTTCGGGATGGATGCGTCGGCCCTGAAACTTTGCCTTGATTGTTCGCACACGGGCTTCAGCTTCGCCCAGCGTGCGGGCGACCTCGACGCGTCGGAACTGCCCATCGCTGCCGTACTCCAGTCCCGAAAACGCGAGAATCGCATTGAGTTCTTGCCTTCGACTCTCAAACTCCTCGCCTCGGCCCACGAACCTGGCAGGCGTCAGGAAGGTCATTACGAAGTCGACTACCTGATTGGCGCAACGATGCTCCTGCTGCGATTGCAGAAAGATGGAGTACAGGCGACGCCACTTCGTTGACTCGCCGGAATTGTCATGAAGGCCGCGGTCGCGAAGCACGCGCGAGATATCCGTCCCGGACCCGCATTCACCGAGCAGGCGAGCGAGTGCCTCCACTTGTCCCTCCGAAAAAGAAGGAACACTTGCCATGTCAGAGGTTTCCCTGGAATGCACGGTGCTGGAGCGACGAAAAGAGAGCATCAAGCTCGACCAGCGCATTGCTGAACGTCGATGTCGACCGTTCAATTGTGGCGACCAGCGCAGCAAACTTTCGCTGTGCCGGCAATGGCGGTACCGGCACTATCACATCCCGCACGAGGTCAATGTTTAGATTCTTCACCGTGGCGCCTGGCGCACGCCGAGCGAATTCGGCATACACGGCCTTCGAACCCAGGAGGGCATAGAAGTAGTTGGGTTCCGCCTCCTCGCTTCGCGGTGACAGGACGAGCCAGCCGTCATGAATGCACCCAGTGGTCCGCAAGATGTAGGGCCTGCCGAAGCTCATCGAATTCGTGAGCAAGAAGTCGCCCGGCTTGACGGCACGGGAGCGACGGGCGCCTTCTGGTCGAATGCGCTTCTTTGTTGCGGCGATGTACTTGCCACCCTCAACAGTGTCACCAATCATGATCCAGTTGATGCCATCAGGAGCATCCGTGATGTAGTCATCGATCGGTCTCGGGCTACCGCCACGAGCTATTTCGAAAAGCTCTTCCAGTGACGTTTTTTTCCACCCCTTCGGATTCGTGGCGGGGTCGCCGAACATGTCGAGGAAGATGGATTGGGTGAGGGTGTCGAGTTGGGCGAGGGCGGCGCGGCGCTTGGCTCGCAGCGCGTCTGCCTTGTCCAGAATCTCCGCAATCCGCCGCTGCTCGGGAAGGGGTGGGATGCTTATTTTTGTGGCTTTTAGATGCGATGGACCAAAGTTTTGCTGTGCAGTCCCGGTGACAAGCTTCGTAATCTGAGACCGGAATTCCCGACTGTCGAGCCAGAACCTCAGGAACCGGAGGTCCGAGATGCCATCAATCGCTTTGAATCGAATCGTGCTGGTATTCAGACACAGCGGCAGCTGGTCGCTGCGAACGAATGCGCCTCGCGTGCGAAGCAGCCCGTCGTCATCGAATGAGATGCCAGAGCTTGCGATTACAAGGTCACCAGCATCGATGATGAAGTGAGAGTATTTCTTCGCGACCTCTGATTCATCGAGATGTCGGTCAGTTTTCTCCAAATTCAGCGTCCCATCCTTTTCGATGTTGGCGACGTTGAGCAGTTTGATTCCAGAAGTCGTGAACTGCCAATTACGCACACCCGGACCTTCCTGAAACCAGAAGGCCTCTGTGAGCGGCAACACCGGCCATTTGGCGGCTGACCTCATTCCAGCATCCCCTCCAGCTCCTTCATCCCGCGCTGGATCTCCTCCTCCAGCTTGGCGAGGTCGGCGAGGATTTCCTTCGGCGCGCGGTGCTCGACCGCCGCGTGCACGACTTCCTTGTAGCGGTTGAGCGAGAGGTCGTAGCCCTGCGCGGTGATGTCGGCCTTGGACACGCAGAAGCTCTGCGCGGTGCGCGGGCGGGAAATCTCGGGCGATTGCGTACCCTCGCCCCCGGCCCCTGTCCCGGCGGGAGAGGGGTGCAGGGTGCGCCAGCGCGCGAGCACGTCGGGCAGGTTGTTCTTGGCGTGGTCTTCGGGCGAAAGAGCAAAAGAAAATGGATCCCGGCCTTCGCCGGGATGACGAGCAAGGGTAGGTACGGGGCCAAGTTTGTCTTCCGGCAGCAACGGCGCCCGCTTGTCGTCGAGGCTCCAGCCGTCGGCCTCGACGTCGTAGAACCAGACCTGATCGGTGCCGCCGGAGTTGGTCTTGGTGAACAGCAGGATCGCCGTGGACACGCCGGCGTAGGGCCGAAAGACGCCGCCAGGCAGTTTGACCACGGCGTCGAGCTTCTGATCTTCCACCAGCATGCGGCGCAGCGCCTTGTGCGCGGTGCTGGAGCCGAACAGCACGCCGTCGGGCACGATGACCGCGGCACGGCCGCCGGGCTTGAGCAGGCGCAGGAACAGCGCGAGGAACAGCAGCTCGGTCTTCTTGGTCTTGACGATCTGCAGCAGATCCTTGGCGGTGTTCTCGTAGTCCAGGCTGCCGGCGAAGGGTGGATTGGCCAGCACCAGCGTGTACTTCTCTTCCTCGCCGGCGTGGTCCTGTGCCAGCGAGTCGCGGTAGCGGATGTCGGGGTTCTCGACGCCGTGCAGCAGCATGTTCATGCTGCCGATGCGCAGCATGGTGTTGTCGAAGTCGAAGCCGTGGAACATGCGGTGGTGAAAGTGCTCG
>JAKAED010000095.1 GCA_021820105.1 Actinomycetes bacterium | reverse complement strand
GATCGAGGTGAGCTCGTCATCCTGGACCAGGCGCTTTGAGAGGATGATCGCGTCCTCAAAGTTGTAGCCCTCCCAGGACATGAAGGCGACCAGCAGGTTCTTACCAAGCGCCATCTCACCCTGGTCGCTGGCGGAGCCGTCAGCCAGCACGGTCCCCTCCACAACCTCGGCGCCGACGCTGATGATCGGCTTCTGGTGGATCAGCGTGGCCTGGTTGGAGCGCATGAACTTGTGCAGCTCATACTCGTCCTGGCCGCCCTCCTTCTTGTCCACGACGATCTTCTCGGCGTCGACGTAGGAGACCACGCCGGCCGCCCTGGCCAGCACCACGTCACCGGTGTCAACGGCGGCACGGTACTCCATGCCGGTACCGACGACCGGGGCGTCCGGGACCAGCAGCGGCACCGCCTGGCGCTGCATGTTGGAACCCATGAGCGCGCGGTTGGCGTCGTCATGCTCCAGGAACGGAATCATCGCGGTGGCCACCGACCACACCTGCTGCGGTGAGACGTCAATCAGGTCCACCTCATCCGCGGCGACGGTCACGTACTGACCCGCCTGGGTGCGGCAGAGGATCTCATCGCCCTGCAGGCGGCCCTTGTCGTCAACAGGCGTGTTGGCCTGCGCGATCTTGAGGTCCTCCTCCTGGGTCGCGTCAATGTGGATGACCTCATCCGTGAGAACGCCGTCCTTGACCACGCGGTACGGGCTCGTGACGAACCCGTGCTCAGAGATCTCGGCATAGGCGCTGAGCGAACCGATCAGGCCGATGTTCGGACCCTCAGGGGTCTCGATCGGGCACATGCGGCCGTAGTGGGTGGGGTGCACGTCGCGCACCTCAATCGGGGCGCGCTCACGCGTGAGGCCGCCGGCGCCCAGGGCGGACAGACGGCGGCGATGGGTCAGACCGGACAGGGAGTTGGTCTGATCCATGAACTGGCTGAGCTGGGAGCTCCCGAAGAACTCCTTGAGCGCCGCCACGACCGGCCGGATGTTGACGATCGTCTGCGGCGTGATCGTGTCCGCGTCCTCAGTGGTGAGGCGCTCACGCACCACGCGCTCCATGCGGTACAGGCCGATCCGGAAGGCCTCCTGGATCAGCTCGCCGACGGTGCGCAGCCGGCGGTTGCCGAAGTGCTCGTACTCATCGAGGTGATCGGCGAGCGGCTCACGCGGCATGTCGGACGCCTCAGCGGCGTAGTCCTTGGCCTCGTTCTCCGGGTTCTCGGGCATGCCGAGCAGACGCGGCAGGCTGACCAGCTCATTGACCAGCGCGACGATGTCATCGTGGGTCAGGACACGGGTGTCCAGATCGATGTCCAGGCCGAGCCGGCTGTTGAGCTTGTAGCGGCCGACGCGCGTGAGGTCGTAGCGCTTGGGGTCAAAGAACAGCTGGTTGAGCAGTGAGCGCGCGGCGTCGATCGACGGCGGCTCACCCGGACGCTGCTTCTTGAAGAGCTCGATCAGCGCGCCCTCCTCCGTGCGGGTGACCTCGGTGTCGGCCTCCAGCGTCAGGCGGATGTAGAGCGAGTTGCCAAAGAGGTTCAGGATCTCCTCGTCCGAGACGTAACCCATGGCGCGCAGCAACACCGTCACCGGCAGCTTGCGCTTGCGGTCGATGCGGACGTAGACGCGGCCCTTCTTGTCGATCTCCAGCTCAAGCCACGAGCCGCGGGCCGGCATCAGGTTGGCGATGAAAACCTGCTTCTCCCGGTCCTTGGGCTCCATCACATAGGCGCCGGGCGAGCGCACGAGCTGCGTGACGACCACGCGCTCGGTGCCGTTGATGATGAACGTGCCGCGGTCGGTCATCCACGGGAAGTCGCCCATGAACACGGACTGCTCGCGGATCTCACCGGTCTCACGGTTGATGAAGGCGACGGTGACCGTCAGCGGGCGCGCGTAGGTGAGGTCCTTCTCGCGGCACTGGTCGATGCTGGCGATGGGGGCGTCAAACTGGAACTCACCGAACTGCACCGCGAGGTTCCCGGTGTAGTCCTCAATCGGTGAGACGTCGTCAATCGTCTCACGCAGACCACCGTTCTGCGGGTCGGTCAGCCACTCAAAGGAGCGGCGCTGGATGTCAATGAGGTTGGGTACTTCAAGGACCTGGTTCAGACGCGCAAAACTCCGGCGCGTCCGGGGGGCTTCAGCGGTTGCCAAGACGGCGACTCCTCGGGCCGATGGGAAGACGGGAGAGGGCGCGTTTGGGGCCTGTGAGGGCCTAGTGCGCGCGGACTAGCAAAGATAGCACAGGGAAGCGATGCCCTGCGCAGGGGCTGTCGGCGCTCACGGACCCCGTCCGAGGCTGCCGCGTATGTGGCGCGGCGCCCAAGTTGGACGGCTACGGCTATTGGCCGACGGCCGGGATTCTACGGAACGTTCGTGGAGTGCGCAAGATCCGGCGTTTTCACCGGCTCTGCGGTGTCACGCGAGCCTGAGTGCGGCCGCCCAGCGGGGCGGCCGCGAGAGCTCAGTTCAGCTGCGGCTCAGCCGGCTGCCTGCGCCGTCAGCGCCTTCAGGTCGACGGAGTGTTTCGGCGCGGTGATCGTCAGTGAGCTGTTGAAGTCCGTGAACTGCAGGCTGCCCTGGGTCCCCGAACCGGCGCCGACGATCTCAAGCGGGTACGGCTTGCCGGTCAGCGCCACATAGAGGGTGCCGCCCTGGGTCGTGTCGCGGATGCCGATCGCCTTCACGCCCCGGATCGTCTTGACGGCTCCCTTGGCCAGCTTGCCGTGCTGGGTGAGGACGCTGCCGAACAGGGAGTGGATGTCACCGAAGCTGGCAAAGCTGGAGTAGCTGCCGGTCGTGCTGGCCCGCAGCCACTTGCCCTCCATCAGCTTGGCGATCGCCGCGTTGGTGTAGGCGGTCCAGAAGGCGCGGCCGGCATTGATGTAGAGCGTCTTGTGGTCAACCACAAGCTGGAAGCTCTTGCCCTGCTGGGAGATGGTGCCCTGCGCGCCGACACCGGCCACCATCTTCAGGTTCAGCCCGACGTTGGTGCCGCCCTTGCTCATCGTGCCGGCGATCCGCACCGACTTCAGTCCGTTGGCGGCCTGGTAGGCGGCCTTGACGATGGCGTCAGCGGACTTGGACTGCAGGCCGTTGCCGTTACTGCTGCTGCTACCGCCGCAGGCGCTGACGCCGGCGGCGATGGGGAGTGCCGCCAGCAGCGCGAGCACTGCCGGGCGGGGGCGATGGAAGTTGATCACGGCGCGGAACATTAACTGATCTTAAGGACGATGGAGGGCGGGTCTGTGTCCCGCCGGAAGGGTCGTGCAGCCTGGCCGGGGGCTCGGGGACGGGCCTGGGACCGGGCTTGGGTGGGCTTCGGACCGGGCCGAAGCGGGACGACCCCTCAGGTCGCTTCCAGCGCCGGGTCCCGATCGCCGCCGATCAGGCCGGTGATCGTGCCGAGCAGTGAGTTCGTGTCGAACTCAGAGGTCGGCGCATCGCGCACCAGCCGCCCCAGACGCAGCACGACGATCCGGTCGGTCACCTCCAGCACGTGCGGGAGCGTGTGGGAGATGAAGATCACGCCCAGACCCTGGGACCGGGCGGCGCGAATCACCTCCAGCACCTCACCCGCCTGGCGGGCGCCCAGATGGTTGGTCGGCTCGTCCAGCACGATCACCTTGCGCGCCCACGCGATCGCCCGACCGATGGCGACCGCCTGGCGCTGACCGCCGGACAGCTCGGAGACGGTGCTGCGCCCGGTGGGGACGGCGATCCCCACGCGCTCAAGGTCGGCGTGGGCCTGCACGTCCATCTCGCGCTGCGCAAGGAAGCCGAGCTTGCCGCGGATCCCGGGCAGCAGCTTCTCACGCCCGAGGAAAACGTTGGCGCCGATTGAGAGGTCGGGCGCCAGCCCGGAGTCCTGGTACAGGGTCTCAACGCCGGCCTCAATCGCGTCGCGCGGGGAGCGGAACGACTGCTCCACGCCAGAGAGCTTGATGCTGCCGCTGTCCGGGGCGTGCACCCCGGAGATGACCTTCACCAGCGTCGACTTGCCGGCGCCGTTGTCACCGACCAGGCCAACCACCTCACCCGCGCGCACGGAGAAGCTGACGTCCGTGAGCGCGTGCACGTGGAAGTAGGTCTTGGTGACGTGGTCGACCTCAAGCAGTGGGGGGTTCTCATTCATGGCTGTCACCGGGATGGTCGTGGAGCGGCTAGTCGGAGCTGGTGAGGCCGCGGCCTGGGCGGAGCGCCTGCAGCGCGGCCGCTGCCGCGATGAGGCCGGCCACAGCGACCTGGTTCCAGTTGGGGTTGACGTTGATGATCACCAGGCCGTCAGTTACAACGGTCAGGATCGCGGCGCCGATCAGCGCACCGCCAAGGCGGCCGACACCGCCCAGCAGCGAGACGCCCCCGATCACGACCGCGGCGATGGCCTGCAGCTCCTCACCGGACCCGGAGGTGGGTGCTCCCGATCCCAGCCGGAGGAAATAGAACATGCCGGTGATGCCGGCAAGCAGTCCGGAGAGCATGTAGATCTTGGCGATCTGCCGCTTGACCGCGATCCCTGCCGCCCGGGCCGCAAAGCGGTTTGAGCCGATCGCAAAGGTGAAGCGCCCAAAGCGCGAGTAGTGCAGGTAGAGGTAGGAGA
This sequence comes from Actinomycetes bacterium, assembly GCA_021820105.1. GTDB lineage: Bacteria > Actinomycetota > Thermoleophilia > Solirubrobacterales > Solirubrobacteraceae > Palsa-465. The sequence continues at coordinate 10,409 of JAKAED010000095.1, read as the reverse complement.
CCACGACTATCGCGATGATCGCCAGCACCGGCCAGGAGAAGACCCACAGCTTAGGCGTGGTGAACTCAATCGCCTGCGAGTCGGCGCCGACGGGGGCGCCACCGGAGATGACCAGCGCAAAGCCGGCACCCGCGCCCAGCGTCGCGAGCGTGGCGACGAACGGCACAAGCCGTGCGACGTTGATCAACAGCACGTTGATGGCGCCGACCAGCAACCCGATTGCGATGCACACCAGCAGGCCGACGATCAGGATGACCGGCTCCGAGGTACCGGTCATGCCGCCCATCACCTTGGCCGCGACCACACCGCTGATGGTCACTGTTGAGCCGACCGACAGGTCGATGCCTCCGGAGACGATCACAAAGGTCTCACCCACCGCCAGCAGCACGACCGTGCTCCAGTCGTTGAGCAGATTGGAGATCTCCGTCTGGGAGATGAACGCCGACCGCTCAATCGTGAAGAACACGACCAGCACGACCAACGCGATCAGCAGCAGGAACTGCTGCCCTCTGACAAGTGTGCGGATCCGCTCAAGGGCACCATCGGCACCCTCGGCAGGTTCAACTACTGCCGCGGCGCCCTGGGGTCCGGGCGCGTCGACTCCCTGCTGAGTCATTGCGCTCTCTTCTCTCTCGAAACTGCTTACTGAAGCTTGTAACTGCGGCTCTGTGACTGCTGTGGATCCGGATTGGCCCGGATCCACAGACTGAAGCTAGCTCGATCCCGGTGGCCGAGCAATCCTGCGGCTCGAGCTTCCGCTCGAGGCAACCCACCTGGGGTGTCGGTGCCCGCTGGCACCGACACCCATGTCCCGTGGGTGGGAGGCTTTACGGAGCCGGGTAGGTGTACTTGGTGAGCGCGGCGGCTGACGTCTTGGGCGTCAGCACGATGTTCGGGAGCGTCACCAGGTGCTTGATTCCACCCTTGCTGTGGTGCTTGAGGTACTTGACCACGTCGTCAACCGCCAGCTTGGCTTCCTGCGTCGGGTTCTGCGCGATCAGGGCTGAGAAGACGCCCTTCTTGAGCAGCGCGACGTTGGTCGCATAGGCGTCATAACCAACGAGGGCGACCTTGCCCACCAGGTTGTGCGCCTCAATCGCGGCGGAGGCACCGCTCGCGTTGGTCCCGTCAATCGCGAAGATGCCAGACAGGTGCGGGAAGGAGGACAGCCAGTTGCTGACGTTGGCATCAGCCTTGGTCGGCTGCGACTGTGAGTAACCGACGGCAACGATCTTGATGCCGGGGTAGTGCTGCTTGATCTCCTGCTTGAAGCCGGCCAGGCGAGCGACGTTGGTCGTCGTCGTGGCGGAGGTCAGACCAACGGCGACCTGGTAGGTCTTGCCCTTGGTGTAATGCATGGCCTTGGCCAGGGCCTTGGCTGCGTTCTGGCCACCGTTGGCGTTGTTGCCGGTGATGAAGGACAGGACGCTTCCGAGCTTCGTGACGTGCGTGTCAACGTTCACGACTGGGATCCCAGCCTTGATGAACTGGTTGACCGGCGCCTGCAGCGCGTTTGGATCGGTCGGCGCGATGATCAGCGCGGCCGGCTTCTGAGCAAACTGAGTGTCAACGATCGGGATCTGGGTCGCAGGCGAGTACTCCGTCGGCGCGCCCTGCCAGTCGACGGTGTAACCGAGCTTCTTGGCCTCGGCGTCGGCGGACACCTCCATGGCGACAAAGAACGGGTCCGAAGCGGCGCCGACGTTGAACGCGATCACCTTGTTGGCTGTGGCCGCCTGGCTCTGCGCATTGGACGCAGCAAGCGCGGCGACAAAGGCTGCGACAAGCGCTGCGGCAGCCAGCATAAGCCGGTTGCGCCCGCGGGACATGACTCCGTACATCAGGGTTCTCTCCTCCTAGGCAAGAGTCGAGCGCCGCTCCATGCGCGGCGCGTCGAGATAACGTTGTCTCGCAAGAGTAAAGGTATCGCACACCGGGTGTCAAGCGACGGCCGCGAACATAACGCGACCTTCATTGAAAGCGCGCTATTGCGCTAATTAGAGGACCTGGCTGGTCAGGCGATGTACAGTGCTGTAGCGAATGAGCAGGGCTCACCGAAGCACTCCAACGGGACGACTGAGATAACGATGGCGGAGAAGCAGTCAGGGGGATCACCCAGAGCCCGATCGGGACGACCAACGATCCATGACGTGGCTGCGCTGGCCGGCGTCAGCATCCGGACGGTCTCACGTGCGATGAACGGTGATCCGACCGTCTCCAGGGAGCTGGCGGAGCGCGTACGCGAGGCTGCCAACAAGCTCGGCTACCGACCGAACCTGCTGGCCAGCAGCCTGCGACGCAGTGACGGCCGCACCGCCACCATCGCAATGCTGGTTGACGACGTGGCCAACCCGTTCTCAGCGGCACTGCTGCGGGCGGTTGAGGACGCGGCCCGGCCCAGGCGGGTGCTGGTGCTGATCGGCAGCCTGGATGAGGACCCGGAGCGCGAGCAGGCGCTGGTCCGCACGCTGATCGACCGCAACGTGGACGGCCTGATCATCGTCCCCACCGCCCATGACCAGAGCTACCTGGTCACCGAGAGCATGCGGGGCTGCCACGTGGTCTTCCTCGACCGCCAGCCGCACATGTTCGCGGGTGACCTGATCACCTCGGACAACCGGGGCGGGGCGCGCGCCGCGGTGGAGCACCTGATCGCGGCCGGCCACAGCCGCATCGCCTACCTCGGAGACAACAGCTCGATCTCAACGGCGGTGGAGCGTCAGGCGGGTTACCGCGACGCGTTGATTGCGGCAGGGATCGCCGTCGAGCCCGAGCTGATCTGCGCGGACATCAGGACCGTTGAGCGCGCCTTTGAAACCGCCGCCGCACTCTTTGACCGCGAAGCCCCGCCCACGGCGCTGTTCACCAGTCAGAACCTGGTCACGCAGGGGACACTCGGGCTGCTGGTGGAGCGGGGTCTCCGACACCGCATCGCGCAGGTCGGCTTTGATGACTTCCCGCTGGCGAATCTGCTCGATCCGGGCGTCACGGTGGTGACGCAGGACGCGGCCGAGCTCGGCCGGCTGGCGACTGAACGGCTCTTCGCCAGACTCGACGGAGACAGCTCCGCACCGTCAACCCACCTGGTTCCGACCAGTCTGATCACGCGCGGGTCCGGGGAGATCGGTCCGCCGAGGGCGCTCGCAGCGGTCGAGTCGCTGCCGCTTGCGGGCTCGCCGCCGCACACGGCGTGAGACACCGGCCACGCCCGCTCCGGGCAGCGGCCTGGAACACCGGCCACGCCCGCCGAAGCGATTCGCGCCCGCGAGCGGTATGGTGCCCGCCGTGATCAGTAGCTCTCCGGTGCCTGCGACCCAGGTTGATCAGGCACCAGCACCGGCGAACCAGGCCCCGCATCGCCCACCGAGAAACAGACGCACCGGCTGGGTGACGCTCAGCGTTGTCCTGCTGGTCACGGTGCTGGTAGAGCGCTGGTTTCTGTCGCTGCACGCGCTGCCGGGCGACATGTGGTCCGCCCGGGTGGGCATGTCGCACAAGCCATGGGTGATCTTCGCCATCACCCGGGTCTACCAGCAGATTGGCCGCCCGCTGGTGGCCATTGGTGAGACGCTGGCGATGATCGCTTGGCTCTGGCGCTTTGCGGACCGGCGCGCCATCAGGGGCTTGGCAATAGTGCTGATCGCGTCCGCCTGCAACGGCCTGATCAAGATCTTCTGTGGTCCAACGCCGCTGTGGCAGACCCTCCCGCACCACGTGGGCACCAACTTCCCCAGCGGCGTTGTTACGTTCTGCACGGCCTCCGGCGGTTACATGGTGATGGTGGCCTGGCGCCAGGGCCGACGCCGCGGAGCGGCGATCATGGGGGTGCTGCTGGCACTCTCCGGCCCGGCCCGGATTCTCGGTGCCCAGCACCTGTTCAGTGACGTATTGGGCGCCTACATGCTCGGTTCGGCGTTCTTGATCCTGGCGACGCTGTATCTGACGCACCCGGCAGCGCGCCCCCAGGAGGTGACGGAGTGGAATATCGCCAGCTTGGAAGCTCCGGCCTAACCGTCTCAGCACTGGCGCTGGGAACGGCGACGTTCGGCGGCGAGGGCGACTTCGCGATGATCGGCAACACCGATCTTCGCGGAGCGCGGCGCCAGATCGACATGTGCCGTGACGCCGGCATCAACCTGATCGACACCGCCGACGCATACTCCGCGGGCCGCTCCGAGGAGATCCTGGGCGAGGCTCTGGCAGCAGACCGGGAGCACTTCCTGATCGCGACCAAGGTGCGGATGAGCATGGGCACCGGGCCCAACCTGCAGGGGCTCTCCCGCCATCACATCATCGAGGGCTGCGAGGCCAGTCTCAGGCGGCTGCGCACCGATCACATCGATCTCTACCAGCTGCATGAGTGGGATGGCCTGACACCGCTGGAGGAGACCCTGGCAGCACTCGGCCACCTGGTCGACAGTGGCAAGGTCCGCTATGTGGGAGTCAGCAACTACTGCGGCTGGCAGCTGATGAAGGCGCTGGGGATTTCCGCCCGTGAGCAGCTGCCGAAGTTCGTGAGCCAGCAGATCTACTACTCACTGCAGGAACGCTCGGCCGAGTATGAGCTGCTCCCGCTTGGCCTTGATCAGGGGCTGGGAACCCTCGTTTGGAGTCCACTGGCCGGTGGGCTGCTGTCGGGCAAGTACCGCCGCGGGCAGCCGATGCCGGCGGGTTCACGCCAGCTGACCGATTGGGGTGAGCCACCCGTCCACGATCAGGAGGGGCTCTACGACACGATTGAGTTGCTCGTCCAGATCGCCGATGGCCACGGCGTGTCAGCCGCGCAGGTGGCGCTGGCCTGGCTGCTGACCCGCCCCACCATCTCCTCGCTGGTGATAGGCGCGCGGACCGATGCGCAGTTGGCCAACAACCTGCAGGCCGCACAGCTGAAGCTGGCTGAGGACGAGGCCCGCGCGCTGGAGCAGATCAGTCGCCCGCGGCTGATCTATCCGTACTGGCATCAGGCCATGCACGCGGCTGAGCGCTTCAGCGCAGCCGATCGGGCGCTGCGCGAGCCGTATCTGAGCTAGCGGGGGCCCTGTCTGGCGTGGCGGGGTCCGTATCCGGCGTGGTCGGATCGGCTGACGGGGACGGCCCTGCGGGCCCGCCACCACCACCGTGGCGGCCGAGGAACTCGTACACGCGCGCGTAGTAGGGGGTGACCGGGATCACGCCCCCGGAGAAAGCGGACACCGCCAGTCCTGTGGCGCGGCCGCTGGCCGACTCCAGCCGATCGCCCACCGCCAGCGCGTCTGCGGCGGTGACAGCCAACACCCAGACCTCCTCTGCACCCGGCTTCAGCTGCCAGTGCTCCGCCGGCGGCAGCAGCGCCGTGCCGGCGAAGCTCACATCGCTCCAGGTGTAGCCCCACTTGGCCAGCACCTGTGTCACGGCTGTGCGCAACCGCGACGGCACCGCCCCGAGCGGGACGATTGACTGCAGGACAGGCGCGCCGGATGGACGTTCGGCCCTTGACACTCCGCTCACTTTAGGGCGCAACGTGGTGAGGGCCGGCTTGCCGGCCCGCTTGCCACAGGGTGTCGTGGACGGGTAGCAGCGATCAGACCCTGCAGCCCAGACCCCGCAGCTCCGAGCCGCGGAGCTGCGCCCGCTAACCCCCGCGGCTAAGCCGGCCGCCGCTCGCGTCGAGTGAGCGGTGCACGACCGGCCCGCTGCCGGGCCATCATGCGCATAACCGTCTCAGGGCTGGGCGGGACCCGCCAGTGCGGCACCGGCTTGTCGGATACCTGCATCGGGACGGCGATGCCGGCCCGGCCAAGGCAACGCGGGCAATGGTCAACGGCCAGCCACGCAGTCCTGGGGCGGATGCTCAGTCCGCAGCGCGGACAGTTGAAGACGACAGGACGATCTCCGCGAGGACTGTGATGCTGGTGAGCTGACATTTGTGTGGCCCCATGTTCCAGTTGTTGGCGTGAGTAGGTTGTTTTCAGATCAATCCGGGTCGCCGAAATTTCGGTCGTTAAAGCGGATCCTCAGCTCATTGATCACCCATGCTGCGACACACGGCCCCTCTGCCCGGTTTTTAATCCCGTACGTGTGTCACCCCCACCATGGGTGATCAAGCGGTCCATATCCGTGTTTTCCCCGGTCCCAAAGCTGAGGATCCGCTGGAAGAATGTTGCTCGGAGAGGAGCCTTTCCACAAGATCCGATGGGATAGCTGTGGATAGCCAAGTGGGTAGTAATCAGCAGGCAGAGCCGTACATTGGCTTGACAGGGGCGCAAGCTGGTCTCGACTTGGGCTCGTTGCCGCTCAGCGTGATACCCGAGGCGATGCTGGCGATCGACCACCGGGGGCTGGTGGTCGACAGCAACCCCAGGGCTGAGGAGCTCTTCGGCTGTGAAGCGAACGCGCTGCGAGGCATGAAGCTGGAGCTGCTGCTGCCGGAATCCCTCCGCGCTGAGCACGCGCAGACCCGCGTCGAGTTCCTGCAGGCGGCGAAGCATCGTCCGATGCATGAGGGCCGGATCGTGACGGCACTGCGGTGCAACGGCACCGAGCTTCCCGTACGGGTGAGCCTCTCAACCGTCAGGCAGGAGGGCCACACCTACGCCCTGGCGGCCATCTTGGACGCGACCGACGAGATGCACGTGATCACCGATCTGCAGCGTGCTGTCTCAGAGCTGGAAGAGGCCCAGGAGCTAGCAAAACTGGCCTCCTGGCGCTGGAACCCCATCACCGACACCGCCGAGTGGTCGCCCGGCATCTATGAGATGCTCAAGCTCGACCCTGCGCAGCCTCCGCCGACGGTTCACGAGTACCTGAGTCTCGTATCCGAAGCTGACCGCGAGCGGGTGCGAGCCGAGCTTCAACAGCTGCAGGAACAGGCCGTGCTCGGCCAGCCAGGCGAGTCAGAGCTCACCTACAACCTGCGGGATACCGCCGGGGCGACCATCACCGTGCGCGTGATTGTGCGACCAGACGCACAAAATCCCGGCTGGCTGCACGGAACGGCCCAGGACGTCAGCGACGTGCAGGGGCTCGAACAGGAACTGCTCGAACAGCGAGATCTGCTTCAGCGCGTGATCGAGAGCGCACCCGTCGGGATGGCCATCAGCGACGCCGATGGGCACTACATCCAGGTCAACGCAGCGCTCGCGCAGATGCTCGGACGCACGCCCGAGGAGCTCCAACAGCTCAGCTTCCTTGATGTGACACACCCAGACGACCGGCCAGCCGGCGCTCTGCTGAATCGCAGCTTCGCAAGCGGTGCCAGCAGACGGAACAGCACCCACAAGCGCTACCTCCGCGCCGACGGCTCGACGGTGTGGGCGGATGTGGCGTTTGCCACCCTCACGGACAGGGAGGGCCGCACCACCGCAATCGTCGCGCAGGTGAGGGACCTCACCAGCGAACTGGAGGCTGCTGACAGCCGTGCACGGCTCGACGCCGTCTTCGGTTCGGCACACGACGCGATGGTGACCTGCACCACCAGCGGGATGATCACAGCCTGGAATCCCGCTGCAGAGAGGATCTTCGGCTGGACCGCGGGCGAGATGGTCGGCCGCCATATCTCTGTGCTGGCACCTTCAGATGAGGCACGCCAGGAACAGCAGGCGCTGCATGACAGAGCCATGGCCGGCGAGACCATCACACCACTGGAGGTTCGGCGAAAGCGCAGCGACGGTGCGCTGATCGACCTGTCAATGACCATGTCCCCGATCACCGCCCCAGATGGAACAGTGGTTGGGGTGCTGCGCATCAGCCGCGACATCACCGCGCAGGTCGCGGCCCTCCGAGCCCTTGAACTCAGCCGCTCGCGACTTGAGCGGGCCGAGATGACGGGCCACACCGGCAGCTGGGAGTGGGACCTGGTGACCGGCAGGACCGAGTGGTCGGCCGGGATCTATGCGCTCTACGGCGCAGACCCCGATGCCACCGACGTCACAATCGAGCACGGGCTGGCTCACCGTGTGCACCCCGACGACCGTGAGCGCGTGCGGCACGCGCTGAGTGAGGCGGTTGAGGAGCTGCGGCCCGTGTTCAGCCACCACCGCGTGATCAGGGTCGACGGCCGCGTCCGTACGGTCGAGATGCAGGCTGAGCCGATAGTCGACCAGGACGGGCGCCTGCAGCGCCTGATAGGCGTGGTTCGGGACGTGACCGATGCCCACCAGGTGGATGACAGGCTCGCCAGCGCCTCCGCCAGCCTGGCCAGCTACGCCACCGAGCTGCAGCGGCTGGCGATCAGACCCGACGGTTCGGTCGATCCGGCCGCCCCCGCCCTCAGCGAGCGCCAGCTTGAGATCCTGCGGCTGATCTCACGCGGCTTCACCAACGCCCAGATCGCCCAGGAGCTCTACCTCAGCGTGCCGACGATCAAGTGGCACGTCAAACAGATCCTCGAGAAGACCGGTGCCAGCAACCGCACCGAGGCGGTGGCGCGGGTGCTCGGCTCCACCTCAGAGGAGTGAGGGCCGGCCAGACCCTGTCAGGCATATAGTCGAGCACGATGCAGCCGGCGCCGCGCTTCCCGATCACGACGGAGCGCCTGCTGATGCGCCCACTGCAGCCTGACGATCTGGACACGCTGGCCGAGATCTACCAGCACCCGCTTGTGTCCCACTGGATCGGACCCCACACGCGCGAGGATGTCCAGCGCGAGATCACCCAGCAGATCGGGTACCAGAGCACGTACGGGTGGAGCTTCTGGGCCGTTGAGGATCGCGCCAGCGGCCGGCTGATCGGTGACTGCGGCCTGCAACCATTTGACCACCGCGGACCGGACCCGGAACTCGGTTATGACCTGCACCCCACCGCCTGGGGCCGCGGACTGGCAACCGAGGCGGCGCACGAGGTGGTGCGTCAGGCGTTTGGCCCCCTGGACCTCGGTCACATAGTCGCCGTGGTCAAGCCCGAGCATCGCGCGTCACAGCGCGTGCTTGAGAAGGCGGGGCTGCGACCGAACGGCATGCGTGAGGCGTACGGCGAGCTGATGCTGCTCTATGAAGCCGACCGCGACTGACGAGTCGCAGCCGAAGGCTTAAGTGGTGAGGGCGGCCCCGCTGGGCCGCCCTCACACAAGCAGCGAGACAGTCGTCGCTACGAGCTACTTGTACTCGACGCTCGCGCCGGCCTCTTCAAGCTCAGCCTTGAGCTTGTCGGCCTCGTCCTTCTCAATGCCCTCCTTGACGGGCTTGGGAGCGTTGTCGACCAGATCCTTGGCCTCCTTCAGGCCCAGGCCGGTGGCGGCCCGGACGACCTTGATGACCTGGATCTTCTTGTCGCCGGCGGAGGTGAGGATCACGTCGACCGTGCCTGACTCCTCCTCCTCAGCGGCGTCGCCGCCAGCGGGGGCGGCAGCGGCCGGGGCAGCAGCGGCGACCGCAGCTGCGGAGACGCCAAAGGCCTCCTCAAGGGCCTTGATCCGCTCTGAGAGCTCCAGGACCGAGATCCCCTTGAGCTCTTCAATCCATTCTTCAGTGGTAGGCATGTGTTTCTCCTAGGTGGTACGGCTGTCAGTTTTCAGTCTTCAGTTGCCGCCGGCTCGGCCGCGGCTTCGGCGTCGGTTGACTCGGCGGCCTCCGCAGCCTCAGCTGCGGCGGGCTCAGCCTCAGGCTCGGACGCCTCTGGTGCGGCCGACTCGGCCGCGTCCTCCGGTGCGGCCGCCTCGGCCGCGTCCTCCGGTGCGGCTGCCGCGTCCGCGGCGGCCGGCTCAGGCGCGGCGGCTGCCGGCTCCGAGGAGCCGCCTCCGCCGACCAGACCCTGATCACGGATCTGCCCGAGCTGGATTGCAACACCCGCGATGAGGGCGTTGAGGGTACGCGCCAGGCCCGAGATCGGTGCGGCGATGGTGCCGACCAGCTGGGCGTTGAGGACCTCACGGGAGGGCAGCTTGGCGATGGCCTCCACTTGCTCCGCGCTCAGCACGGAGCCGCTCATGAAGCCGCCCTTGAACGCAAGCGGCCCGCGCAGCGCCCGGGCGGTGTCACTCAACACCTTGGCGGCCGCGGCCGCGTCGCCCTTCACAAACGCAAGCGCCGTGGGTCCGAGCAACAGCGACTTGATCTCCGTCACGCCGGCCTGATCAGCCGCCCGCTCAGACAGGGAGTTCTTGGCGACCCGCAGCCTGGTGTCAGTCGGGCGCAGCTTCTCACGCAGCTCAGCGATCTGGGCGACCGTGATGCCACGGTAGTCCATCGCGAAGATCGCCTCAGAGCTGCCCAAGTCGCCGGCGATCTCCTCGACGACGGCTGCTTTTTCTTCTCGATTCATAGTGCTCGCTCTCTACGAAGAACGCCCGCGGCTCAGGCGGGCGTCGCGAGCAGGCAGACCGAGGCGTTGGCCGCTTGCGATCGAGGCTCCACCTGCTCAGGACTTACGCGCTAGCGCTGCCGGAGGTCTTGGGCGTCGTCTCTTGTGCGCGCCAGTGTAGTGCATCGTCCTCA
>JAKAED010000252.1 GCA_021820105.1 Actinomycetes bacterium | reverse complement strand
CAGCAAATATCTCGGTCCGTGAAGACGCGAAAGCGTCCCCATGCCTTCGACGTAGAGGCTACCAAGGTTGCGAGTGCCCGGTCTGTCCGTATCATCTCAGCGCTTCCCCGTAGCGACAGACTGCCCCGGCGGTGACGACTCGGACACAGGAGAAGCAATGTCCATGCGTCGCGCCAGGGCGTGTGCGGGAGTCGAGGACACGAAAGTGCTGTTCATCGGGCATCACGAGGCCGTCTGGCGTCGCTCATGTTGTTCTGAGCTCAAAGGGTGGGCAGGTTGCTACTCGGTCGGAATCCTGTAGGCGGGCGTCGAAGGGACGCATGATCGCAGCAACGTCGCCGTAGCCTGGCCGGAACCGGCAGGGACCACTCGGGCGGGGACCGCGGCTGGCCGCACGAGGTCAGATAGTCCAGCCGATGGGGTAGTTGATGATCGGCGTGAATGCGACGCCGGCCGCTTCGGCCTCTCCCCGCGCGTCGACCGTCATCTCGGTGAGGTTGTTCAGTTGCTTGGCGTGTTCTTCGGTGTCCCAGACGCTCACCTGGACTGCCGAGCCCTCGGGTGAGACGGCCGCGTAGAAGTGGATGAGTCCCGGCAGCCGCTCGATGGCGGGGACCAGGTACTGCGACGTTCTCTTGTTCATGGCCTCGACCTCGGTGAACCGGCCCGGGTCAAAGGTGGCACGCGAGACACGCACGACGGCGGTGGCGGGCAACGGTTCAGACATCGAAGTCCTCCTCTGAGCTTTACGTTACGATAGTCTATCGAAACATAATGACCGGCCCGCAGACCAAGGCCGGACGGCCGAGAGACCCAGCCCTCGATCAAGCGATTCTCGCCGCCGCGGCCCGCCAGTTCGGAGACCTCGGCTACGCCCGGATGTCACTGGAATCGGTAGCGGCCGCCGCCGGAACCACCGTGCCCAGCCTCCGACGCCGGTACCCCGACAAGGCGGAGCTGGCCGCAGCAGTGATCGGCGCACTCCGAGTCGAGGAACCACCCGCCGGTGCCACCACCCCACGCGCTCACGCGCTGGCGATCCTCGAGAACCTCCACAGTAACCTGCGCGCTACCCCGGCGCTGGCGATCCTCGGTTCGCTGCTCACCGAAGAACAGCGCCACCCCGAACTGCTCGACCTGTTCAAGACCCGCATCGTCGAGCCGCGACGGGCGCTGCTCCGTCAAGCGCTCGCCGCTGGTGACATCCCCGAGTCCACCGACCTCGACGCGCTCACCAGCATGCTGATCGGCTCGTTCTACGGCCGCTACCTCACCATCGCCGGCATCCCCGACGACTGGCCCGACCGGGTGCTCAGCACCATCTGGCCACACGACACCAACCTCCGATCGGGCTGACCCCACCCGGAGTAGCCAACCCGAACCCCTGCGCTGTCCGGGGAGTCGCGGGCGAGCGAAGGCCCTCCGCCGTCGCCTTCTGCCTCCAGCGATCAGCACGTCAAGAACAGGTAGCCCGAACGTCGATTCATCCGTGCCGGCTGGCTTCGATCCCTCGTCCATCTCAAACCCGACTGGCACGTTCACACCGCGCCGGCAGACTCGACCAGGCAAGCAAACACATCGGCGCCCCGCTGCATCGCAGGGAGGACCGGGTTCGAGAGCTGAGGTAGGCCACGCTTGGTCGTCAACGGCGAGAAACGACGAGCCTGCGACGCCAGTCGGCGTCACCGCGGCGAAGGCCACGACATCGCGATGCAGGTGCGACTGGTCGACGTAGCCGCTCTCCGCCACTACCGCGTCACCGTTGACGACGTCCCAACACCTCCTGGGCGCCGGCGCCCCGAGTAGCTGATCCCGCATCGCGACGGGACCGAGCAGGCACGGTCAGCGGCGACCTCTCTGCGATCTTTCTGGATACCGCACTGCCCCATGCTGCGGTAGGGCTGCGTAGGGCAAGCCGCGCCACGAGGCCCGCCTTCGATCCTGGCCGAGCGCGAACCCCCAGCGTGCGGGCCCTGCGCGACGAGAACCTCGCGCGCAGGGTTGCGTAGGGCAGGGTGATCATTCACCCATAATCACGTCGATAAACCATGTGGCTAACCCCGTCGGAATGCCACTCAACAGCATGAAAGCCCGGGATAGTCATCCCGAAAGGCACGAAGATCTGAAGTACGCGGTGGAGGTGACATCACGTATTCGCGCGGCTTTCCTCGACAGATCCTGCGTTTGTGCTGGTCACGGGCTCTGCATAGGGCACTGCATGGGGCACGCGCCTACTCACGCTGTGAACTCTGGCGACAATGGCCCTGCGCAGCGGCGGTCTCGCGGACGCGCCCGACACTCTGAAGCGAGGATGCCCCAGACAGGTGCGCTGCGCATCTTCCGGCCTCATCGTCCGGCCCGGTCACCCAGTTCGCTCGCCGCGCGAGAACCTCCATTTGAGGATCGGACCGCCCGGTTGGACAGCGTTCACGGTGGAGCCACCCAGGGTGGGCCTCCGAGGTTGTGCAGATCGTCGGTTTGCAGGATGTAGTACACATCCGCGGCCGCTCGTTCGGCGACCACGCCCCTACCAACCAGCTCGAGGAGCAGGTCCCGAGTGCGACATCCCGGCCCGCCTGACAGCGCTTCCCAGAGCGTGAGGGCATCGTTGTCATCTCTCGCGAAAGAAAGAGATCTGGTCAGCGCGATCGCGATGGACGCGGACTCGCCGGCATCGAGTCGTCGAGCCTTCGCGCCAAGTGAGTGGCGCCAGGCCCGGTCGTCTGGTCGCCGGGACTGGAGACGGACGGCCAGGGCCACTTCGTCGCTGCTCGGCGTAAGGACACTGAGCTCGCCCGAGCCGAGGGCCAGCAGCTCATCGAGGCCCTGGACAGCCGACAGCGCCCGGCTGGATCGGCCTGAGCCAAGCCCGGTGTCGTCCGCCTCTCGCTGGAGCGCCTTGTGGATCCGGCGCAGCTCACTCGGAGCATCCGGCTCCGCGCCGTGGACGCCATCGGCGACCAGGATCGTCACCCCGGACAGCTGGAGCAGGTGTCGGGTCCAACCGACGACGGCGAAGCTACGGGCGACCGAGGCGTCGACCAGCACGACCGCACTCGCTTGTTACGGGCAAGTCTTCCTGAGCGTGTAGGGGTATGATCTGGCAGCGGTAGTTGGGGACGGAGTTGGCGGGTTGGACGGTGGGGGGTTCGGCTGGGAAGGATCTGGGCGACCTGT
>JAKAED010000251.1 GCA_021820105.1 Actinomycetes bacterium | reverse complement strand
AGTTGACGCAGCGAGAACAGGATATTGGTGCGCTGCGAGAGGGTCGAGTGACGCCACTGCGCCCACGCGGCACGCGCCGCCGCCACGGTGTCGTCGACCACTGTCGTCGAGGGCAGGGGAACGCGCGCCGTGACCTCACCGGTGGCGGGGTTGGTGTGCTCGGCCGCGTGGGCCAGGTGGCCGTGCTCCAGCTCGACCGCCTCAGGCACGGGCTTGCCGTAGAAGGCGCGGAAGATCATCCGGAAGGTGTACGCGCCGGTGAGCAGCGCGCCGATGTAGCCGAAGATCCCGAAGACCTCATAGATGCCACCGCGGTTGTTCACGTAAGCGAGGATGTCGTCCTTGGAGAGCCAGCCGGAGAACGGGGCCACGCCGGACAGCGCCAGGCCGCCGATCAAGAAGCAGACGAAGGTGAACGGCATGGCCTTGCGGAAGCCGCCCATCCGGTCAAGCGACTGCTCACCGGCCATGGCGCCGATGATCGAGCCGGCGCCCATGAAGAGCAGCGCCTTGAAGAAGGCGTGCGTCATCAGGTGGAACAACGCGCCGGAGTAGGCGCCGGCGGAGGCACCCATGATCATGTAGCCGATCTGCGACATGGTCGAGTAGGCGATCACGCGCTTGATGTCGGTGACCACCAGGGCGATGGTGCCTGCGATCACGAGCGTCGCGCAGCCGACGATCGTGCCGACCTCAGCGGCCGTGGGGGCCAGCTGGAAGAAGGGGTGCAGGCGCACGATCAGGTACACGCCGGCGGTCACCATCGTGGCGGCGTGGATCAGTGACGAGACCGGGGTCGGACCCTCCATCGCGTCCGGCAACCAGGTGTGCAGCGGCACCTGGGCGGACTTGGCAAAGGCGCCAACGAGGAAGAGCAGGCAACCGGCGACCAGATCGGTGGAGTCCTTGTGGAAGACATGGCCGACGGCGGCAAAGTTCCCCAGGTAGGAGACGGTGTGCGTGTGGCGGAAGATGAAGAACGTTCCGAGCACGAGACCGACGTCGCCCAGCACGTTGATCACAAAGGCCTTGATGCCCGCGCCGGTCGCGGTGGTGCGCCGGTACCAGAAGGAGATCAGCAGGTAGGAGGCCGCGCCGACGAACGCCCAGCCGATGATCAGCATCACCAGGTTGCCGCCCAGCACCAGCGTCAGCATCGAGAACACAAAGAAGTTCAGGTACGCGAAGTAGCGTGCGTAGCCCTCATCTGAGCGCATGTAGGCGGTCGAGTACAGGTGAATCAGCGTCGAGACGCCGCTGACCACCAGGATCATGAACACGGAGATGGGATCGACCAGGATCTGCAGCTTCGCGTCGACGCCGGCGCTCGCGTCGTAGTTCCAGAGGCTTGAGACAACCTCACGGTGGGAAGCGCTGCGACCCAGCAGCGTGATCAGCGCGCCGACCGCGCACACAAAGGCAAGCGCGATGGCACCGGTCCCGATTACTCCGGCCATCCTGCGCCACCGCTTGTAACCAAGGCCAATGGTGACCGTGCCCAGCAGCGGAAACAGCAGGACGAGCCACCCCCAGGTAGTTGGACTCATCCGTTCAGCTCATGCAGTTGATCGACATCAATAGGCAGGTTGCGGCGGCTGATGGCCACCAGCAGGCCCAGTCCCACCGTCACCTCACAGGCGGCCACGACCATCACGATGAGCGCGAAGATCTGGCCCGCCTCACCGCCGTGCATCCGCGCAAAGGCAACCAGCGCGAGGTTGGCCGCGTTGAGCATCAGCTCCAGGCAGAGCAGGATCACGAGCGGGTTGCGCCGCACGAGCACCCCACCTGCGCCGATGCAGAAGATCAGCACCGAGACCGCCAGGTACCAGCCGATGGCCATCAGCCCTCCCCTCCGTCAGCGCCGTCCGCATCCTTGGTGTCGTGCGTGCCGACGACCGTGGCGGTCATTTCGCGGTCCTGCGGAACGCCGCCGATCAGCTCGGTGACGCCGCCGTGCACCTGCTCAAGCTGCTCGCGCACGCGGCGGACACCGGCACCCTCCGCGATGGTGCCCGTGTAGGCGGGACGCGGCGTGGCCACCAGCTCCCGGAAGGCGAGGCTGTCATCCTCGAGCCCACGGCGGCGGCGCGCCAGCACGATCGCGCCGACCGCGGCCACCAGCAGCAGCAGCGACGCGACCTCAAAGGGGAACAGGTAATCCGTCAGGAAGAGCTTGCCGATGTGGGCCGGTGTGCCGAAGCCGGGCGTGTAGCGCGCGCCCTTGCCGCTGATCCCTGACAGGGCGGAGCCGAGCATCGCGATGAAGAGCTCGACCGCCAGTGCCAGCGCGAACAGCGGCCCGAGGATCCGCAGCGAACTGCCGGCCGCGATCTCATCACCGCCGCCCACGTAGGCGACGACGAACACGTAGAGCACCATCACCGCGCCGGCGTAGACGACCACCTGGGCTGCGGCGACGAACTCCGCGCGCAAAAGCAGGAAGAGCGCCGCCAGCGCGACCAGGTGGCAGACCAGCGACAGCACCGCATACAGCGGGTTGCGCAGCGTCACCACGCCGACCGCGCCGATGATCGCGGCGATGGCGAAGATGAAGAAGAAGATGGCTGAGGCCATCCGCTACTCCCCCTCTGCCCTCAGCGGCGTGCGCTCGAGCGGCTCCGCCAGCAGCATCTCCTTGGTGAAGATCAGGTCGGAGCGGGTGTAGTCGGACATCTCGTAGTCATGGCCCATCGTGATCGCGTCGAAGGGACAGGCGATCTCACAGTAACCGCAGAAGATGCAGCGGCTGAGGTTGATCTCATAGACGGCGGCGTAGCGCTCGCCGGCGGAGACACGGTTCTCCGGCGTGTTCTCAGCGGCGACCACACGGATGCAGTCGGCCGGACACGCGGCCGCGCAGAGCGAGCAGCCGACGCACTTCTCAAGACCGGAGTCCTCAAAGCGGTGCAGCTTGTGGCGGCCGCGGAAGCGCGGGTAGACCGGCGTCTTCTCCTCCGGATACTGGATGGTGGTGGGCCCCTCCACCACGCGGGCGAAGGTCGTCTTCATACCGCGCAGGGTCTCGCCAAAGATGCGGTAGGTACTGGACATCGCGCCACGCGGCGGGTGGCGGATCACCTCCAGTACGTCTGAGCCGGGGTCGTAGGGCATGAGCTTGTCCTCCTAGGCGACCACGATGATCGCGGTGACGAGCAGGTTGAGGGTGGCCAGCGGCAGCAGCACCTTCCAGCCGAACGACATCAGCTGGTCGTAGC
>JAKAED010000250.1 GCA_021820105.1 Actinomycetes bacterium | reverse complement strand
TCACAGATGCGGGCGGTGTCCGTCGTCACGAACGCGACCTTGGCCTCCAGCTCATGAGCGCGGAAGAGCTGGTCCGCCGTGTCCCTGATCGTCGCGCCCTCCGGGAAGAGCACAAACGGCTCGCCGTCGAGCTCGGCGAACTCAAGCTCTGCGCGGGCGGCGAGACGGTGGGTGGGTGGCAGCGCAATCACCATCGGCTCAGTCGCGATCTGCCGCAGCTCCAGGCCGTGGCGCGCTGGTGGCGCCAGCTCCGAGACGAACCCGAGCTCGAGCTCATCGCTGCGCAGCCGGTCGGCGATGGCAACACTGAGATCCTCCCTGACCGCAAGCGCGACCGCGGGATAGCGAGCATGGAACTCAGTCAGCAGGCCTGAGATGTCAAGCGGCCCCGGGGTCTGGGTCGCTCCGATTGAAAGCCGCCCGCTGGTCAGACCAGTGCCCTGCGCCACCTCCGCCCGCGCCGACTCCACCTGATCCAGGATCATCTGCGCGTGCTGCGCCAGCCGCTGTCCCGCCGCGGTCATCTGCACCCGCCGCGAGGTCCGGTCCACCAGCGCCACTCCGAGCTCGTCCTCGAGCTTGCGGATCTGGCGCGAGAGCGCCGGCTGGGCGACATGAGCGCGCGCCGCCGCATTGGTGAAGTTCAGCTCGTGGGTCAGCGCAACCAGGTATCGCAATTGCCGCAGCTCCATGCCGAAATGCTATTGAAGCCAGAGCATCTATGTCTTTGCAACACCGCGGCTGCGCAGTCATATTGGTGCTGACAAGGGAGGCCACCGAGATCCATCCAGGAGATCGGTCGACAGGGAGCTCTGCAGATGCCCAGAACAGTCATCCTCGCCAGCGCGCGCACGCCAATCGGCAAGCTCGGTGGTGCACTCTCATCACTGGAGGCGACCGCGCTGGGCGGCCACGCGATCAGCGCGGCGCTGGAGCGTGCCGAGGTGAAACCGGAGCAGGTTCAGCACGTGGTGATGGGCCAGGTGCTCCAGGCCGGCCAGGGACAGGTACCGTCGCGCCAGGCGCAGATCGCCGGCGGGATCCCGAAGGAGGTCTCCTCCGAGACGATCAACAAGGTCTGCGCGTCCGGCATGCGCGCGGTCGGTCTGCTCGACTCCGCCATCCGCGCCGGCGACATGCAGATCGGGGTGGCCGGCGGCATGGAGTCGATGTCCAACGCGCCCCACCTCCTGAAGGGCGCCCGCTTCGGCTACCGCATGGGTGACGCCGCGGCGCTTGACGCGATGGTCCACGACGGTCTGACCAACCCGTTTTCCGGGCGGCAGATGTTCGACGAGGCGACCGAGATCGGGGACGAACTGGAGATCACACGACCCGATCTGGACCGCTGGGCACTGCGGTCCCATCAGCTCGCCGTGCAGGCCACCGACGAGGGACGCCTGCCCGAGGAGATCGTGCCCGTCACGATCCGCACCAGGAAGAGCGAGACCACGGTCGAGATCGACGAGGCGCCCCGCCGCGAGACCTCACTCGAGGCCTTGGCGAAGCTGCCCGGCCTGGTCGGTAAGGAGGGTTCGCACACCGCGGGCAACTCACCCGGGGTCAACGACGGCGCCGGTGCGATCGTGGTGGCCAGCGACGAGTGGGCTCGCGCCAATGACCGTCGCCCGCTGGCGACGGTCATTGCCCAGGCGCAGGTGGCCGACGACTTTGCCTACCTCGCCCGCACGCCCGCCAACGCGGCGCTGAAGGCGCTGGCCAAGCTCGGGATGACGCCGCAGGACGTTGACCTCTGGGAGATCAATGAGGCCTTTGCGTCGGTCGCGATCAACAGCATCCGCATGCTCGGGATCGACGAGGCTCGCGTGAACGTGAACGGTGGAGCGGTCGCACTTGGCCACCCGATCGGCGCGTCCGGCGCTCGTATCATCGGCACCCTGGTGCACGAGCTCAGGCGCCGTGGCGGTGGCATCGGCTGCGCCGCAATCTGCTCCGGAGGCGGACAGGGGGACGCGCTGGTGCTAGAGGTCCAGGGCAGCTGAGGTGGATAAGACGGTTTCATCTGCGGCCGAGGCCGTGGCTCAGATCCCGGCAGGCGCCACGCTCGCGGTCGGCGGCTTCGGTCTGTGCGGGATCCCGTCAGTCCTGATCCAGGCCCTGCACGACACCGGGACCGATCAGCTGGAGGTCGTTTCCAACAACGCCGGAGTGGACGACTGGGGGCTGGGCCTGCTGCTGGGCGATGGTCGCCTGCGGCGGGTGATCGCCTCCTATGTAGGCGAGAACAAGGAGTTCGCTCGCCAGTATCTGGCGGGTGAATTGGAGGTGGAGCTCACTCCACAGGGAACGCTGGCCGAACGGATGCGGGCCGGCGGATCGGGAATCGCCGCTTTCTTCACCCGCACCGGCGTGGGAACGATGGTGGCGGAGGGCGGGATGCCCTGGCGCTACGACAGCGACGGGAACGTGCAGATCGCCTCTCCGGCCAAGCCGAGCCAGACCTTCGATGGGCTTGAGTACGTGATGGAGCGAGCGATCATCGCCGACTTCGCGCTGGTCCGCGCCTGGAAGGGAGACCGGCACGGAAACCTCGTCTATCGGGCTGCCGCCCGGAACTTCAATCCACTCGCAGCCATGTGTGGCCGGATCACCCTGGCTGAGGTGGAGCAGCTGGTTGAGCCAGGGGAGCTTGACCCCAACGAGATCCATACCCCAGGCGCCTACGTACACCAGGTTCTGGCCCTGACACCGGCGCAGGCCGCTGAGAAGCGCATTGAGCGCGTGACCGTGCGCGAGGCGGTTGCGTGATGGGCTGGACGCGCGAAGAGATGGCGGCACGCGCCGCCGCCGAACTGCATGACGGTGACTACGTCAACCTGGGGATCGGACTGCCGACCCTGGTGCCCAACTACGTGCCCGACGATGTCGAGCTGGTACTGCAGTCGGAGAATGGGATCCTGGGCACCGGCGCATACCCGACACCCGACCAGGTCGACCCGGACCTGATCAACGCCGGTAAGGAGACCGTCACCATCCGCCGGGGAGCCAGCTTCTTTGACTCCGCCACTAGCTTCGGCATGATCCGCGGCGGCAAGATCGACGCCGCCATCCTCGGGGCGATGCAGGTGTCGGCCTCCGGTGACATCGCCAACTGGATGATCCCCGGCAAGATGGTCAAGGGCATGGGCGGCGCCATGGACCTCGTGCACGGGGCCAAGCGGGTGATCGTGACGATGGAACACGTGAGCAAAAACGGGGCGTTCAAA
>JAKAED010000249.1 GCA_021820105.1 Actinomycetes bacterium | reverse complement strand
GCCGACCCACACAAGTTCACCGGGAAGGAGCTGGACAGCGAGATTGGGCTGTACTACTTCGGCGCTCGCTACTACGACGCGCACCTCGGGCGGTTCGTCTCCGTGGACCCCGTCGCCGGAAGCAACTCCGACCCCCAGAGCTGGAACCGGTACGCCTACGGGAGGAACAACCCTCTGAAGTACATCGACCCCGATGGCTTTCTTACCATCATCATTCATGGCACTTGGGCGCAAAACGCTGCGTATGCGAAGGCACAAGCAGCTTTCAACCAGGCGGTATCCGCAACATTCAACGAACAGGCCGTAGATTTTCAGTGGTCAGGCGGCAACAGCCGCGAGGACAGGTCAAGAGCAGCGGTGCAGCTGAAGAGCTTCATTGAGTCAGCCCGGCAGCCGGGTGAGCTGTTGAATATCGTTGCTCATAGTCACGGAGGGAACGTGGCCAAGGAGTACACGCGGCTGGAGGGGGCAGAGAAGGTCGATTACCTGATCACTCTAGCCACACCCCAACGAGCGGACTACACTGTCAACCCTGATGCGGTGGGAGTCTACGTGAACGTCTTCTCCCACAATGACCCGGTTCAGGTCGTGGGTGGCCATTTCCCGGGCTTTGCCGAAAGGACAGACCCGCTCGCGTCTAACGTCGACGTGAGTTTTGTTGGAATGGAGAATAGAGCTTTCGGAAAGGCAGTCGGCCACAGTGACCTGCATACCCCCGAGGTTTGGAAGCAGGTTACGGACCAGCTTGGTTGGTCAAAGTAGACAAGGGAGGTGATAGTTGGTGGCCAGGAGCCTTCTTGCAACATCGTTGGGGCTGTATGTCCTGTTTTCCGTTGTCATGGCCGGCCTGTTGACGAACTGGTTCAGGTACTTGCCATCGCTGGAGGATTGGTTCGTTCTGTTGCCCATTCTCTTCGTGGGCGTGCTGGTTGTCGTCCTCCACATCCTGGCACTCCGATCGCCAACCCCAACCCTCTGGCGTGTCGGCGTCCCACTGATCTGCGCTGCCGCAGGTGTGGGCGTCATACTCGCCTCCATGAAACTGGCCCACGGCCGCATAGTCTCGTGGGACAGGAACCACGACGAACGAAATGGTGTCCAAACGTTGACCAGCAACGGGACCGTGCTGTCCTATTACCTCGAGCTTGAGAACCCGTTCGCGGAGAAACCGAGTGCGCAGTTGGTGGTAGTGGAGGGAGGAAGGCGCCTGAACATACCGATACCCCTATTTGGCAGTGAAAAGACCGTGGCAGTTGTCACCGCCAACAAGCCGTCCGACTGGTGCGTCCTCCAACGCAACAGCGATTCGCGCACTTTCCTCTTAGAAACCACTGGATTCCTCCGGAAGGCACAGTTTGTGGTTGACCTGGAGCAGAAGCGGGCAGCTGAGGTCGGCGTGAGACGGTGAACCCTGGCTAGAAGCGGCAACTACTGCCCGACCAGCCCGGTCAGCCGAGCCCTGATGGCGCAGATGGTCGTTCGCACCTGGGCCTATCAGATGCCGTTCGTCACGCCTAACCCCGGCACCGACTCGTACGCCACCACCTTCAACGCGGCGAACCAGCTCGCAACGGTACAGACGCCCTCGCAGACGGTGAGCTTCAGCTACGACGGGGACGGGCTGCGGTTCTCCAAGAGCACGGCCGCGGGGACGACCTACTACGTCCGCGACCCGCAAGGTCAGGTCATTGCCGAGTACTCGGGGACCGCCGCGCTGTTGGCCGAGTACGTCGATCTCGACGGCCAGCGGCTATGCACGATCACCCATGATGCGAACAACGTCGAGCACCGGGTCTACTACCACGCCGACGTCCTGGGCACGCCGGTCGCGGAGACCAACGAAACGGGCCAGCTCGTCACGAAGGTGCAGTACGACCCGTTCGGTGAGGAGGTGCGGCCGGGGGCGGCTGCCGACCCGCACAAGTTCACCGGGAAGGAGCTGGACAGCGAGATTGGGCTGTACTACTTCGGCGCTCGCTACTACGACGCGCACCTCGGGCGGTTCGTCTCCGTGGACCCCGTCGCCGGAAGCAACTCCGACCCCCAGAGCTGGAACAGGTACGCCTACGGGAGGAACAACCCTCTGAGGTTTGTTGACCTCACCGGTATGGATTGGCTCGAATACACGGGGCAGATCATCACCTGGTACGGTGGGACGGCTGGTGACCGATCGAAACCGACGGCGACATACCCAGCGACGTCGGGATACCTCGGTTACCAGCTACCCAGCTTGACGGGTGAGCACGCGAGCCGCCGCAGCGCAACGCCGGGCGAGGCGCGGCTCCGCCGCGGCTCGCGGGGGGCACGGGGGGCAAGAGCGGCCGGGCGGGCGGGTGGAGCGGCCGCGGGCCCCCCGCCCGGATAGATGGTCCGACGCCGGCGGCGCCCCGAGCGAAGCCTAACGCTGCGGGAAGGCTCCTCTCCCCCCGTCGGTTACAATCCGCGGGGGTTGGAGTGACACCTGACCAGATCCGCGCCGCGCTCGACCGCATTCTGCCCGGCGTGCAAAAGCCCGGCCGCTACCTCGGTCTCGAGCGCAACACCATCGTGAAGGAGTGGGGCTCGGCGGCGGTGCGCCTGCTCCTCGCTTTCCCCGACGAGTACGGGATCGGGATGTCGCACCAGGGCACCCGCATCCTCTACCACATCGCCAACACGCGCCCCGACACGCTCGCCGAGCGGGCGTTCGCGCCGTGGCCCGACATGGCGGCGGCGATGCGCGCCGCCGGGGTGCCGCTGTACGGGCTCGAGAGCTACCACCCGGCGCGCGCGTTCGACCTCGTCGGCATCACGCTGCAGACCGAGTTGAACTACGTCAACGTGCCGTACCTGCTCGACCTCGCGGGCATTCCCCGCTTCGCTCGCGACCGCGCCGAGAGCGACCCGATCGTCGTCGGCGGCGGCCCGTGCATGGCGAACCCGGAGCCGGTCGCCGATCTCTTCGACGCGTTCGCCATCGGCGACGGCGAGGTGCTGCTGCGCGCGCTGCTCGACGCGGTCAAGGATGGGAAAGTCGCCGGGCTGCCGCGCGCCGGGATGCTGCGCACGCTCGCCCGCATCCCGGGGATCTACGTGCCGCAGCTCTACCGCTGGACCCCGGCGGCCTCCCCGGCGCAGGGCGGCGCGTTCGAGGTTCTCGACGAGGCCGCGACGCTCCCCGTGCTCCGCGTCTTCGCGGCGACGCTCGACCCCGCCGACATGCCACCGCTGCCGATCGTGCCCGCGGTCGAGGTCGTGCAGGACCGGCTCGGCATGGAGGTGGTGC
>JAKAED010000248.1 GCA_021820105.1 Actinomycetes bacterium | reverse complement strand
TATTCGCAGCCGTGGTCACCCACGCCCTCCACCACCGCGGAGGCTCCGGAGTTGCGCACAGCAAAGCGCTCGCCCGCAAGTCCGCGGAAGAACGCGCGGCCAGAGGTGGCTCCGTACAGCACCGTGTTGCCAACGATCATGTTGTCCTCCGCGCGGTAGAGCGCGGACTCCGGCGGGCGCACCGCGATGATCCCGCCGGACATGCCCTTCCCCGTGTAGTCGTTGGTCTCACCGCGCAGTGACAGCGTCACGCCGTGGGCCAGCCAGGCACCGAAGCTCTGTCCTGCCGAACCGGTGAAGTCAATCTCAATCGATCCCTCCGGTAGGCCGCCCGCGCCGAAGCGACGGGCTATCTCACCAGAGAGGATACCTCCGACCGTGCGGTTGACGTTGCGTACGACGATCGGCCCGAGCTTGACCGGCTCTTGACGCTCCAGGGCCGGCGAGCACTGCCGCACAAGCGCCCAGTCCAGCGCGTCGTCCAGCACCGGCTCGGCTCCGCGCGTGCGGCGCCTTGCGACCGTGGCAGGCACGTCCGGGCTTGCCAGCACCAGCGAGAGATCGACGCGTTGCGCCTTCCAATGGTCGATCGCGTCCCGCATGTCCAGCAGGTCGGTCCGGCCGATCAGATCCTCGAAGCGACGGATACCAAGCGCCGCCATCAGGCGCCGGGCCTCCTCAGCGACATTCATCAGGTAGTTGACCACATGGTCAGGCGTGCCGCGGAACCGTGCGCGCAGCGTCGGATCCTGGGTCGCGACGCCGACCGGACAGGTGTTGAGGTGGCAGACGCGCATCATGATGCAGCCCATTGCGATCAGCGGCGCCGTTGAGAACCCAAACTCGTCTGCACCCAGCAGTGCCGCGACAATCACGTCGCGGCCGGTCTTCATCTGCCCGTCGACCTCAACCGTCACACGGCTGCGCAGGTCGTTGAGCATCAGTGTCTGCTGGGTTTCCGCCAAGCCGAGTTCCCACGGCAGCCCGGCACCATGGATCGATGACTGCGGTGAGGCTCCGGTGCCGCCCTCCCCTCCGGAGATGGTGACATGGTCGGCGTTGGCCTTGACGACGCCGGCGGCCACGGTGCCGACGCCGACCTCGCTGACGAGCTTGACCGAAACACTGGCCGTCGGGTTCGCGCAGCGCAGGTCATAGATCAGCTGCTTGAGGTCCTCAATTGAGTAGATGTCGTGGTGAGGAGGCGGCGAGATCAGCCCCACGCCCTCAGTTGAGTGCCGGATCTTGGCGATGTAGGAGTCGACCTTGTGCCCAGGCAGCTGCCCACCCTCGCCCGGCTTGGCGCCCTGGGCCATCTTGATCTGAAGCTGATCCGCGTTGACCAGGTAGTGGGTTGTCACACCGAAGCGTCCTGAGGCGATCTGCTTGATCCTGGAGCGGCGGTCATCCCCGTTCGCATCCGGAGTGAAACGAGCCGGGTCCTCACCTCCCTCACCGGTGTTGGACTTCCCGCCAAGGCGATTCATCGCTATGGCCAGGGTCTCAAGCGCCTCGCGGCTGAGCGCACCCAGCGACATGGCGCCGGTGGTGAAGCGCTTGACGATCTGGGTGGCCGGCTCGACCTGATCGAGCGGGATCGGCTCCCATGGCGTCCGCAGGCGCATCAGACCGCGCAGCGTCGAGCGGCTCGCGGACTCCTCGTTGGCGAGCTTCGCGAACTCCTCATAGGTCTGCCAGCTCTTGCCGTTCTGACCCCGGACCGAATGCTGCAGCTTCGCCACGGTGTCCGGATTCCAGTTGTGCAACTCCCCGTCACGCCGCCACTGCAGGATGCCGCCGACCGGCAGCAGGTCGCGTTCGGTGCGGGGGTAGGCGCGGAAGTGGCGCTCGATCGCCTCCACCGCAAGCTCATGCAGACCGATCCCGCCGATGCGTGACGCGGTGCCGGTGAAGTGCTTGTCAATCAGCTCCCGGTCGAGCCCGACCGCCTCAAAGATCTGGGCGCCGCAGTAGGACTGGATCGTGGAGATGCCCATCTTGGAGATGGTCTTGAGCAGGCCCTTGCCGATCGCCTTGACGATCCGCTTCTCAGCCTCCTCGCGGTCCAGATCCTCCGGAAGCAGCGCGCGGTCCGCCAGTTCGTCCAGCGACTCAAACATCACGTACGGGTTGATCGCCGAGGCGCCAAAGCCGATCAGGGTCGCCATGTCGTGAATCTGCCGCGGCTCACCAGATTCGATCACCAGGCCGGTGCTCAGGCGCGTCCCGCGCCGCACAAGGTGCTGGTGCACCGCCGCAACCGCCAGCAACGACGGCATCGCCACCCGTTCGGGTCCGAGGTTGCGGTCAGAGAGGATCAGGATGTTGGCGCCGTTGTCAACGTAGCCTGCCGCCTCCTCGCAGAGCGCGTCGAGCCGCTCCTCCATGCCATCCGCCCCCCGCTCCACCGGCCAGGTGATGTCGAGTGTCGCCGCATCGAAGATCTCGTGCGAGACCTGGCGCAATTTCTCCAGCTCATGGTTGCGGAGGATCGGCTGGTCCATGACCAGCTGGTGGGCCTGCTCTGGCGCCTCCACCAGGAGATTGCGCTCACGCCCGACACCCACCTGTAGGCTCATCACCACCTGCTCACGGATCGGGTCGATCGGCGGGTTGGTGACCTGGGCGAACAGCTGCTTGAAGTACGCGAACAGGGGCGGCTGACGGTCTGAGAGCACCGCCAGAGCGGTGTCGTTACCCATCGACGCGACCGGCTCCTCAGCCTTGGCTGCCATGGGGGCGATCACCAGTTTGAGGTCCTCCTGCGAGTAGCCAAAGGCCAGCTGCTTTGAACGCAGGGGCTCGATCCGTGGCGTCAGCGGTTCGCGTTCGGGCAGATCATCGATGTGAACGACGGACTGCTGGTACCAGTCCGCATACGGCTGACGCCGGGCGACATCAAGCTTGACGTCCTCATCCTCGACGATCCTGCCCCGCTCAAGGTCGATCAGGAACATCTTCCCCGGTGCGAGGCGACCCTTGCGCTGGATGTGCTCGGGGGCGACGGTGAGCACTCCCGCCTCCGACGCGAGCACCACATAGCCCTCCGTGTCCTGCACCCAGCGTCCGGGCCGCAGGCCGTTGCGGTCCAGGGTCGCGCCGGCCACCCGGCCGTCGGTGAAGACCACGGCAGCTGGTCCGTCCCATGGCTCCAGCAGGCAGGAGTGGAAGTCATAGAAGCCCTTCACATCCGGATCGAGGTCGCGGCGTGTCCGGTAGGCCTCCGGGATCATCATCATCATCGCGTGCTGGATCGAGCGGCCGCTCAGC
>JAKAED010000094.1 GCA_021820105.1 Actinomycetes bacterium | reverse complement strand
AAACAGACGGCGTCCCCGAAATCAAACCCGACTTAGGATCAAGCGACAAACCAGCAGGCAACACACCCGAAGAAACCGACCACGAATAATCACCCCACGCACCAGACGCACCCAACTGCGCCTCATACGCCGAACCAAACGCACCAGCCGGCAACGAAGCAGTCGTCACCGCCAAAGGCGCCTGAAAACTCACCTCATAGAGAACGTCATGTGAGGAACTGTTGACGTAGTCACCAGTTGAGATACAGGAGCCAGCCGCAACACAGGCGGTCCCGTCGAGCTCTGCCGATTGTGGGGTCGCGGAATCTGTAGGTGCGACCGCCGCCATCCCCGCCGCGACCTGTCCAGTCGCGGACACCTGCCCCACCAACCCGGAGTATTGGTTGTGGCCACTGCCGGCCGTCGTGAAGTAGTAGCCGGTGCCCAGGCAGGGTCCCGACGGGACACACCCGACGGCGCTTGTGAAGCCGGGGTTATAGATCTCAGACATGTAGTTGGAGCTGTCGCCTGGTTGCACGACTGAGTTGCTTGAGACTCCCGCTGGGGTTATCACCGCTGTGAACGCCTGTGGTGAGGGACCGACCGGGGAGTAGTAGCCGGACGCCATGCACAGCGATGCCGACGAGCAGTCGATGCCCTGCCATTGAGGCCCTTGGGAGGTGCCATTGGAAGGCTGCACGCCTCCGGCCGCCGCGCCCGGAGAGCCTGCGGGCGTGATCGGCACGACCATGCCCGTCCAGACCCCGTTCCCCGTCTGATAGCGACCAACCGCTTGACAGTTTCCAGTCAGCGGGCAGGCCACCAGGTCGAGCTGCGCATGCGGATCTCCGTAGGCGCCGATGGGAGCGTCGGCCTTGACGCCCGCGCCAACCTGGCCGGAGGTGATTGGCACCACCAGACCCTGAAGGTGGTTACTGGAATCCATGTAACTGCCGACCGCTACGCAGGCCCCAGAAGGCTGGCACGCCACCCAGAGCAGCTGTCCCGCCGGCGCGCCAGCGTTTGAATCGGCCGGGGCCTGGGGCACTTGCGGGGCACCTAGTACTCCATTGATGATGGGCACCACCACCGGCTGGTACTGGGACGTCGTCACCTTGACTTCACCGACCATCAGGCAGTCGCCTGCGGACCAGCAGGCGATGTGGTCGAGGGCTAGTCCGGAGAGCCCCTGCAGCTTCGTGGCTGGAGCCGGCACGCCGTTGGCGATCTCAGTCACCATCCACTGTGGGGCGTTGTTGCTGTCAACGTACTGACCAAAGGCCACGCAGGCACCGCTGCCGGCGCAGCCCACTCCATCCAACATCGCTTGAGGATTGCCAGCGGCCGGTGAGGGCGCCGCCACCTGAACCGATGGGCCCGGTACGCCGTCGGTGATGGCCGACACAAACGCGAACCCATTGCCGGACGTGGCGTCGCTGTAGTCGCCTACGGCGACGCACGACGACGCCGAAGCGCACGCGGTGCCGTTGATCACCATGGTCGTTGCATCTCCTCCGGAGGGCACCGATAGCGGTGCCGCCGACTGCGCGTACTGCGCAGCCGCCGCCGACGCACGGGCTGCGCCAAGCGCCGTCAGGCAGCATGCCGACAGCGAGGCCAACAGCAGCAGCAAGCCACGCGAAACAGCCGTGGGATATGACAACAACCTGAACAATCGAATCTCCAATCAGTGCCATTCAGCAGGCCACACACACCTGCACCCGGATTGCGCGGAAGCTACCGCACACGGCAGCGGCCTCCGCTCATGCCATCGCCCGCCCGCGAGTGCCATGACCGCTACTTCTTCTTGTGCTTGGCCGTCTTCACGACCTCACGGATTGTGGCCCTCTGCGAGACCACCGCGGCCACCGGCGGCACCGGCGGTGTGGGCGGCACCGGCGGTGCCGCCACCGTGGCGCAAAGCAGCCAGTGATCCAGCGAACCATGCAGACAACACAGTCCTCCCTTGGGCGGTCGGGCATACCGAAACGGTTTACACCAGAAACCATTTCATTATGCACCAGGATCCGGCTGCTCGGCCGCCGTTGGCAGGCGCCTCAACTCGCGCCGCAGCAAAGCGCCCGCGCCCACCCAACCATGGCGCCGGGCCAGGCGCACCGGCGCCGTACGACGCCCCTGTCCTCAGGCGGTGATGAGGCCGGCTGCGCGTGTGGGCGCCGGCGTGAACCACGCGGCGACGATCACAAGCACAAAGGCGACAGCCTGGAAGGCGATGCCCACGCCACTGGTCGGGAACGGGTCACCAAAGACCACCAGCCCGCCAACGATCCCGGAGACGTTGGCGGCGGTGCTGGTGACCGCAATCACGGGCACCGCCTCACCGTCCTGCAGACCCTTTGCCGAGGAGAAGAAGGCGATGATGGAGGCAGCGACCGTCACCACCAGCCAGGGCGATGCCAGGCCGAGCAGGCCATGCGCGCCGACGATCCCTGTGAGTGCCTTGATCGAGATGTCGGAGACACCGAACAGGATCCCGGAGGCCGCGCCGAACATGACGCCGTGGTGCTGGCGGGGCGCGCCGATACGGGGGCCCAGGATCAACAGGGTTCCCATCACGATCAGCACGGCCTCAAAGACGATCATCCCGGGCACCGAGAAGCGCGAGTGCGCATCATGGTCGGGCGGCAGCGAGACCCCCAGCATGATCAGACCCAGGGCGGTCATCGCCAAGCCCGCCCACTGGCGCCTTCCGACACAGGCCGCGTAGACACGCTCAGCCATGATCGCCAGCATCACGATCCCACCCGCCAGCACGCACTGCACAACTGACAGCGGCACGAGCGACATGGCGGCTATGTGGAAGACCCAGGACCCGCAGGCGATCAGCATCCCGAGCGCAAACAGCCGCGTGGAGAACAGCTGCCTGGCGCAGATGACCGGGTGGCGAAAATCAACTGCGGGGGCCTGGCAGGCGCCCCGATGCTTGTAGATGAAGCCGAGATTGGTCGTGAGCGCGCAGCCGAGCGCCAGGGCAATGCCCAGGATTAGGGTCATTTAGTGAGAAGCTTTCTGGTTGGGATGGCCCCGGGGCCGTACCGGCATCCGTGCCGAGCCATGTTCCGTTTCGGCACCCGAAACGCGAGCCTTGAGAGCGCTCTTCAGATCTGAACGTCTGTACGGCTGCTCCTACCGGAGCGCGCGATCAGACCTCGTCCGGCGTCTGGTACCAGCGTACTCGACGCCCGAGCTTCGCCCGCCGGCGCCAGCCACCGGACTTGGGCGCGGCCTCCAGCTCACCGAGCAGACTCCGCACACGCTCACTGACGACCTGGCGCTGCTCTGCATCTGCCACAAGCTCCGGCAGGAGCGCGCTTGTCGCCTCCAGGTTGTCTGTGACAGTCGTGTAGAGACCCCAGTTCTCACCGCACAGCGCGGTCACGTGACGGACGTTCAACCGCCCCTCACCGTCGGTCTCTGTCAGCTCGTGATCCACCAGCAGCATCGCCGTATCGGAGGCGTCCTTGCGGTTGAGCTCCGCGATCTGCAGCTTGGTCAGCAGCAGGTCGGCGGCCGGCAGCGTCAGCGGTTCGGTCCCGACCCGCGGACCGAGGTGCAGCTCATGCGACATCACGAACTTCTCAATGAACACATCCACGTGGTGTGAGCCATCAGGCGCGTTGTAGTAGAGCCGCGTGTCCCCCTGCAGTGAGTTGAACATCTTGTCCGGCACGTAACCGAGCTGCTCCAGCACCTCCCGCAGCTGCTTTGCCTGCTTCTTGGTGGTGGCCAGATCAATGTCGGCGTATTCACGCCCGAACGTCGTACGTGCGCGGTGAGAGGCGCGCATCCAGATGGCGATCCCGCCAAGCACGCTGACGGCAACCCCGGTGGCCCCCGCGTGATGGTGCACCTCACGCGCGCGCGCGACGAGTGCGGGCTCGGACCCTGAACCGCTCAACCCCGCGGGTGCGGGCTGCTGCCCAGTCAACTCCGGCTCCCGCTCGGCCCGCTCCTCATCGGCTAAAGGTTAGCCGCCACCACGCCGCCGGATCCAATAGCTTCCACCTGCATGAACCTGAGCACACTGGAGCAGAGTGTCTGTGAACGGATCGCGGCCGGCAGAGCCGAGCTGACCGATCTGACCAGCACGCTGATCAGCTTTGACACCACCGCGCGCGAGCCCGGTGATCCGCCCCGCGAGGAGGCGCAGCTACAGGGCTACCTGGCCGAGCGTCTGCGGACCATCGGCGCTGAGGTTGACCTGTTTGAGCCAGATGCGGCCGCCATGGCGGGACGGCCGCTCGTGCCTCCCGGGCTTGACTTCCACGGCCGCCCCCAGCTGATCGCCACCCGCCGCGGCGCCGGCGGCGGCCGCTCGCTGGTGCTCAACGGCCACATTGACGTCGTCTCCGCGGAGCCGCGCGGCGAGTGGACCAGCGACCCGTTCCGCGCACAGCTGCGTGACGGCCTGCTCTACGGCCGCGGCGCGTGCGACATGAAGGGCGGGATCGCGGCGATGGTGTTTGCGGCGGAAACACTCGCGGCCATGGGCATCGGCCTGGCCGGTGACCTCATCGTGGCCACCAACACGGACGAGGAGTCCTCCGGCGCGGGCGGCACCGCCCTGGTTGACCGCGGGCTGAAGGCCGACGCGGGGATCGTCACCGAGCCGACCGGCGGCGACGTGTGGGTCGCCTGCCGCGGCTCTGAGTACGGGGTGATCCGGGTCCCAGGACGCCCCGGCCACGCCGAGGTGTCCCAGCCGGATTGGCGCAGCGGCGGCGCCGTGAACGCGATCGAGAAGGCCGCCGTGGTGCTTGGCGCGATCTCCACCCTGCGTGAGCGCTGGGCCGCGAACGAGGCCTACGCACACCCCCACGTCTCCAAGCCCAGCCTGCTGGCGACGATGGCGCGCGCGGGCGAGTGGGCAGTGACCTACCCGGCCTCCTGCGAGCTGACGATCGCGGTCATGTTCGTGGCCGCCCAGGCCGATCAGGCGGGTGGCGGCTCACTGGTCCGCCAGGAGGTGCAGGAGTGGATCCTGCGCGAGTGCGCAGCCGCCGACGACTGGCTGGCGGCCAACCCGCCCAGCTTCGACTGGTGGCCCAACGGCGTGATGCCGATGGACATCCCCGAGCACGAGCCGATCGTCACCACCACGCTGCAGGCCAGTCTCGACGCGGGCATCGCGGGCGGCCTCAGTGGGCTTGACTCCTGGTATGACGGAGCCACCCTGACGAGCCTCGCCGGCATCCCCTCCGTCGGCTACGGACCTCCCGGCTTCAGCCGCAACGGGTTGAGCGTCGCGCACATGATCGATGAGCACGTCCCCGTTGACGGTCTGGTCGCCTGCGCGCAGGGGATCGCCGTGACCGCGATGCGCTTCTGCGGGCTGGCCTGAGCGGCCTGTCCCGGTGCCGGTCCCGCTGGACCGGCACCGGACCCAACCTCAACCCTCGACCCGCTGGGTCAGCTCGACGCCCTTCTTACCGATGTCCACCAGGTAACCGCGGAGGATGCCGTGGTTGGCCTCACTGCCGGGGTTGATCGCCACCGTGTCGCCGATCCGGCGCTCACCGCCGGACTCATGAATGTGCCCGTGGACGGAGAGCACCGGCTGGTACTTCTCGATGATGCGGCGCACCGCGGTGGAGCCGACCGGTCCGCGCAGCACGTCCCCGGCGGAGATCGTGGGACGCAGGTTCTCATCCAGCAGCGGCGCCTCATCCAGGCCGGAGTCGTGAGGCGGGACATGGATCATGAAGATCGCCCGGCGCGGGTCCCGCACCTGCTGCGCCAGCGCGTCCAGGCGCTCAAACAGCTGCTCCTCAGTCTCCTCACGCGGCGTGGCCCAGGGCGTGTTGTTGGACCACCCGCTTGAGAGCAGCTGCAGGTCACCGGGGATGTCAAGCACGCGCCCGTCCCCGTTGATCGGCCGGTAGTCCGGCGAGTTCAGCGTGTCGTCAATGGCAAACTCGTCGTCGTTTCCCGGGATCAGGTAGAGCGGCACGTTGCTCTCGGCGAGCCGCTCGGTGGCCAGCGCCAGCCACTCCCGCACGCGCTCGGTCATCAGGCGTCCGAGCAGCACATCCCGCGCGGCCTCATCAGTGGCCAGACCGGCGGCCTCCTCATCGGTGGTGATGAACGAGTAGTAGCCCAGGTCCGCGATGTCCCGGCGCAGCTCAGCCAGCTGCTGGTCGTTCTTGGCGCGCCGCTGCACGCCCAGCACGGAGGCCTCATGGGCACCGCCGCGCTGGACGATCGGCACAATCGCCTTACCGGTCAGGTCCCCGGCCAGCAGCGCCACGTCGGCCCGGTAGACGTTGCCTTTGATCGCATTGAGGAACTTGCGCCAGGCCTTTTCCGCAGCGTGCAGGTCGCTGGCGATGTAGATGCGTGTTGCCATCGCTGTGACCGCCGTCAATCAGGCGGCAACTCGGTGAACAGCATCTTCTCGTCCACACCGGCCGCCTTGGCCCGGTAGCGCATGACCAGGAAGATGACCAGTCCGAGCAGGTAGAAGAGGCCCGCGTCGATGATGCCGTTGGTCTCCAGGTACGTGAGCGCACTGCCACCGTTGAGCGCGTTCACGATCGGTTTGAACACGGCGAAGATGTAGATCCACACGGGGAAGATCAGCCACAGCGCCCCGAGCCACGGCAACGCCCGGCTGAACGGCGCGTTACGCACCAGGTCGGGTCGCCTGACCTTCACGAGCAGGGCGTTGATGCCCGGCAGACACCAGGTGAACAGCGCCATCACGATGGAGAACCAGGCTGTCCCCACCAGGTTCAGCTTGTGGTCGGAGGTGGCCAGGAAGGTCGGCAGCGTCTTGAAGCTCTGCAGGAACAGGAAGAACGCGGTCAGGCCGAGTGTTGCGAGGATCGCGTTGAGTGGCGCGCGCAGGCGCTCATTGACCTCACCAAACCACTCAGGCACCTGACGGTCGAGGCTCCAGGCCAGCTGCATCCGGCTGATGAAGTTGATGTAGACGGGGCACAGCAGGAACGGGAACACGGTCCCGCCCAGGCTGATCAGGGCCCACAGCGGCCACAGGCCCTTGTTGGCGATCACCGCCAGCAGCGGCATCGCGTTGGGCTGCCCCAGCGGCAGGTGGAAGGTCGTGAAGCCCCAGTAGCTCGCCCCCCAGCTGACTTGCGTGTTGAAGCCGAAGTGGCTGGAGATCGCGTCGACGTAGACGGAGTTGGCCAGCACACCGATGGTCAGTGCTCCCAGCAGCGCGATCATCACCCCGCGGCGCACGTTGCCACGGACCTCACCGGCGATGTAGGCGGAGTACTGGAAGCCGATGTACTGGAACAGCAGCACGGAGAGCACGAACGGGAACGAGGCTGTGGAGAAGATCCGGCTTATCAGCCCCGCGTGGGTCGAGTCGATCACTGACTTGCCGGAGGCGGCCACCGCACTGGCGCTGACGCCGCCGTCATAGCGCGGCAGGTTGTGCACGAAGCTGCCCTTGGAGGTGGCGATCAGGCCGAACAGGAACATCGCGACGAAGCAGAAGACGCCGAACCCCGCCAGGGTCGTGACGACCCGGTGGAAGGTTCGCGTCGGCAGCACGCAGATCCCGCCGATCCCGATCAGCACCACAATCGCGGCGACGAATCCGGGCAGTCCGGTGATTGAGCCGGTGGAGTCTGTGAACCAGCTGTTGGCGCCGGTGAAGAAGGAGCCGCCCGCGCCGATTCCGATGATCCGCGCGGTGATCTGCAGGTTGCGCAGCACCAGCGGCACCTCAAACGCGATGATCAGCACGGAGGCGATCACGAGCGTCCACGACTCCATCCAGCCGAGCGCGGGATGCAGGATACGGCTGGTGAAGACGTAGTCACCGCCGGAGCGGGGCATCACGGAGGTGAGGGATGAGAAGATCAGCGCCAGCACGACGCAGAACAGGCCGGTGATGATCGCGGCCCATCCGTACCCCGAGAAGGGTCCCACCTTCCACATCGGCACACCCGGCAGCGAGTAGAACAGCGGGTACAGCGTCAGGCCGACGCCGACAAAGGCGGCGACGTTGAAGAACAGGGCATTGGTGACGCTCACGTTGCGCACCAGCCCCGATGACTGACGTACGAAAAGCTTGGGCGAAGTGCTCTGCTCCGCCGCCATGGACCCGACTTCCTGAGCCACCGTGATCCCTCCCGTTGAGACTGCCGTCACTGAGTCTGCGGTGCGCGCAGACGGCCTCCCTCAAGGCCTGTTCTGCGCGTGTTGGCGCGATCCTAACACTCGCCCCGGCGCGCAATAGTGCTCAGTTTGGGGCGTTCAAGCTAGGTCGTGGAGCTCAGTCGCCAATGACCGGCTCCAACTGGCAGCAGCCGATCCGCATGGCTCCCCGGAGACTAGGGGATCCTGATCGCCACCCTCATTCTGAAGGTGTGGTGTCCGGTGGTCTGGACCAGCACTGCGGTCTTGATGATCCTGCCACTGTGGTACTTCCCGGTCTTGAGCAGATGCGTGCCAAGGTTGTTCACACGCAGCAGCCGCCGGGTGTTGATGTGCAGCCTCAGCTTCGTCACTGCCGTGTGGAGCTTCACCACAAACCGGTTGTTACGGGAGGAGACGCTCACCACAGTGAAGGGCACCGCCTTACCGCCCGCAGCCTTAACGGTCAACTGGTGCTTGACAAAGCTCCTGCCGTGCTCAGCAACCACGATCCCGCGCGGCAACTCCACGGTGAACGCGAGTTCCCGGACACTGCCTGACGTTGTGAACGTCGCGACCGTGATCTGACCGTTGGTGGTGCTGCTTATATGGACTGCGGGGCTGGCGTTACCCGTTCCCGTCGTGCCGGTTCCTGTCGTGCCGGTTCCTGTCGTGCCGGTTCCCGTTCCCGGAGTCGACGACGCGGGCTTGGCGACCGTGAGCGTCTGCTGGGTTTGAGTCGCGGCCAGGAAGTCACCGTTGCCTGCCTGGTTCGCATCGATCACGCAGAGGCCCGCACCCGTGAAGCTGACGACACCACCGGAGACAGTGCAGGCGCCGGGGGCGCTGCTTGTGTCGATCGTTATGGTCACGGGATTGGGTGATGTTCCAGCGCTGACCTCGGGCGTGTACGTTCCGCCCACTGTGGGCGATGCCGGCGGGGCGGAGGTGAAGCTGATCAGCTGGCTCGCCTGTTTGATCGTGAGGGCCGCCGTGTTGCCAATCACAAAGCTGTAGTTCGTCGAAGCGAGCGTGCTGGGGAAACAGGTGATGACGCCGGCATAGACACCGACGCTCTGCGGATGCGAGGAGTAGGCGCAGATGAAGGCACCACTGATCCCAGCTGTCGCCAAGGTCTGGCCGTTGGCCAGGTCCGATGCGCGGATCGCGCCCGTCGCGAGCGGGTCCACGGTCCCATAGATCTTTGATGCGGGGTTGGCGTCCACGTGCACAACCGCCTTATTGATCGTGAAGTCGGCTGAGTTGCCCGTGACAAACGAGTAGTTCTGTGCCGCGAGCGTCCCCGCAGTGCAGTTCACCGCACCGGCGTAGGTGCCGGCATTCTCTGAATGCGCTGCCAACGTGCAGTCGACTGACCCGGAGATGCCCGCGGAGGTCGCCGTCTCCCCATTCACAAGGTCCGAGGCACGCAGCGTCGCCGTGGGTGCCGGGTCGGCGCTGCCGTAGGTCTTGGATGTGGGGTTGGCGTCCACGTGCACTACGGCCTGATTGATCGTGAGGTCAGCGGCGCTGCCTGGCACGAACGAGTAGTTCTGTGCCGCGAGCGTCCCCGCAGTGCAGGTCACCGCACCGGTGTAGGTGCCGGCATTCTCAGAGTGCGCCGCGATCGCGCAGCTGGCCGCTCCGGAGACGCCTGCGGACGTGGCAGTCTCCCCGTTGACGAAGTCGGAGGCGCGCAGTGTCGCCGTGGCCGTCGGGTCGGCGCTGCCGTAGGTCTTTGACAGCGCGCCGGCGTCCACATGGACAACCGCCGGGTTGACCGTGAAGGTGACGCACTGGCTGGTCGCGCTCGCGTAGTTG
Organism: Actinomycetes bacterium; assembly: GCA_021820105.1. Classification (GTDB taxonomy): domain Bacteria; phylum Actinomycetota; class Thermoleophilia; order Solirubrobacterales; family Solirubrobacteraceae; genus Palsa-465. The sequence goes on along the minus strand of JAKAED010000094.1, from coordinate 5,710 downwards.
CTGTCCCCGGAGTAGACCGCCTGAACAGCGTGTGTGCCGGCAGCGAGCTGGGACGTTGCGGTCGAGTTCGGCGGCGATCCGCCAGAGACGGATACCGTCTCAGTCCCACTTGCTGTGGTAGTGCAGCTCGAACCGTTGTAGAAGCTGTAGATAACGGTGCCGGTGGGCGTTCCGCCTCCGATTGAGCCGAGCGAGCTGGTGGCGTAGGCCTGAGCGGATCCGTAGACCTCGTTGCCCGACCACACGTTTGAGCTGGCCTGGTCATAGACCTGGGCGGAGATCGTAGGAGTCGTGACCGCCCAGCTGATCTGGATGAGCGGCGTGCCGGTGGTGTCCGTGGTGAAGGTCGCGGCTGGATCGCTTGAGTAGCTCGATCCCCCGCCGGCGCCACCACCGTGGTAGTAGCCGGCCCCGCCGCCGCCACCGCCGTAGTAGCCGCTGCCGCCGCCTCCGCCGCCGGCCCAGCCTCCGCCTCCGGCACCGCCTGACCCTGCGCCGCCGGAGCTGCCGGCGGTATCGGTGATCTGGCCGCTAGTTCCGTCGGAGGCACCACCCTGGCCGCCGGCCGTCGACGTGCCGGCCTTGCCGGGGCCCCCGACGCCGCTGACCCCCACCGTGACCCCGTCCTGGCCAGCATTGCCGCCGTTCTCCCCGCTCACATATCCCCCGCCGCCACCGCCGCCGGCCACCAACAGCTTGGAGCCGTTCAGCGTCAGGCTGGAGGCGCCGCCGCCACCGCCACCGCTCCCGTCGGCGCCGCCGCCGCCGGCACCGCCGCCGCCGGTGCCGCCTGCCCCCGATTGATAGGACTGATAGCCCGCGTTTGCGCCGTTGCCAGCGACCTGTAGGTTGATCTGGTCCCCACTCGAGACCGTAAAGCTTGACGCCACCGATTCCCCGTAGCCTCCGGGCGCGCTGGAACTCCCGCTGCTGGCACCACCCTTGCCGCCGATGGCCACCACAGAGATGCTGCTGGCTGAGGAGGGGACGGTGAAGGTTCCGGAGGTGCCCGCTGCATAGGTGCACGTGGCGGTTCCAGAGCTGTAGGAGACGGTGCCGCTGGTTCCGCACACGCCCCCTGAGGCGGCTTGGGCGGCTCCCGCGCTGACGGCGGCGAGCAGGATGGTGGCGGCTATCAAGGAGCTGAGGCGGCTGAGCATCCGCGGGAGGCTAACAAATACCCTTCTGTTCTAGGCGATTGATCTACTCCTTATTCGACTAGCGCGCTGGCGCCCGTCGACTCAGATACCCAGGATCAGCCGGATGGGACTGCATGCGTCCGTGGGGAATGCAGGCCTGCTGGTCAATCATCCGGTCGATGAATTTTCCACGTTCTGGGCGGTGGAAAGGCGAATCTCCTGCCGTTCACCACGGAGGGAGTCAACTTGCCGAGCATCATCCGCAGATCGCGTGCCACTCGGGCGCTTTTACTTTTTCTAGCTGTCTTTTCATTCATGGCGCTGATGATCGTCATGTCCGGCTCAGCTTCCGCCAGGTCGGCCCGTACGCACGGTCCCATCAGGGGAATCATCCCCAACCGTGAAGCCCACGGCTCTCACGGCTCCCATGGTGGGGGCGGCGGAACCAACACCAGCTCACAGAACCTGATCTTCCACGGCGGGCCGGTGCTCAGCGGCAACACCGCCTACGCGATCTTCTGGGCACCCAGTGGCTACTCGTTCCCGTCAGGCTACGAGTCACTCATAGAGAGATACCTCAAGGATGACTCCGTCGACACCAGCAAGGACCTCACGAGCAACGTCTATTACGCCGCGACGCAGTACAGCGGCCTCTCTGCCGCCACCAACGTTGGCGGCAGTTACACGGATACCACACAGTTCACTAACGACTGCCGCGACCGTGCCACCGCCATCTGCGTGAGTGACGCGCAGATCGCACGGGAGCTGAACAATCTGGTCACCGGAGGCACGGTGCCAAGTGGTAGCAACTACATCTACTTTGTGTTCACTCCCCCGGGCGTGGGCAGTTGTTACTCAAGGGGCAGCTGCTCGTTCACGCAGTTCTGCGCATACCATTCCAACACCGGGAACCTGCTCTACGCGAACATGCCTTACGCAGACACCTCCCCGGCCGCCTGCGACTCGGGCTATCAGCCAAACGGCAACCCGGCCGACGCGACCATCAACGTCCTGAGCCACGAGCACAACGAGACAATCACGGACCCGTTTGGAACCGCCTGGTACAACAGCAGCGGCTACGAGAACGGTGACCTATGCGCGTGGAACTTCGGCACCATGACCGGTTCCGGCGCCAGCGCCTACAACCAGACGATCAACGGTGACCACTACGCGCTGCAGCAGGAGTGGTCCAACAAGAGCAGCGGCTGCGTCCTCCAGGGCTACTGAGCCTGATTCTGATCAGCGTCATCTGAGCGGCCGCGCCTGAAGCTTCTGGCGTGGCCGCCTGATGCGTCACTGAAGACAACCCCCGCCGCCGTCGGCGGCGGGAGGTTGCGCTCGGCACAGGCGACCCGTCAGCTGACCAGCGCGATTGCACCCAGCGCGCCGGCCTGACCCTCAAGGCCCGGAGCGACTATGAACTCGTCAGCGCTGAGCCATTCAGCCACACCCTCCGCATCGGGATAACCGGCAACCAGGGCGCGCACACGCTCCCTGACCATCTCCAAAAGACCCGGACGCTGCGGGACGCCCCCGCCGACGATGATCCGCTCGGTTGAGACCGTGTAGAAGATGTTGGTGAAGGCGCTGGCCAGGTAGTCGGCCTCAAGTTCCCACGCGGCGTCGTCCTGCAACTGCTCCGCTCTGATGCCGTGGCGCTGGCGCATCGCCTCACCGGAGGCCAGCCCCTCCAGGCAGTCACCGTGGAAGGGACAGCAGCCCGGGAAAGGGTCCCGCTCCCGGTTGTGCGGGATCCGCATGTGGCCGAGTTCGGGGTGCAGCAGCCCGTGCACGGGTTGCCCACCGACCACCAGGCCGCCGCCGATCCCGGTGCCGACCGTCACGTAGACGAAGTTCTCAAGCCCGCGCCCGCTGCCCCAGCGTCCCTCCGCCAGCGCCGCGGCGTTCACGTCGGTATCGATCGCGACGGGCACACCGAACCGCTCCCGCAGGGGCGTCAGCAGATCAAAGTGCGCCCAGCCGGGCTTGGGGGTGGCAGCAATGTGCCCGTACTCAGCGGAGTTCCGCCGCACATCCACAGGACCAAAGGCGGCCACACCGATTCCCTGCAGGTCCGCCTGGGTCGCAAAGAACTCAATTGCGCGCTCCAGCGTCTGCTGCGGCTCCGTGGTCGGGAATGACACCGACTCAGTGAGCACACCGTCGCCATCACCGACGGCACACACCCATTTGGTGCCGCCGGCCTCAATTCCACCGTATGCCATTGAGCAGTCTGATTCAGTTCCAGATCGCGGCGCCGCTGTCAGCGTCGAAGAAGTGCAGCGCCGCGGTGTCGACCGCGAACGTTAGCCGCTCGCCGGCCACCGCTGCGGTGTGAGGCGCCACGCGGGCCACGCCGCCGCCCGCTGCGATCTCATCCTCGTCCATCGCCTCCTCGGCGTAGACACGCTTGGCGTCGATGTTGAAGTGCACCTGAAGCTCCGAGCCCAGCGCCTCCACCAGAGTCACATCGCCGACCAGACGGGTGTCCGCGGTGGCCGGTGAGCCATCGTGCACCGCAGGCAGGCTCTCCGGGCGGACCCCGACAACGACCTTCTTGCCACCGTAGGCGGCCAGTGCCGGATGGGTCACACGCAGCTCGTCGCCCAGCGCCACCTCCTGGGAGCCCAGGCGCACGGACCGGCAGCCCTCAGTCAGCGTCGCCTCAAACAGGTTCATCGCGGGGGAGCCGATGAAGGCCGCCACAAACAGGTTGTCCGGATGGTCGTAGAGATGCTGCGGCGGCCCGCACTGCTGCAGGCGCCCGGCGCGCATCACCGCCACCCGATCACCCATGGTCATCGCCTCGGTCTGGTCGTGCGTGACATAGACCGTGGCCACACCGACCGTGCGCTGGATCTGGCTGACCTGCGCCCGCATCTGCACACGCAGCTTCGCGTCAAGGTTGGAGAGCGGCTCGTCCATCAGGAACACGGACGGGTTGCGGACGATCGCGCGCCCCATGGCAACCCGCTGGCGCTGACCGCCGGAGAGCTGTGCGGGCTTGCGGTCAAGCCACTCCGTGAGACCCAGGATCTTGCCCGCCTCCTTGACCTTGCGGTCGATCTCATCCTTGGGCAGGTTGCGCAGCCGCAACGCAAAGCCGATGTTGCCGGCCACGGTCATGTGCGGGTACAGGGCGTAGTTCTGGAACACCATCGCAATGTCCCGGTCCTTGGGACTCAGGTCGTTGACCACCTTGTCCCCGAACCTGAGCTGCCCGCCGGTGATGCTCTCAAGGCCGGCGATCATCCGCAGGACCGTGGTCTTGCCGCAACCTGAAGGACCGACCAGGACCATCAGTTCGCCCTCTGCGATGTCAAGGTCGATCCCATGAACCGCCTCATAGCCGTTCGGGTAGATCTTCCTGACCTGGTCGAGCTCAACGGTTGACATCTGCTGCTCTCTCCTGAATTGACATTGGTGTCATCCCTTCACCGCACCGGCGGTGAGGCCCGAGACCACGGACCTGCGGAAGATGAACACGAGGATTGCGATTGGAATCGCGGCCACACAGCTTGCCGCGAAGATGGTGCCGTACGGGATCTGGTACTGGCCGCCGAACAGGGCGATACCGACCGGAATGGTGCGGAAGTTGTTGTCACTGTTGAAGGACAGGGACATGAGGAACTCAGTCCAGCAGGCGGTGAATGTGAAGATGCCCGCCGTGAACAGGCCAGGCCGTGCGGGCGGCAGGATGATCGAGACGAGCGTACGGATCGGGCTCGCGCCGTCAATCCGGGCCGTCTCCTCCATCTCCTTGGGGATCCCCATCATGTAGTTGCGGATGATCCAGATCGAGAACGGCAGGTTGAAGGCCGTGTAGGGGACCACCAGCGCCTGGTAGCTGTTGGTCCAACCGATCTGGCGCATCAGCAGGAACATCGGGGCAATCACGGCAATCGCCGGGAACACCGAGATCATCAGCAGAGCCACCAGCAGCGGCATCTTGCCCCGCATCGGCAGGCGCCCCAGCGCGTAACCGGCAGGGGTGGCCAGCGCCAACACCAGCGCCGTGGAGGTGACCGACACAATCACCGAGTTCAGGATGTAACGCGCGAACGTGTACTGGCTGAAGGCGGTGTTGTAGTTGATCAGGCTTGGGTCCTTCGGGTAGATGGCGGCGCTGCCGATGCCAGCTGTGCCCTTGAAGCTCGAGACCAGCATGAACAGGATCGGGAGCGTCACGAACAGGACGGTGAGCGTTGTGGCCACCGTGATGCCGTTGATGTAGCGATGCCAGCCCTTCCGTACTGGGGAGCGCATCAGAGTTCCTCCCCCACCTGAGCCTTGAACACCCTCAGGAAGGCCATGCAGCCGATCACGACCAGCGCAGCGGTGGTGGTGGCCACAGCAGCGCCAGGGCCGAAGTCAAGGTTCCTGAACATCACCTGATAGCCGAGCACCGCCAGCGATGTGGTGGCGTTGCCGGGGCCACCCTGGGTGAGCACAAACGGGAGGTCAAAGAGGCCAAAGGCCTGCAACACACGGAACAGGACGGCCAGGCCGATGGTTGGACGCAGCAGCGGAAACGTGATCTTCCAAAATGTCTTCCAGCCGCTGGCGCCATC
>JAKAED010000247.1 GCA_021820105.1 Actinomycetes bacterium | reverse complement strand
GCCGATCCACCCCCGACACGCTGTTCGGTGAAGGCTGCCACGAGTGCAGCGAGGCCGCCCTCCGCAACGGCATGAGCGCGAGCGGCATCACCGACATGGTCGAGGCCCGTGAATGGCCCGCCGGCTTCACGGCGCGTGAGGCGCTGGAAGTGATCCTGCCCTATGTCGGCTACATCCAGACCCGCAAGGCCGAGCTGACCCTCCTCTACGGCGACGAGGCCGTGAAGCTCTATGTCGAGGAGAAGTTCACCCTGCTGCGCAAGGAGTGCTATGGCACCCCCGATGCCGCGTTTGTCTGGCCCGATGGCATCGAGGTCATCGACCTCAAGGGCGGCGCCGGCTACATGGTCGATGCCTACGGGAACCCCCAGCTCCTCACCTACGCGGCGATGCTGGCGAAGAAGCACAAGATGACGCAGGGCCTGCTGCGGCTCACCATCGTGCAGCCTCGCCGCACCGATGGTAAGGAAGCTGTCGATAGCTGGGATGACGCCATCGGCACCGCGGTCGCGTGGGGCCGGGAGTGCATCGCGCACATCAAGGAGGCTCGCGCCAATCCCAACAGCGCGCCCATCGACGGCGAACATTGCCACTGGTGTCCCGCCGCTGCGCAATGCCCCAAGATGCACGAGAACGCCACCAGCGCGCTCACGGTCATCGAGGACACCGCACCGAAGGGTGTCGTTCCGGTGGCGATCCGGCCCGAGCTGCTGTCTCCCCAAACGCTGGCGGAGATCGTCACCAAGGCCCCGGTGATCGTGAAGTGGCTCAAGGCCGTGACCGCCTACGCGACCGAGAACCCGCCGCCGGGCTTCAAGCTCGTCGAGGGCAGCTCCGACCGCGAGTGGCGCAGCGACGAGGAGGTCACCGCCGTCCTCACGCAGCTCAACATCCCGCTCAAGACCTTCATGGTCGAGAAGCGCATCGGCATCACCGACACGGTCAAGATCCTCAAGATGATTGGCCGTCCCGATCTTGCCGACATGCTGTTCGTCAAGCCTCCGGGGAAGCCCACGCTCGCCCCCGAGTCCGATCCCCGTCCCGCTATCAACCCAACCGACGCCCTCGGCGTCATTGCATAGGAGGCCACATGGCCCTGTCCGACATCTTCATCCGCATCCAGGCCGGCTTCGCCCAGCTCCGCGCTGCGCTCGTCGCGCCCCCCACCACCCGCGTCCCTCTCACCAACGATGAGATCAAGGCACTGCGCTCTGCTGCGATCAACAACGAGCAGCTCGACCGCAACACCGTGAACCGCGTCTGCTGCGCTGCGCTCGACGCGCGCAAGCGCAGCCGCCGCTACTCGCGTGCGATGCAGGACTTCATCCTGGCGGACGGCTGATTCCCAGCCGACGCCACCCGCCCCCTGGCTGTTCAGCCGGCCAGGGGGATTCACACCACAGGGGTCACTGACCCAGGAGGTACACAATGGCTGCACCCGCGAACTTCAAGCCGGAGTTCATCAACAACATCGTCACCCCGATCGGGCGCGTCAGCTTCCCGCACTTGAGCAAGCCCGACGAGGGCCGCCAGTATTCGGACGGCAAGTTCAAGGCGACCCTGCTGCTGCCGAAGAAGGGGGTCGATCTCGGCCCGCTCAAGACGGCGGCGCTCAAGGTCGCGCAGAAGTCCTGGCCCAGCAAGGTCAAGACCCTCGACGACTTCGTCCACCCGTTCCGCGACGGCGACCTCAAGGACGCCGAGGGCTACAAGGGCAGCGTGTTCATCACCTGCAAGAGCAAGCGGCGCCCGCGCATGGTCGGCAAGATGAAGGAGGATGTCGATGGCGATATGTTCTACGGCGGCTGCAAGGCCCGCTTCATCGTCACCGCCATGACCTACATGCAGGCCGGCAAGCCCGGTGTCACCTTCCTGCTCGATGTCGTGCAGTTCGCCGGCGACGGCGAGAAGCTCGGCGGCGGCGGCGGCGCCAGCGTGGATTCCCTCGACGAGATCAACGACGAGGGCGAGAACCCCGGCGACTACGCCGCGCCCGCCGAGGGGGCCGCGTCCTCGTCGAGCTTTCTCGACTGACGAAATCGAGGTCATCTACATCATCGATGACGAGTAGCCCCGCTCGCTCATGTCGCTCGCACCATGCCACCCTCGCGGTCCCACTGGTGCTATGCCTTCAAGGCGGTTCGACAGCAAATGGCGGTAAATCCTAGCCGAGACGAATGAGCTAAAGCTCGTCTAGGCCGTTCCCCCACCCTGGCTTGCCGGGGTGGGGTTCAGCGGTAAGCGACCGGCTCTCCGATCGACCAATACACCCCACAGGGGAACGACATGCCTGCACGATCACGACGACTACCCGCACCTCCACGCGCCACCCGTGTCTCCCGCCGGGTCTGGACCCCGCCGGAGCCGGACATCGATGCCCTGCTCACGGTCATCGAGGACGCTGTCCCGACTCCGGTGTCAACCGGCTGCCAGATGCCCGAGATGCCGTTGTCCGGCGAGCTTTCGCTGGCCGAGCGGGTCGATCGGCTGAACGCGATGATCGCCGTCCGTGGGCCGGGCAAAAAGCGCAGGCAGCTACTGGCGGAGATGGACCGGCTGTATCCCGCTCGGCGGGTGGTTGCCGTCGAGGAGGCCGTATGAAGTTCGACGCCACCTGCATCGAGCTGTATGCCGGCCCGCTCGACGGGACGCGGATTCCGAACAGCGACATCAATACGATCCGCGTCCCGCTTGAGCCGCTGGTTCAAGATCACAACGCATTGCCCAACCCCGCCGTGCTGGCGAAGATGCCGTACCATCTCTATGTCCGCAGCGAGATGCACCGCTTCGTCGATGAACCCACTCTCGGCGGCATGGTCATCATCCTCCGCTGCATCCGCTTCGACTACTGCGGCGTCGTCACCCCGTAGGCCCTGAAAGAATCCAATGCCCCTCAATCCCACGCTGCTCGGCCGCAAGGTCTGGACCTACGACATGGAGGTCTTTCCGAACTGGTATTGCTGCACCGTCAGCGACGGCGAGCGGTTCATGGTGTTCCAGCCCGGTCAGATGGGAACGCTCAAGGAACTGATCTCCGACCGGGTCATCCTTGCCGGCTTCAACTGCTTCGAGTACGACGACCCCATCCTCGCCGCGCTGCTTGCCAACCCCAACATGACGCCGGCCAGCGTGTGCGCGCTGTCCGCGCTGCTCAGCGATGACGCCACTCCCGACAACCGCGAGCGCATCTTCCGGCTGCGCTACGCCGATCGCCCCTGGTTCGCCAGCATCGATGTGTTCCAGCTCTTGAACGGGAAGGCCAGCCTCAAGGAGCTGGCGTGCCGCATCCACGC
>JAKAED010000246.1 GCA_021820105.1 Actinomycetes bacterium | reverse complement strand
TCGAACAGCAGGATGGAGGCGTGCGCGGCCAGGCAGGAGAGCATCGCGTGTGCGACCGATGCCGATGCCCACTCCAGCAGGCGCGCCAGCGGAACCCACGACGGTTCCTCGCGGAGCGCTCCGGGTGTGGGTTCGGTGCCGGTGAGGATCAGCGCGTCCGGGGCGTCATGCCCATTCACAAGTTCCTCAGCGTCCGCGTAGCGGCCGGCGATCAGGCTGTCCACCGCGGCGCCGCGTGGGATCTCGGAGATTGCGTAGAGCTCCAGCTCCACGCCGCCGACACCGATCGCCGCCCGGAACTGCTGCTCAGTCGCCAGGAAGGCTGAGTCGGGCATGTTGTTGACGAGCGCGACTCGCACGGCGATCTCCAGTCCAGAAGACTAACTGCCTCGTGCTATCAATCATCCGTGTCCGAGTGGACGCCCAGGTCCACGGACCGATCACCGCAAGACGCCGAGCGTGAGGTTCGCGGGCTACTGGCAGAGCACGCACGGCTGGCGGCGGACCCCCTGACGCTGCCGCTGACCGCCGACCTGTTCCGGGTGGGGCTGACCTCGCACGCCACGGTGACACTGATGCTCGCGCTGGAGGATGCCTTTGGCTTTGAGTTCCAGGACGAGCTGCTCACGCACGCCAGCTTCCAGAGCATCGCGGCGATTCTCGCCACGGTCTCAGCACATGGACGGGATTGAGCTGACCGACCCAGTCACGCTGCCGGCGCCGGATGTGCTGGCGGTCATCGGCGCGCACGCGCGTGAACATCCGGAGCGCCCGGCGTTGACCGACAGCCGCCGGGCACTGAGCTACGCGGAGCTCATGGATGAGGTCGGGCGCGCTGCCGCGGCGCTCACGGCGCGGCAGGTGCGTGCCGGCGACCGGGTCGCGCTGCTGATCGGCAACTGCGCTGAGTTCGTCGTCGCTGCGCTCGCGTGCATGTGGGTGAACGCGGCGTTTGTGCCGATCCCGGTGTCAGATCCCGACCCGCGGCGGGCGTCCATCATCGCCGACTGCGAGCCCGCGCTGCTGCTGACCCGCGAGCGACGCCTGGAGGGCTATGCCGGGTCGCAGGCGAGCATGGAGGAGTTGCTGGCGGACCGCTCGCTCGGATCGCCTGAGGCTGATGCCGCGGGCCTACGAGTCCCGGACGCGGAGCGCCTGTCCACTGCCTACCTTGTCTACACCTCCGGTACCACCGGATCCCCCAAGGGCGTGATGATCAGCCGCGGCGCCTTTGCCGCGGCGGTCGCTGAGATCGGACGGATCGTCGGGAACAGCTCGGATACGCGGGCGCTGTGTGTTTCGCCCGTGCACTTTGACGGGTCGTTCTCACTGGTCTTCCCGACGCTCTACCGCGGCGGCCTCCTGGTCATGCCCGAGCGTGAAACGCTGCTCTTCCCCCGGTTCTACTTCCGGGCGCTGCGCCGCCACCGCATCAACACGGTCAGCTTCTCACCGAGCTTTCTGCGACTGCTGATCGCGGGCGGTGGCCTTGAACCGTTTGCGGAAACCGACGTTGACGTTCTGGCGCTTGGCGGGGAGGCGCCAACCGGCGAGGAGGTGCGCAGCATCTGGGCGGCCAAGCCGACGATCCGGGTGATCAATCGCTACGGCCCCACGGAGGCGACGATCAGCGTGTCGGACCTGGAGCTGCGGCCGGAGCTGCTCGCACACGGCTATGTCCCAATCGGTGCGCCTCACGCCGGCACTGGTTTTCACCTCGTCTCGGCTGACGGGGAGCCGGTCACCACCGTCGGCGTCACAGCGGAGCTGTGGGTGAGCGGGCCCCAGCTGATGGGCGGCTATTGGCGCGCGCCCGAGCTGACCGCCACCGTGCTCAGCACCGACCTGGTTCCCGGACATACGGTCTACCGGACCGGCGACCTGGTGCGGCTGGACGCACACGGCCTGCTTGAGTTCGTCGGCAGGACGGACCGCGTCTTCAAACACCGCGGCGTGCGGGTCTCACTGATTGAGGTAGCCGAGCAGCTGACCCGCCTGGATGCGGTCCGGGCCGCCACAGCTGTTGCCTTTGACGACGGTGGCTCCCTCGGGATTGCCGCCTTCCTCGTTGCCGCTCCGGAAACCGCGCTGGCTGCGATTCAAGACGCCCTTGCCGACCTGCTGCCCACGGCGATGCACCCGGACCGTCTGTTCCTGCGCGACGCGCTGCCGCTGACCGGCTCCAGCAAGGTCGACGAGACGCGGCTGCTCGCAGAGGCCGGCCTGACTCCCTGGCAGTCTTCCCCCGGTGGCTAGAGCTGGACGAACCTGACGTGGGGGCCCACCCACGAGCACCGACGACGCCGCTGCGCTCAGATGAAGGACCGGCCCGGCAGCTCGGGCGCATCCCGGCCCGTCAGCCACGCCAGCACGCTGGCGCCCACGTCCGCCAGCGCTCCGTCATGCCGGCGTCCGCCGCTGCCGGCGAAGCGCTCCAGCAGCGGCGCCTGCTCACGCGTGTGATCGGTGTGCTGGGCGGTTGGGTCAACCCCGTGGTCGGCGGTCAGCACCAGCAGATCGTCATCGCTCAGCAGCTCCAGCCACTCACCCACGGCCGCGTCGATCAGGGCAAGCGCTCCGGCAAAGCCCGCCACGTCGTGGCGGTGACCAAAGACCTGGTCGGTGTCGACGAGGTTCACGAACACGAAGCCGGTGTCCAGCCCACGCATCAGCTCGGTGGTCGACACGATCGCCGCGGCGTTGGTCGCGCCGGGGTGCGCGACATCCACCCCGACACCGGCGAACAGGTCCCGGATCTTCCCCACCGCATGCACCTTCACGCCAGCCTCGCCGAGCTCCTGCAGGTACGAGCGCGACGGCGGCACGAGCGCGTAGTCATGGCGCCCGGTGGTCCGCGCGAACGTCCCGGCTGAACCCACAAACGGCCGTGCGATCACCCGTCCAACCGCGTGCTCACCGCGCATCACCTCACGTGCCGCCGCACAGACGCGGTAGAGGCCCGGCTCGTCCAGCACGTCGTGGTGGGCCGCGATCTGCAGCACCGAGTCGGCTGAGGTGTAGAGGATCAGCTCACCGCTGGCCAGGTGGTGCTCGCCAAAGTCCTCAAGCACCTGCGTGCCGCTGTACGGGCGGTTGCAGCAGAAGCGGGCGCCGCTTGCCTCCTGCAGAGCCGCGATCAACGCCGGCGGGAAACCGTTTGGATAGGTGGGCAGTGGCGTCGCAGGCACCACGCCCATCAGCTCCCAGTGCCCGATGACCGACTCCTTGCCCGGCCCCAGCGGCGCCAGGCGGCCGTGCAGCACCGGTGCCGAAGCCGGCGGGACACCGGGCAGCCCCACGATCGAGCCGAGTCCCAGCGCCTGCAGGTTCGGCAGCTCAA
>JAKAED010000003.1 GCA_021820105.1 Actinomycetes bacterium | reverse complement strand
GGCGGAGCGGTGATCGCCACGTGTTGCAGCCTCATGAAGTGCCTACGACTCCACGGACCTGGGCCGCGTCCTAGGTCCCGACGCTGCGCCGTCGGCGACCTGCCCGATCTGCCACGGCCGGCTGGGCCGGCTGGGCGAGCGACGCGTCAATGTCGTCACAGGTCGCGCGCAGCGCGGCCACCAGACGCTGTTCATTTCCGTAGAACCGCGGAGCCGGCATCGGAACGCTGAGAGCACCCACCTGAATATCCGCCTCACCGATGGCGGCACCCACGGCGCAGATCCCCAGCGTGTGCTCCTCACGGTCAAAGGCGATACCCGTGGACCTGATTCGCTCCAGTTCCTCGAGCAGCTCGGAGCGCCTGGTGATGGTGTTTGGGGTCATGGGCTCCAGCCGCTCGGGCAGGAGATCAAGCACCTTTGCCGCAGGCAACCGAGCGAGCAGCGCCTTCCCGTTGGCCGTGCAGTAGGCGGGGAACGAGCTGCCGACCGCGGACACCGCCTGCAGGCGCCGCGGGGCCGATACCTGATCAACGAACAGAACTCTGTCGTGGTCGAGGACGGCGAGGTCGACGGTCTCGTCGAGCTCCCGTGACAAACGCAGCAGGTACTGATGAAACTGCAGGGTGATCTCCCGCTGTGCGGCCATGCCCAACATCGCGACGGCGGGTCCGAGCCGGAAGCGACCGTTGGTGGTGGCCGGGGCGACGAGTCGCTCGTCCTGGAGCGCCGTCACCAGGCGGTGCACGGTTGAGCGCGCGAGTCCAGCGCGCGCGGCGATCTGGGAGAGGCTGAGACCTCCGGGCTCTTCTGCAAGCGCGTGCAGGATGCGAGCGCCACGTTCTATCACCTGAACGCCGGCGCGCGATGCCCCGTCAGCCTGTCGAGCCGTCACCATGAAGACGCAGCCTATCAGTCCACATAACGGGATCAATCGACCGTACACCGTGCCACGCACACCGACCAGGGACGGAGCACCCGGCGACTGAGGATCTCAGTCAGCCGTTGGAGATTGATCCGACTGAATCAGTGGCAGTGTGACTCGGCCAGTACCTGCCCACTCCGTTCCACGGCGCAGAAGGTTGAGGAAGGGCGCAGTCCGTGCCGCGTCGCTCAACGTTGGTCCCACCGGACGCCCGAGCAGGCGACCTTCGTGGGCCGCCTCAACCGTGGCAGCGCCGATGTGCCCAAGGGCAAGCACAAATACACGCCCGGCTCCGAAGTCATTTGTCCAAGCGACCGGATGGCGCTGCCCGACACCGGGCAGCTTTGCGACCTCCGCCGGATCGTGGAGCGCTGGACCAGGTTCCGCATCGATTGCGTAGTACGCCCCACCAAGATAATCCTTGGGATTGTCGTCCACCGTGGCAAGGATGTGTGGCTGCGCGTCCGGGTGCCAACGCAGATTCACATACTTGTCATCATTGACCTGTTGCCATTGCCGCGGCAGACCGTTGGTGATCGGGTGGTCAGGATCGGCCAGTGACACTTCGTGGTTCAAGCCCGGCGCACGTCGGCTGCCGCCCGGCTGATGCAGGCCGGCAGCCATCCGCCACAGCCGGTCGGCGTGCGCATCCTGCCACGTCCGCCCGCACCATATGGAACCGTGGTACATGACCAGGCCCTTCCCGCGGTCCACGTGTGAGAACAGCGCCGATTCAGCCGAGGTGCCCCACCTCGCCTCCTGATCTCCGGGTGCGCCGGCCCCGAAGTAGTTCAGGATCACGACGTCATAGGGCTCCAGCGTCGCGGCGCTGGCGCCGGTGAACTCCTCCGTGATCCTCACGTCGAACCGTCTGTCGCCACGCTCCAGCACAGCCCGCAGGTGAGCTGAGGACTCACGCCAGCGGTGATGGAAGTGATCCTGTCCGGTGATGATCAGAACCCGGAGTTCATGCTCGGTCATCAGTGTGCCGCTGCTTGGGTTTGCTCGTACGGGTGCAAGTGCTGCTGCTCACGTGCGGTAGGTGATCTGCTCGCGACGCCCGGAGGCATCCGAGCGTGTGACTGCGTCGGCGACCTCGCTCGCGCGGTAGCCGTCCTCGAAGGTGGCGCCGTGCGGCGCGACGGATTCGTTGGCCACAATGGCCGTCAGCATGTGATGGAGCTCATGCACGAAGGTGTGCTCCCAGCCGATCGTGTGTCCGTCCGGCCACCAGAACGACCAGAAGGGATCGTCGGCCTCGGTCACGAGGCGGCGGGTGAAGCCAGCGCCGCCGCGCGAGATCTGCAACTCGTTGAGCCGCTCCAGGTCGAAGCGCAGCGAACCGCGACTGCCGTTGATCTCCCAGCAGAGGGCGTTCTTCCGGCCGAAGGCGAAACGGGATGCCTCGATCGTCCCGACGGCGCCGTTCTCGAACTCAACCACGGCCTCAAAGGCGTCGTCAACCGTCACAGGTATACCCCCGCGCTCGGGCACGAACGTCCGCAGCCGGCCGCTCGCCGCAGCTATCTCACCAACGAGGTACCGCGCTTGATCGATGACGTGCGTGCCAAGGTCGCCGAGTGCGCCCGAGCCGGCCTGCTCGGCGTCGGTACGCCAACTCGGGGGCGCTGCCGGGTCAGCGAGCCAGTCCTGCAGGTAGCTGCCGCGGAAGTGGTGGATCTCACCCAGCTCGCCGGCTTCGATCATGCGCCGGGCGAGGCGAACCGCCGGGACGAACCGGTAGTTGAAGGCGCACAGGTGCTTGACACCGGTGGCCGCCACTGCCTGCCAGAGTTCGTAAGCCTCGTCCGCGGTCCGACCCAGTGGCTTCTCGCACACGACATGCTTGCCAGCACGGGCTGCGGCGATGGTCGGCTCTGCATGCAGGCTGTTGGGGCCAAGGTTGTCGAAGAGTTGGATATCAGGGTCGTCGATGATCTCCCGCCAGTCGGTGACAGCTCGCTCGAAGCCAAAGCGCCGCGCTGCCTCGTTGACCGCTGCGTCGTTGCGGCCCGCGATCGTGACCAGTCGAACGTCGGCCGGTGGCGGCCAGGTCATGTAGGCGAGCTTCCGGAAACCGTTAGTGTGCGCGCGGCCCATGAACGCGTAGCCGAGCATCCCGACGCCAATCAGCGGGCGGCTCATGCTTCACCTCCTGAGAACGCGGCATCAAAGGCGACGCTTGACGGAGCAAAGTCAATTTGACGCGTGAAGCGCAGTGCGTCCTGTGCACCCCACTCCCGGTCCATACCGGCGTCCTCCCATTCAATCGACAGGGGGCCGTCGTAGCCGATGCGGTTGAGCGCTCGGATCAGCTCCTCAAAATCCACATCCCCGTGGCCAGGGGAGACGAAATCCCAACCACGCTCAGCCGAGCCGAAGTCCAGATGCGATCCGAGAATTGACCGCCGTCCATCCAGACGGCGGCGTGAATCCTTGACATGCACGTGATAGATCCGGTCGGCGAACTCAGCGACAAAGGGAGCCGGATCCAGCATCTGTGGCACGAAATGGCTCGGGTCGAAGTTGATCCCGAAGCTCGCGCGCCGCCCGAGCGCCTCCAGGGCTCTGCGGGTCGTCACGTAGTCATAGGCGATCTCTGTTGGATGGACCTCCAGCGCGAAACGCACCCCCTCAGCCTCAAACACATCCAACACTGGTCCGAACCGCTCCGCGAACTCCTGGTAACCACGCTCGATGACACCAAAGTCGTTTGGCGGAAACGAGTAGAGCTGCGCCCACACCGGCGATCCGGTGAAGCCTGTCACAACTGTCACACCCAACGCCGCAGCCGCCCTAGCGGTGTCCTTCAAGCGCTCCGCCGCCCGCTGGCGCACCCCCTCAGGTTCTCCATCACCCCACACCTCCGGTGGCAGGATGTTCTGATGTCGGGTGTCAATCGGATCGCACACCGCCTGGCCGACCAGGTGCGCCCCAATCGCGTGACAGTTCAAGCCATGCTGTCCGAGCAACCTGCGACGAGAATCGCAGTAACCCGCGTCACCCACAGCTTTAGCCACGTCAAAGTGGTCGCCCCAGCACGCCAACTCAAGTCCGTCAAAACCCCATGCCTCCGCCTTCTGCGCCAATTCCGTCAACGGCAGATCCGCCCACTGACCGGTGAACAACGTGATCGGTCTCATCGCTCCTCCACACCCGATTGCAGTCTCTGCGCATTGTCCGCTATGCGGGCCTAGCTGTCCACTAATTGGACCTGTGGCGAGAGCCCACCCTGTGCTGGAAGCTCGCTGGGCTGGCGCCGTTCGCTCCAGCGCCCGGCATCATGACGATGCTGCGCGGTCCAGGGCGCTCAACTCCGCGTCAGCCTGCGGGTGCCCGGAGTCTGGATCGAACAGGTGACACTGCACGGTACGACCGGAAACTGAGAGGTCCAGCGGGCGCTTGGTCTGGCACACGTCAGCCGCGTAAGGGCACCGCGGGGCGAAGACACAGCCCTCGGCCGGCGGCGGTGCTGCGTTGGCAGTTGAGACGCTCACGCTCGCCGCACGGGATTCGCGGCGGGCCGATTGTTGCTCGGGGTCGAGCAACGGAACTGCCGCCAGGAGCGCCCGCGTGTAGGGGTGCAGCGGGCGGTTGATCACGTCCTCCGTCAGTCCCTGTTCCATGATCCGTCCGCGATAGAGCACGACGATCCGCCGGGCGTGGTGCCCAACTATCGGGATGTCGTGGGCGATGAAGAGCAACGCCACGTTGGTGCGCGATTGCAGATCCTCGAGGAGGTTCAGTACCTGGGCGCGGGTGATGACGTCAAGCGCGCTCACCGCCTCATCGCAGACGAGCAGTCGCGGTTCTGTGCTGAGTGACCGCGCGATTGCAATCCGCTGCCGCTGACCTCCAGAGAAGCTGTGCGGAAGGCGCTTTGACACATCCTTCGGAAGACGCACCGCCTCAAGCAGCTCCCCGGCCTTCAACTGGCCCGCTGCGTCATCCAGCTTGCGCTGCACCAGCAGAGGCTCGAGGATCGACCGGCCGACTGAGATCGCTGGGTTGAGCGAACTGTAGGGGTCCTGAAAGACGGCACTGATGGCCTTGGCAAGCTCACGTCTCTGGCTGGCGGTTCGATCGGTGATGTCGTCACCGTCGAAGATGATCCGACCCGCCGCGGCGCGCTGCAGCCCAAGCACAGCGCGCCCGATGGTTGACTTGCCAGATCCCGACTCACCGACGAGACCCACCGTCTCACCTGGACCGATCTCGAAGGACACATCATCGACAGCACGCAGGGGAGGACTTCTCCAGCCGCCCACGCGGAATTCGACCACCAGCCCTTCAACGCGGAGCAGTGCACTCATTCCGGGCTCCGGACCACGTGGGCAACGTCGCGCGCCAGACGCGCAACGGTCGGCTCGCGAATGCAGCGGCGAGCACGCGCTTCTTCCACCTGTAGCGATACCGGTGCGGCACTGCATTCGTCAATGGCCACGGGGCAGCGGTTTGCGAACCTGCACCCAACTGGCCATGACTGCGGCGAGGGAACACTACCGGTGATCGTCTGGAGCCGGCCGCCCTGTGCACCGGCGGTGGGCACGGCCGCCATGAGGCTCGTCGTGTAGGGATGACTTGGCTTCGTGAGGATGTCCGACGCCGCCCCATACTCAACGATCTGACCCGCGTACATCACTGCAACGTGGGAGCAGGCATCCGCGACCACTCCCAGGTCGTGGGTCACCAGGACGACCGTCATGCCGGTGTCGCTCTGGAGCTCTCGCAGGAGGTCGAGGATCTCAGCCTGGATGGTGACATCAAGCGCTGTGGTCGGCTCATCTGCGATCAGCAGTTCCGGCTGGGAGACAAGCGCGAGCGCGATTGCAACTCGCTGGGCCATTCCGCCTGAGAGTTGGTGGGGATAACTTCTTGCCACCATCTCAGGACGAGCGATACCCACGCGCCGCAGTAGGTCTAGAGCCTCTGCGTGGGCCGCCTTCCTTCCGAGGCCGCGGATCACTCGCAACGGCTCGGAGAGTGTCGCGCCGATGGTGAAGCACGGATCAAGCGCGACCATGGGTTCCTGCGAGACGTAGCTGACTACTCTCCCCCGAAGCCGAGCCCGTTCCTTGGGTTGGAGGGTCAAAACGTTGTGCCCGGCGACCTCAAAGCGTCGCGCACTGATGACTCCCGGCCTTGGCACGAGGTCGAGCAGGGCAAGCGCGCTCATGGTTTTGCCAGAGCCGGACTCGCCAACAACCCCGAGCATCTCTCCACGCCGGACGGTCAGATCGACACCATCCACAACGTTGTACCGGGACCCATCCTGTCGTGGAAACGAGACGCAGAGACCATCCACCCTCAGAAGCACATCGTCTGAGATCTCGGGCACGGCAGGTGCGGGAGCCGACCCCCGCCCTGACCGCTCCAGCCTGGCCGCCTGATCCCAAGGCTCGGCCACCGCGATCGGCCCACTCTTCCCGGCCAGGAGGGAGTCCCGGTTCGCTTGTGGGAGCGATTCGCGAATCACATTGCCGATCGTCTGGAAGGCCAGCACCGTCGCAGTCAAGATCACTCCCACCGGCACCATCAACCAGCTGTGGAGGTAGATGTTCTGTGTCGCATCAAAGACCATCTGTCCCCAACTGGGCGTCGCCGGGTTGAAGCCAAGGGCCAGGAACGACAGCGACGCTGCGATGACAAATGCCAGGCTGAACAGGTAGAAGACCTGAACCACCAGCGTGCCGAGCGTGTTCCTGAGGATGTGGCGTGTGAGCAGCAGCGGCAGTGGGACACCCGCGATCCGCGCGTAATCCACGAACCCCTGGCTTCGGACCGCCAGCGCGGATGATCGAACCAAACGCAGGATCGTGGCGCTGGCCAAGACTCCGAGCGCGCCCATGATCGCAGGCAGGCTGTCGGCCGTGATGAACGCCACGGCGATCAGCAGGACAAATCCGGGAATCGAGAACAGCACGTTCACGACAAACGCGAGCACCGAGTCGATCCAGCCGCCCCGGTAGCCGGCCACCAATCCCAGGGGCACACCGATCGTCAGCGCAATCGCAACGGTCTCACAGCAGCCGAGCAGGATGCCGCGGCCGCCGAAGATCAGCCGCGAAAGGAGATCCCGCCCCAGCTGATCGGTGCCAAGCAGGTGGTGCAAAGACGGAAGCGCGTACGAATCCATCACGTTCTGCGCGAGCGGGTCGTACGGGGCCAGTTGGCTCGAGAAGACGCTCGCCAGCCCGACCAACAGCAGCCACAGCGCTGCGGCGACCACGCTCGGGTGCTTTGCGGCCGCTGTCAGCGCTCGCCGCAGTGCCGGCGCATCAGGGTTCGCCGTCACGGTCTCCGTGTCGATCGACAGGATCTCCGGAGTCGCCATTTCCCTCCCGCTGGTCATCGCACACGCGTCCTGGGATCGATCCAAGCGACGATCAGGTCGACCCCCAGATTCACGAGCACCACGGCGAGCGTGAAATACAGGATCGCGCCCTGAACCGTCGGGACGTCGTGCTCGTTGACCGCGGTGAGGAACACCTGGCCAATCCCCAGGATGTTGAAGATGAGCTCGATGACCACCACGCCACCGAGCGTGACCACGAAGACGAACCCGGCGACGGTGATCACCGGGATCGCTGCGTTGCGAACGATATGCCTGAGGATGATTCGTCGCCTTGAGAGGCCCGTGGCCTGCAGGGTCCGCACAAAGTCGCGGCTGAGTACCTCCAGAACGCTGTTTCGCGCCTGAAACATGATCTGAGCGGTGTTATTCACTGTCAGCGCCAGCACCGGCAGAATCAGCCCCAAAATCCACGCCTTAGGCGATTGCGTGAAGGACGTGTAGCCAGTTGCCGGCAGAAGCGCCAACTTCACCGCGAACACGTACACAAGCAGAACCGCAAGCCAGAAGTTGGGTACACCGAGACCAAGGCTCGCCGTGAACCGGATCAGCCGGTCCACGATCCCTCCACGCAATGCCGCGATGATGCCTCCGGTAAAACCCACCACCAAGGCAAAGACGGTAGCGAGCACTGCAAGGGACATCGTCGCCGGAACAGCATGGTCGAGCGTCACGCCAACGCTCGTATGACCGACATATGAGGTCCCGAGGTGCCCTCCCAAGACGCCGGACAGCCAGTTCCAGTACTGAGTGTAAATCGGCAGATTCAGCCCAAGTTGCTTGTCGATGTAGTGGACCTGGGCCAAAGTGGCCCCTGGTCCCAACATGAAGTTCGCCGGGTTACCCGGCACCAACTGGATCAGAAGGAAGGTCAGGGTCGCCACCACCAGCAGGGTGGGGATCGCCTGCAGCAGGCGGTTACGGATGACTCTAAGCATCGTCTGCCACTCTAACTCTTCGAACGCGTGCTGCGGACCATGCGGAGGAGTTTCTCAACGCCGTCAGGCGTCAGCTGGACACAACCCGAAAGTCAGCTGGGCCTGACCTTGACGGTAGGCCCAGCTGACTCACCGGATTCCGGCTCACTTCGTCCGCCGCCTCCCAGTGGCCCTGTCTACTTCTTCTTCGGCACCTGGAAGTTGAAGAGGAAGGGCGATGCGGCACCGGCCACCTCGTGGAGAGATATCTCCTTGGAGTTATAGGCCGAGGTTGTGTCGACATTGACCGGCGACACGTACCAGGCGGCCTTGGCAAAGTCGAAGGCCGTCTTGGCATAGGCCTTGTTCCTTGCCGCCGGCGCGAACGCCACCAGGTCAGCCTTCAGGTCCGCCGTGATCGTCGGGTTGGTCACGTGCAACGGATTCCAGAACGCCGTCGGTCCGAAGGTGCCGTCGGCGTTGTAGTACGCGAACGGCGTGATCGTCCAGTTCTCATAGAACGCTGGGCTCTTGCCGCTCAGCATCGTCGGGATGAACGTTGTCATGTTCGGCGAGACGGTCATCTGGATGCCGATCTTGCTCAGGTAGCCGGAGATGGCCTGCAGCAGCGCTTGGTTCTGGTCGCTGGGCGAGTCCATCGCGGTAAACGAGAAGCCGTTCGAATAACCGGCCTGCGCCATCAGCTGCCTGGCCTTGGCGGGATCGTAGGTGTAGTAGTTCATCAGCTTCGTGGAGTAACCCGGCATGCTGGTGTTCCACGAGCAGCTGCAGCCGTCCACGACACCCTTGCCGTTGAAGATCGACTGAAGAATCGCCTTCCGGTTGATCGCGTAGTTCATCGCCTCTCGCACGAGCCGGTTGCCGAGCGGCTTGACCGTGGCGCCATTGAGGTCGGCGATCGCGAGGCCACGGAGCTGGTCTGGTTTGCTGCGGAACAGCGTCAGGCCGGAGCTCGTGTCATTCGGGGCGACAATGAAGATGAAGTTGATCTGGCCAGCCCGCGCCGCGTTGGAGGCCGCCGTGGAATTCGGAATGTAATTCACGGACAGTGTCTTGAACGGATACAGGCTGGAGTCCCAATAGTGCGGCTTCTTCACAAAGATCCACTTGCTGTTCGGCACCGTTTGGTTCTGCTCATACGTGTACGGGCCGCTGCCGTTTGGAGCTGCGGTGAGGGAAGACGGGTTACTCAGCGCCTTCGGGTTGACGACGAAGCCTGCACAAGTCGCGATTTCCGTCAGGATGTCCGCGTTGGGCTGCTGCAAATGCAGGGTGAAGGACAGCTTGCCGGTGATCTGCACGGTGACGCCCGCGATGTAGGCGTTGCACGTCCCGGGGCTCTGCTGCTTCTGCGCGTAGATGAAGTTGGCCTTGACAGCCCTTGCGTCCACGGGCGTGCCGTCGGAGAACTTGACACCCTTCATCAGCGTCATCTTGATGGTGTGCTTGTTGACCTGGTCAAAGGTCTGCGCCAGCGAGGGTACGATCTTCCCGTTTGCCTGGAGGCGCAGCAGCTGGTCATAGACGGCGTCCAGCCAAATCAGGTCATTGTTGTTCCCTGACGGAGCAACCCATGGGTCGAACGTCTGCACCGGTCCCTGTGGAGCGATTGAAAGAGTCCCGCCCGTAGCGGCTGCGGACGTGGCCTTGTGGGTGCTTGCCGAGGCCAGCGACCTTGCTGCGGACCTGGTCGTGCTGCCGTCAGCAGCGGCAGCAACCCCGCCAGCGGCGGCGAGCGTCACAGCCGCTGTTGCCAGTAGCTTCGTACGCCTGTAATACCTCAACGTCGTCTCCTCCCTCTCGTTTCCTCGTTGCCTTGTCTTGACAATCAGAGGCCTGTAAGAGTTGTCCCGAAGAACGGGACGCTCTCACCGATATATGGATCGTGATGTTCGCACAAGCCGGATGAGCTGTCAACATCGCTGGTGCTGCGTTCGCGTTAGGTGCTTGTTGTCACCGATACTCCGACCGGGATGTCGCCAGTGACAGGAAAGAGGGCCATAGGGAGCCGCCCGCCAACGCCCCACAGGCGAGTTTCGCTCCTTTAGCGTGCAACGGAGGCCTGCGCCGGCGCGCGCCGCGGTTCAACCGCGTAGGGCTCCGGATACGCTGGTCCGGAGCCCCACGATTCTCCTCAGAGGTTCTGTGATTGCGCGGCAGGTGAAGCGATCTTGAGCACATCACCCGTATCGCTTGATTCCTGAATCGCCAGCAGCACATCGAGCACGTGCGTCGCGAGTTGCCCGCTTGTCTGATGCCGGCCACCCTCGAGCGAGCGCGCAAGATCGAGCACACCGGGCCCCCGGACAAGCTCGCGGGGCGCCGCAGCCGGCGCGCTACCGATTGATGGTGCTATCTCCCACTTGTCGTCCCACCCATCGGGACGGCGCGCGAACTTGACGTCGCCGTCGTACCAATTCGGGTGTGGGACGGAGATCGTGCCGTCAACGCCGTACAGCTCGATGCGATGAGGGAACTCAGAGGCCCAGACGTCAAATGTGATGACCGCCGTCGCAATCACTCCCGTCTCGAACGTGAGCAGGGCCGTGCTGTGGGTTGGAATCTCAACCGGGATCCGATCACCGACCCGGCCAGGCGTCTTGACCTCTCTGACCGGAGCGCCGATACGTGTCTTGCCCGACACCTCCGCAACCGGACCGAGCAGGTGAACAAGCGCCGAGATGAAGTAGGGGCCGAGTTCGAACAGGGGTCCGCCACCAGGCTGGAAGAATGGCTCGGGCTCCGGGTGACGGACCTCAACCCGGTTGTGGGCGAAGCAGGCAGACGCTGCCACGAGGTCACCAACCACGTTCTCCTCGACCAGATGCTTGGCGGTGGCTCCCCAGGTCCCGAGAAAGGTGTCAGTGGCACTGCCGATGGTCAGATTCTGCTGGGCCGCAAACCTCACGAGGTCGTGGGCCTCAGCGCTCGTCATCGCGATCACCTTCTCCGTGTAGACGTGCTTCCCAGCCTCCAGCGCCGCTCGTGAGACCCCCACATGCTCAACGACGGGCGTCAGATTGACAACGATCTCAACATCTGAGTCCGCGAACAGATCCTCATTGCTACCCCACCGCGGGATGCCATATGCCGCCGCGCCATCTCGTGCGCGTTCAGGAATGATGTCGCTGCAACGGACCACTCGCACCTCGTCGTACTGTGCAAGCCCCCGCATGTAGGCGGGAAACACGTTCCCGCAGCCGATGATGCCTATACCAATGCTCATGCGATGAGCATATGGTATGTCTCGTCAGTTGGAAAGGGCAACCCGCAGAGCGGACCTAGTGATGCCCTGAGGTCAGGTTCTGGAGTTCACCCAGCCCCGCCCCGCCACCCGCAGGTGCCGCGCGAATCAGCGAGACTGCGGCGGCGCGTTGCGCTGCATGTACCAGCCGTTGAGCATCGCGCTGCCGGCGGGATCCGGGCTCTGATCGCTCTCGGCAACGAGCGCGCCCGCGTACCCGTGCGTGGCCAGTGCTTGGAACACACCTTGGAGGTCCACCAGTCCACCCGGGGTGCCCAGCTCCCAGAACCAACGCTCGATTCCCCGGCTCCCTCCGGCACTCAGGAACCGCAGTTCGGCATGCTCAGCCAGACGCTCGCCAAGCGTGTCGGTTGCCCGCACGTCCTTGAGGTGCACGTGGACGATCCGTTCCGGATGCCGCTGGATGAGCTCGACGGGATCGATGCCGGCGATGGTGAGCTCCGCCGTGTCAAGGGCGAGCCCGATGCCCGCGTCGGTTCGCTCGAGCAACGCTGAGATCTCCTCAAGCGACTGCAGCGCTGAGAGGCAGTCGACGTGCAGACCCACCGTGACGCCGCAACCAGAGGCGCTGGCACTGACCGCGTTCCACGTAGCTGCCAGCTCGTCCAACTGTGACTCCGTCAACCGCCCGACGCGCCAATAGCTCCCCACCGGGCGAACGACGAGGACCGAGCCGCCGGCGACCTGCAGGAACTCGATGAACGGCTGCGTCGAGGCAACGATGGCGTCTCGCTGGGCAGGGTCGAGCGTGTCCCGGCCAAAGCTCATCTCCTCAAGAATCGGCTCTCCCGGATCAAAGAAGTAACTCACCACCTGCTGTAGCCCGCAGCCGCGGATGACCTCCAGGAAGGCGTCGACGGAGCCGTAGTACTGGGCGATCCGCTCAGGACGCCCAAGCGGCTCCCAGCGGAAGGTCCCGGCGCGGAGCTCAATCGTGTTGAAGCCGGTTGCGGCGATGGTCTTGAAGGCCCGCTCGTGCTCCTCACGGCGAACGAAGTGGGCCATCCCCGGCTTCCACTGGTTGATCGCGTAACCCCAACTCATGAGTAGATCCGGGACAGCACGTGTTTCTGGTACCACATCGCGACGCACGTGCTCTCGGAATACGAGCCGCCGCCGATGTCGGCTTTGTCGTGTTCAACTGTCACCCACCCCCGGTAACCGGTGTCAGCCAGAGCTTGCATCACACCATGCCAATCAACCAGACCGTCCTCTGTGCCCATCTCCCAGAACCAGCGTCTCACCGGCTCTGCCGCAAGCTCGGCGTCGGGGAGGGTTCGGTACTCCTCGCCGGGGTCCACATCGTGCGTGTCCTTGAAATGGAAGGCACAGCACCGATCCGAGTAACGGCGGTACAGCTCCACCGGGTCGACCCCGGCAATCACGTGCTGCGCGGTGTCAACGCAGAGGAACACGTAGCGGGGATCGGTTGACGCATAGAACCTCTCGAGCTCATCGTGCGACCGAATCCCACACCAGAACTCGTGATGGGCCGCGGTCTTGACCCCATAGCGCAGCGTCATCTCTCCGACGCGATTCCAGAATTCGCCCATGACGGCGAGCTTCTCGTCCGTGACCGGCTCGACGTACGGATACGAAGCAGCCGGCATGACGATCAGCGTCTCCACGCCGAGCGGCTCGGCGCTCTGGACTATCCGCTCACAGTTGGCGAGCAGTGCGTCATGTGACTCGCGGATGTGAGGGGCCCCGAATCGTGACTCGAGGTAGAACGGACCATGGAAAAGGCCAACGACCTTCTCGATACCTCGTTCGTTCAGGAACGCCCTGTAGCTCTCCAGAGAGCCGAACATGTCAACCAGCGCACGGACATTGAAGTCAAAGATGTCCAGCCCGGTGAAGCCGACGGAAGCCACCTGTTTCACGAACTTGTCCATCTCGGCCATGGACGCGTACTGCGTACGGACTCCGCGCGCAGTTGGCAGGCTCCAATGCTCCATGTACGACCAGCGCAGGTTCGACACAACTCGATCCTATCCGACCTTCAACTGGTGGCGTACTGCTTCATGAGACAAATGTCCTACATGAACGGTCCACAGTGCCAACACCAAACGCTTCCGGGAGCGTTCACGGCACCTCAACCGCCGCCGACAGGGAGATGTCCTCCGTCTGACCGCTGTCAAGTATGCGGCGTGCCTCCAGCAACTTGGTTGCCACACTCCGCTCCTTGCCCGCGAAGCGCGCTGCCGGAACCGGAACCGTGATGGCCACGGCGCTCCCATTGGCGGTGTGGGCGGTCGTCCCGATTGCACAGATCCCGAGGCTGTGTTCCTCGCGGTCATATGCCAAACCTGTCTCGCGGACCGTCTTCAACTCGTCCATCAGCTTCCTCCGATCAACAATCGTGTTCGGAGTGAAGCTCTCCAACTCCTCTGGCAGGAGACGCTGCACTTCAGCCTCGGGCAGAAGCGCCAAGAGCGCCTTGCCGTTTGCGGTGCAGTGCGCCGGGAAGATCGCGCCCACCGACGACACGGCGTGCAGCCGCTGCACCGCCGCCACCTGATGCAGAAACCGCACCCGGTCGTACTCAAGCGCCGCAAGATCGACCGTCTCATTCAGGTCACGCGATAAGCGGGCCATCACCGGATGAAAGTCGAGAATGAAGTCACGGGTGGCTGAAGACGCGAGCGATGTAATGCTCGGGCCCGCGCGGAACCGGCCATTGCGAGACTCACTGGCAAGGATCCCCTCGGCGACCAGAGCCGTCACCAAGCGATGGACCGTGGAGCGCGCGATTCCGGTGCGCCGGGCAATCTGCGCCAGGCTCATGCCCTCCGGGTTCTCGCGGATGGCGTCCAGGATGCGGGCAACGCGCCGGATGACCTGCACGCCACCGGAATCATCGGGGCCGATCGCTCCGGTGGCATGCATGTCAGGGCTCATCACAGGTACTGCTACGCGGAGACCAGTTGGCCCGCCATCGCCGGACGGGCGAGAAACTCATCCACCTCGGAACGGGGCCGCGTAGTCAGGTCCAGCGCCCGCAACAACCGATATGTATCTTCGATCTCCGCCGCGCGGGGGCGCGGCATCGGCGGCCGCATGAGCGGGTTGTCGATAAACCCTCGCAACCATGCCGCAACCTTGTAACGGATATGCAGCCGGGACATCTCGGCAAAGATGTACTCATGCAGCTGCGCCAGGCCGGAGTTCCAGATTTGGGTGGCCCGCTTAACATCGCCGGCGCGCCAGGCAAGGATGTGCTCCATCATCGGTTCCGGGGCGTAGTTCCACGCTCCAGAAGAGGTCCCGTCGAACTGTTCATTGGCGATGTTCTCATGGAAGAACTTGGCAAGCGCTCCCAGGATCTCCACCCTGCGATCGAGTGACCGGAGCACTCGGGCAATCTCCCGGTACCCGTTGTAGTTGTAGGTCATCTTCCAGCCCACCACATTCGGGACGTGCTCGCACACGTAGCGCGTCGCTCCCGCTGAGAGGCCAATGCCGTATCTGATGGACGGCGTCGCGACGGGATGAACGACCATCGGCAGATCAACCTCTGCAGCAATGGCGCGGAACATGTCCGTCATCACCTCCGGGTAGGCGTCTGCATCCCAGGCAACAGCGACATCCTGCGCACCAATGGCAGGAAAGACGAACAGGCCGTCCACACCGAGTTCGGCGGCATCACGGGCCACGTCGATTGACCCAGCCGTGGTCACGTCAAGCGCGCCCGCCAGCACCGGGGCTCGACCGTCAACCTCCTCAAGGGTGATCTCCACCACCCGCCGCTTCTCTTCGCGACTGAGGTAGAAGATCTCGCCGGCCTCTGGGTTGGCGATCACCGCCAGGCCAGCCTCCAGATTCGCGTCCGTGAGGAATCCCCTCAGGAACCGCCGATAGGCCTCTTCATCAATCTCTGTGGTATCGCCGTGCTTGTACGGGATCAGTGGCGTCATGAACATCCGCCCAAACGGCTCATAGTGTGCAGTCATAGGCTCCTCTGCTTTACCTGGTTGGCGTCTTGAGTGAGGTACCTCCGCATCATGTCCTGGTGCTTGCGGACCATCGCAAAACCGTCAGGCGACTCAGCCCAGGCGGATCCCTCCCATTCACTGGAGATGGTGCCCTTGTATCCGGCCTCACCGAAGACACGCATCAGTTCGGAGTACGGAACCGATGGTTCGTCTCCGTTCTCATCAATGTCAAAGAACTTGCCGTGTACGTGAACGATGCGCGGCATGATCTCGATCCAGCGCTCCGGTGCCTGCGCGCCCCATAGGGTGAGCGCCCGCCAGGCAAAGGCACTGGCCTCGGCCTCGCCGCCGCTGCTGCGGATCTGCTCGAGCAGATCCCGGCGCGCAGCAAAGGGGTCGAGCTTTCCGGCGTGGGCAGCCGTCCATGCGCTGGTGATCAGGTCGATGATCTCCTCGCTCGTGCCCAATTCGCGCTGCTGGCGAATCGCGCCTACCGGTATGGCTCGCGCGGAGGCGCCAAAGTCGGGTATGAAGCCGAGGTAGGGCGAGTCGATCTCCTCGTACAGGTCACGCACCGCCATTACCGTCGGATGGTCGACACTGTGCGGTGCGTGGATCTCCATACCGAGCTTCACGCCCGCCGCCTCAGCAACCGGGGCAATTGCACGAAGCGCTTCAGGTCGCGCACCGAACTGGATTCGCATGACGGGAAAGCCCAGCTTGGCGGCGGCCGTGATCTGAGCGGACAGGTAGTCGACCGTTTCCGCGTCCGTCATAAGTCGGTCGCGACGGCGCCCGATGTCAACGTTTGCGCCAAGGCAGGTGGGCTCCAGTCCCGCGGCATCAAGGAGTCGCCGGAACCTGCGTGCAAACTGATCGGATACGGCAGGAAAGCTGCGGATTGACTGGAAGCCGACAAGCTCCACTCCCGGACCCACCCCCAGCTCGCCCGCGAGCGACAGCAACTCCTCAAGGGTGTACTTGCCCGCCTTGTACTCGGACGTGAGGCTGTAAAGCGTTACGCCGAACCTCATGTGGATGCATCCTCTGGCACCTGGTAGTCGGCGGCCGCTTCGCTCCACAGTTGCAGAACGTCTCCGGTCTCCTCGTCATAGAGGTAGGGGATCCGCAGGCCAAGCCGGAGAGCAATCTGGTGTGACCCGGGGGAGACGCCGGCGATCCGCAGTCGAGCGGGATCCAGGACGAACCAGAACTCATCAAAGAGCTCGCCGAGTTCAGCGATCGCGTAGGAATGACTGTTGACGCAGAAGCTGATGCGCGCCTCATCGACCGACACTCCGTCCACCTGCAGCTCCAGATCGACGCAGGAGACGGGCAGCGAGCGGTACCACGGCGACCTGACGCTCAGCTCGATGCCGTTATAGGTGCGGCCAACGTGCGGCGATAGGAGCTCGACCTGGGCCATGAGGCGACCGTACCACCTTCCGCCTAGTAAGACAAGCTATCTGCGATGCGGTACAGGTAGCCATGCGACACAGACATTTGCTCCGCGCCGGCACCATCGACCTCACGGGTTCAGACGCTGCCCGCCTCGCTTTCAGCGAGCAATCGCCTCAACAGGAGCTGCTGGTACCGGAGGACCTCGGCTGCGCGTCCCGGTTCGCGGCTGCCTTCGTATTCACTGGAGATCCAACCCCTGTAGCCGCTTGTGACGAGTGTCTCCACAACCTCGTCGTAGGGGATATGTGGGTCCGCCAGGCTGTCCTGCATGTCCCAGAACTTGGCGTGGATGTGTAAGACGTGTTGGCTCATGGCCGCCATGTCCGATGCGCGTTCAGCCAGCGGGGCACGCATCGCAGAGTCGGCACGTGCGTGCGACTCAGGATCCGGAGGGCCGAAGCGGTAGCTGGAATCGCTGTGATCTGCCGGACGCATCTCACGCTGGAAGATCCCGGTGTCGATCAGCAAGCCGAAGTGCGAGGTTCCCGTCTCGTCGATCAGAGACAAGTAGTCGTCCACGATCTCCGACCTGAGTCTCGTGGGCGCATGGATCTCGGGGACGATCCGGATGTCGTGGTCAGCTGCCTTCTGCAGGCAGCGTTTGACCGTCTCGCGCCAGACCGGATGCGGCAGCAGGTCCTGCGAGACGACACCGATCTTGGGTCGCACGAGCGTGAAGCCGAGTTGGTGTGCAAGGTCCAGGTCGCGGGTCAGGATGCGCACCGCGCTGTCAAGGCCGAGTTCTCGACCGGCGTGCATCCGGGTGTCCAGCCAACTCGAGTAGCAGGTGGGAGTGAGGCCATACCGCTCCAGTAGGCGGCGCCACTCCTCGATCCACGCTGCCGTCGGGGTCGGGTAGCCCGGAATGTGGGTGTCCGCGAGAATCTCGACGCCTGTGGCGCCCATATCGGCAACGTCAGCGAGGCAATCCTCGAGCGACATGCTGAACATGTAGTCGCCGCCATAGCTGTAGAGCGAGACGCCCAGCTGTATGTCGCTCATACGACCAGCACCAGCTTCCTGCCGGCCACCGCCGTGGTCGGTTGCCGCTCCACCGGTATGTAGGACCACCGCCAGGTGATCGCCACCTCAATCTCGTGTGTGCCCGGGGGCAGGCCACCAGGCTTCTCGATCGTGAGCAGCGCCGCCTCCTCGTAGGGCCAACGCACTTCGTCGGTCTCGGCCAGTTCATCCACCGTGTAGGTAACTCCGCCGAGGGTCCAGCGGACGCGGTCAGCTGGGTAGGAGACGCCATCAACCACCACGGTCGCTCCCTCCACCAGTGACGCCCAGAGGCCACGGTAGTAAGGGCACCTTACGGCCACCTGGAAACCACCGGGAACGTTCTTGAAACCTCTGCTCTGAATCACCTGTCTGTCAAGCATCGAGTTCTCCTTCTGAGGGGATAAACCGGCTGCATGCCGGCATCAGCCGGGATTGCAGCCACACAGCGAGGTTTCCTATGACCCGATCCCCAGCACCTCGGCAACCTGCGGGACCGTTGCGGGCTCGCGTTCCAAAGCGCGTGCGACGCCAACGAGCCGTTCAACCAGCTCCGCGTTGGATCGCGCTTGGACGCCGCGGCGCAGCATCAGCGTGTCCTCCATTCCAGTTCGTGCGCCCCCACCCATCGCCAGACCAATCGCGGTCATCGGCAGATTCGCTCGACCAATCGCGATCGCCTGCCAGGTCGATCCCTGTGGGAGACGCGCGACGAGCTCCACGAGCGCCTGAGGGGTCGCCGGCATCCCACCTCTGACCCCCATAACGATCGAGAAGGCGAGCGGCTCCGGCACCAGACCTTCGGCGGCCAGCTGCAGACAGACCTCGAGGTGACCTGTGTCGTAGATCTCCAGCTCAGGCTTGATCTCGAGCTCCCGCATCCGGTGCGCCAGGCGACGGACGCCGTCCGGCGGATTGCGGAACTCACCCTTCCCGAAGGACATGGAACAGGGGTTGAGCGATGCCATCCGCGGCCGCGCCTCGACCAGCTTTGCACGCTCCTCATACGGGACCTCGAGCCCGACACCCGTGGAGAGCTGGACCAGTGCGGGACAGGCGTCCTCGATGAGCCCAACCACGCGCTTCGCGATCTGGAGGTCTGCCGTCGGCCGATCTGCCTCATCACGCAGGTGCACGTGGATCACGGCGGCCCCGGCCTCAAACGAAGCGGCGGCCGCGCGGGCGATCTCCTCCGGCTGGGTAGGCAGATTCGGGTTGTCAGCCTTGGTGGCGACCGGCCCGGTGAGGGCAGCGGTGAGGATGGCTTCGCTCATTGCCCACCGATCGAAGCACGACGCAGATGCCGGACGAGCCGTGCCCGTACGGCATCGGCTTCCTCAGCCGTCCATGAACGCAGGCCACGCCCGGTCTTCATGCCCAATTCGCCCTGCGCAACCCTGTCGCTGACGATGCGGGAGGCGCTGACTCCAGCATCGAGATGCGGCAGCAGATAATCGTGAATCGCCTTGGTCATATCGAGCCCGACAAGGTCGGCGTTCTCAATCGGGCCAAGCACCGCGAGCCGAGCGCCGAAGCTCGCCTTGACAACCTCATCGACATCCTCTGGCTCGGCGATACCGGCTTCCACGATGGCAAACGCCTCTCGCCACAGTGCGTGCTGCATTCGGTTGCCGATGAAGCCCGGGACGTCGCGCTTGAGTCGAACCGGTCGCTTGCCGACGGCGCTCAGCAGCGAGACCATTCGCTCGACAGCCTCCGGTGCAGTGTGAGCTCCGGGCACCACCTCCACCAACGGGATCAGGGGTGCAGGGTTCCACCAGTGGGTGCCGAGCAGCCGCTCTGGACGGCTGGTGCTCTCCGCGATGGCCGAGATCGAGATCACCGACGTGTTGGTGGCGAGCAGGGCAGACGGTGGAGCTAGCTCATCGAGCGCGGCAAAGACCTGCCGCTTCACCGCCAGATCCTCGATCACCGCCTCAACCACGACATCGGCGCCACCGACCGCTGCGTCGAGCGATGAAACCGGCTCGATCAGGTCGATGATCTGCTCTGAACCACCAAGTTCGACGACCCCGGCGTCGATACGGGAGCGAACCATCCGCAGCGCGCCTGGATCCGAGTCGTACAGGCGAACGTTGTTGCCGGCGGCGGCAAAAACGTGCGCGATACCGCAACCCATCAGACCGGCTCCGACAACCGCTACACGCACGGTCTCCATCTCAACCGTCATCCCGCTGTGTAACCACCGTCGACGTACAACGTCTGGCCGGTGCAGAAATCTGACGCCGCAGAGGCAAAGAAGAGGACGGCGCCCACGAAGTCATCGGGCTCGCCCAGACGGCCGAGCGGGATGCGCGCGAGCATCGCCTCACGCGTGGTCCGCCCAGGCGGCTCGTCTGCGTACATCCACGCGGTCAGGTCTGAACGGAAGACGGTGGGCCCGATGGCGTTGACATTTATGCCATGTGCGCCCCACTCACACGCGAGTGTCTTGGTGAGGAGATCGATCGCTGCCTTGGACGGCGAATACGCGGAATAGCCGCTGGGGAGCCCCAGCTTGGCACGCGTCGACGAGACGAGGATCACCTTGCCGCCACCACCCCGGGCGATCATGTGCCGCCCGGCAGCGCGGCACATCAGCCACGAGCCTCTGACATTGGCGTCCATCACCGACTGCCAGTCGTCAACGCTCTGTTCAGTGATCAGGCCCACCTTGTTCATTCCAGAGGCGGTGATCAGTACGTCGACGCCCCCATGCGCCGCAATGGCCGCGTCAACGATTGCGTCAGCATCACCCTCACTGTCTGGTCGCCTCGCCACACGAGCGACCGGACTCCCGCTGCCGCGCAGATCATCCACCAGTTCTGTGAGCTTGTCCTCAGAACCACCGGCGAGCGTGAGGTGCGCACCCGCCTCCGCCAGACCTCGCGCGGCCGCTGCGCCAAACGCGCCGGTCGCTCCGGTGATGAGGACCGACTTTCCAGCAACGTCGAAGCGTTCGCTGATCACGCCGGATTCCTCGGGTACGGCATGACAACGAGCATCGAGGCCGGCCTGTTTGTACGGTTCTCGATCGCACGGGCTTCATTCGGCGCGAGATACACAGAGTCGTACTGCTCGAGTGTCACCTCGTCGTCGCTCGTACGGACAGTCACCTGACCGTCAACGACCACGTACACTTTTTCCAGTGGGGTGGCATCGAACTCACAACCACCTCCCGGCAGGAAGTGCGTCACCCCGACGGTGAACGTCTCCGTTGGCGATGCCTCTGCACCCTGCAGCCGGAGCGTCCTGCAATCAAAGTGCTTCGGGGCGGAATATGGGCGCGCATCGTCAAAGCGGGTGACGTTCACGACGCAGCCGCCTCACCGGTCTCGAGACGGTACTCACCGGTCGGGTCGACGATGGCGACGAGTCGAACGATGCATCCGTCGCCCTTTGTCCATCGCCACGGAAATGCTGCGAAGGTGACGCGCCGGCCGGTGACCTCATCGATCTGACCGCCAACGTTCTCAAAGCCGACTATCCCGTTGCCGAGCAACGCGCGATGACAAGGCTCCCATTCAGGGAAGTCGTCCGCTGCCTCACGCCCGGTGTGAGCTTTGTACTCCTCGAGGACGCCGGGGATCAGCGGCCCGTTCGGTTGGGGCCCGATCGCAGTCGCGAGCGGATGATCAAGCGCTTGGCAGTCAATGCCAAAGCCCTTCACGCCGCGGTCGCGCAGCCACTCGCCGGCCTCCTTGTAGGTTCCCGGCGATTCAACAAAGTAGCGGCGATTGTCGCCATAGTGACGGTGCCAGCCAGTGTTCACGATGACGATATCCCCGGCCTCGATCGACGGCGTCGCCCGCTCCAGATCCTCGGGCGTGATGACCTCCCACTTCTCCTTGGGGATCGAGACAACGACTCCGGTGCCGAAGTACGAGCTCAGGGGAACCTCGTCCATGAACCGAGTGCCCTCGACGACGTGCGCAGGTGCATCAGTGTGAGTCGTGCAGTGCATGAAGGTCGTGATCTGCTGCGACAGGACCCCGGACTTGGCCATGTAGTGAAAGCGCTCGATCTTGACATCGGGGAAGTAGGGCCACAGCGGTGCGTTGTGTCCCCACGGGTGGCTGAGGTCGTAGAACTTGAGTGCTCCCTCCCTCCCTGCTCGTTCCTCATGCGTCGTTGCGTGTGTCACCCAAACTCCTGATACATATGTAAGGATCTCGCAGAGCGGATCCAATGTCTCGTGTAGCGAGACACCTTAGATCAGAAGTTGTTGGATGTCAAACCGACCCGCTACCCATTCTTGGGCCAATTTGCACTGGCGCGACCGTGCGGCAGGTCACAGGCCGAACAGGCGCACGGCGTTCATCCGCCCGATCTTCTCGCGATCCGGCTCACTGATCGGAACCGAGTCAAACCAGGTAGCACCGTCAGCCATCTCCTCAAAGGGATAATCGGCCGCAAAGAGCAGCCGATCGGCGCCAACCTCGAGCAGAAGCCCGATCAGGGAAGCTGTGTGGGAGTTGCCACTGGTTGTGATGTAGAAGTTCTCCCGCAGATACTCCGTGGGTGACTTCTCAAGCCGAACGTGCTTCAGATGTGACATACGCTGAGCCAGTCGCGGCAGCGCGAAGGGCAGAAATTCGCCTTGGTGACCGATGATGAGCGTCAAATCGGGATGGCGATCGAACAACCCGCTGGTGATCAGCCGCAGCGCATGGGTTCCGGTTTCAACGGCGAAGGCCCAGGTCGGGCCGAGCAGCTCCGGACGACCCTCATAGATCAACCGCTGGCTCGCATGTGGGTTCCGCGGATGCAGGTAGAACGGAACATCCAGCGCCACCAGGCGCTCCCATAGGGGGTCGAACCGAGCATCGTCGTAGTACAGCGCTCCGCCACCATCAACGTCGCTGAAACCGTTGACAAGTGCCCCCTTGAAGCCATATTCCGTGACGCAGCGCTCAAGCTCGGCGGCGGCGGCCAGTGGGTCCTGCATCGGCAGGGCTGCAAAGCCTCCAAAGCGGGCCGGATGGTCGGCAACGATTCCAGCAAGCGCCTCATTCGCGCGGCTGGCAAGTTCGATCGCGCGGCTGCGCTCCGGAATCTCCTGCACGCCAAAGGCTCCCAACGACAGCAACGCCCTCTCGATCCCCAGGCGATCCATCTCCGCGAGGCGGAACTCAACATCCTGCAGGCGTGACTCGACCCGAGCCCAGTCGGCCGGCTCCCAGCCGATTCTTGAGATGAGCTCCTCCAAACCCGGAGCTGTGAAATGCTCCTCGACCGCGATCTTCCCCTGCATCTCCAGCTCTCAGATTCCCAGGATTCCCCGGCGCCGCGCCACCTGAACCGCATGGGTTCGGTTGCGGACGTCAAGCTTGCGATAAAGCGCACTCGTATGTTGTTTGACCGTGTGGTGAGAGAGATACAGCCGCGTAGCTATCTCGGTGTTGGTCGCCCCATCGGCTATCAGGCTGAGGATCTCCTGCTGTCGCGCGGAGAGCAGGCTCTTGGACTCCGCCCGCGGCAGCTTGTCAACCCCAACGCTTGCGGCTCTGATCACGCCAAGCAAATGGCGCGCCGGCCATTTACGTGAAACGAAGCCGGCCGCACCGTACGCGCGGAGGGTGCTCGCCGGCACGGCATCTGCTCCGGTCACCAGCAGGACGCGGGCCTCGGGAGCCACCCGGACCAGGTCGCGGGTGAACGAGCCTGGCCAAGCGTCAAGGACGCGAGCGTGCACCAGCACGATCCGCGGTTGAAAGCGGGCCGCCAGCTTGAGTGCCGTGTCAGGATCGAGCGCCCCAATACAACGCTGCGCCCACGGCTGCCCGGCCAAGAGCAGCCGGAAGCCCCACTGAGTCAGCTCCTCATCGTCCACAACGAGGACTCCGACTCGCTCGCGTCGGAACATCGCTGCCGTATCGCCCTGCGGCTTCACCTGCTCGACCTGCATCTCTCTCTAGCACCTCTGTCTCAACCAGCAGGACAGTAGAACCGGTAGGTGGATCAAGCCTACCGCGTGTGTCGGCCGGATGTCAATTCTCCCGGGGCGCCGCCCACAGAGCAGTCCGGCGCTAGCGCAAACGGGTGTATACGGGCGCGCGGGGCTTGCGATTCGGCGCCTGAGGCTGCAACGTTGTGACGCGCCCGTCGCCCGCTCACGCTTGCGCTGTGGACGGTCGCCTGTATCGATCATCTTTCGCCACTCAGCCAGCGCGCTGCGGTGAGAGTCTGCCAGCCGGAGACGCAAATGCTAAATCCCGATTCTCCCAACGACATCTACCGCCGAGAGGTCGACGCCCGCGCAGCCAGGGCTCACGTCCCGGGGGCAGCACCACCGGTGTCGGACCGCTCAGCCGCATGGGTGGAGGTTCCGGCCGAGAACGTGGGAGAAGCGCTCATGCAGGCATGGTGGGTGAACGGGATCGATCACATCTTCTTCAGCTCAGGCTCGGATGTAGCCTGGTTTCAGGAGACCACGGTCAAGCTGAGGGAGGCCGGTCGGCCCGTGCCAGAGCTCGTCGTGATGCTGCACGAGAACGCCAGCGTTAACGCAGCGTGCGGGTACACGGCGGTAGCCAACCGTCCGGTGGCGACCACGGCTCACGTCGAACTCGGGTTGATGAACTACGGGGACGGGATCCATACCGCCTCACGTGGCCGCTACCCGGTGATGATCACGTCCGGCAAGACGCCAAGCGCTTACGGCGGAACGTCAGCGGGAGACCGAGGACAGGAGCCGATCTGGAAGCAGGACCTTCCCGACTACGGCTCGATCGTGCGTCAGTACGTGAAGTGGGACCATGAGCTGAACTCGCTGGAGAACGGTGCCCTCACGGCCAGCCGAGCGCTCCAGGTGGCGATGGACGGTCCGCAGGGGCCGGTCTACATGAGCATCCCACGGGATGTCGCACTCTCGCCACTGAACGGCATCCGATTTCCATCGGTCCGCCAGCTTGGCCTGCCCCGCCCTCCGGCTCCCGACCCGGACTCGGTAACTGAGGCCGCGAAGCTGTTGATACAAGCCGAGAATCCGTGGATGACATCCACCGGTGTCGGTCGCGACCCGCGAGCCGTCCCGGCTCTGGTGGAGCTCTCAGAGCTGCTCGCCCTCCCGTTCGCCGAGACTGGCAGTGACCGCGTCAACTTTCCCGCCAGCCATCCACATTTCGACGCCGCCGACACCCTTCAGGAGGCTGATGTCGTGCTCGTCATCGATGCGCTCGTGCCGTGGATCCCACACTATGACGAGCCTTCACCTGAGGCGAAGATCATCACTATCGGCCTGGACCCGATCAGGCCCCGCAATCCCGTTTACGAGTTCACCAGTGACGTGCAGATCGCAGCTGATCCGTATCTGGCCCTGGTGGCTCTGCGTGACGAGGTTGACCGACTGCTGACGACGGCCCGGCGCAACGTCATCAAGCAGCGCAGTCAGCGGCTGGCGGCGCTCTCCAGCCACCGGCGAGCCGCACAGCGAGAGGAGGCGCTGGCAGGAGCCGGCAACTCCCCGATCGCTCCTGCATACGCAGCCTACGAGCTGGGACGAGTGCTCGACGACGACGCCCTGGTGCTGGTGACCCCGGTCAGCCATGGGCGCTACGTAACCCAGCATTGCCCGCTTGACAAACCCGGGACGCGGCTGCGTTCCGGATCCGCCGGCGGGGGCTGGGGACCCGGCGCCGCGCTGGGAGCCAAGCTTGCGGCACCAGACGCCTTCGTGGCGCTCGCCATCGGCGATGGCTTTTTTCAATATGGAGTTCCAAACGCGGCACTCTGGGCAGCGGTCAAGTACCGGAAGCCGTTCCTGACGATCGTGTTCCAGAACAACGAGTGGACGACCGGCACCAATGACGTTCGCCGCCAGTTCCCGTCGGGCGCGAGCGTCCGCACCGGCACCTTTGAGGGCGGGGTCATGGACCCTCCACCAAACCTGGCGCTGCTCGCGGAATCCGTGGGCGCCTGGGGGCGGAACGTGGCTGATGCCAACGAGCTGGCAGGCGTGCTTCAAGAGGCGGTCAGCACCGTCCGGGAAGGCACGCCCGCGGTGGTTGCCGTGCAGTTATGACCGCACGGGTGCTGCCAAGCTGCTGACCGCCTGCGCCTCGTCGGCCACCATCCGGGCGGGCGGTCAGTCACCCAGCAGGTCGTCCAGACGCACCGGAAGGCTCCGCACACGAACGCCGGTGGCATCAAATACCGCGTTGGCGATCGCCGCCGCAGTCCCGACGATTCCGATCTCACCCACGCCCTT
This sequence comes from Actinomycetes bacterium, assembly GCA_021820105.1. GTDB lineage: Bacteria > Actinomycetota > Thermoleophilia > Solirubrobacterales > Solirubrobacteraceae > Palsa-465. The sequence goes on along the minus strand of JAKAED010000003.1, from coordinate 47,589 downwards.
GACGCCAACAGGATTGATGTCGGCGTCATCCTCCTCGATCCAACTGGCCTCGATCCGCGGGATATCCGCACAGGATGCGAAGTGAAAGCTGGCCAGATCACTGGTCACGTATTCCCCGAGGTTGGGATCCAACGCCGTTTCCTCGAGCAGAGCCATCGATATGCCCCAGGTCATCCCACCGATCAACTGGGAGCGCGTGGTTCGCGGATTGACGATCCGCCCGGCGGCGAACACACCCACAAGGCGATCCACCCGTACCTCCCCGGTGTGTCTCCTCACGCTGACCTGTGCAAACTGCGCCCCGAAAGCGGCGTTTGCCTTGGCCGGCCGAGCCTGAATCTCCTCAGCGGTATCGACCTCGACGCGTAGACCTTCAGGCGGGATCGTGTCGGTGCCCTCAAGCAGCTGACGCATCTCCCGCCCGGCCAGATGGACCGCGTGACCCCAGGACGCTGTACCCAACGAGGCAAAGGCGCCGACTGCGTACGGCAGGCTGGTGTCGCCTATCTCCACGTTCACCCGAGCGAGCGGCACCTGAAGCTGTTCCGCTGCGATCTGGAGCAGAGCCGTCCGCGAGCCGGTCCCTATGTCGACCGCGGCCAACCGCACGGCAAACGTGCCGTCGGGATACGCGACGATGGCCGCGCGGGATGGCATCTGGTAGGTCGGGTACATGGAGGACGCGACACCGTGACCGGTGCGCCAGCCCTCCGCTTCCTGGTTGCGTCGCCGCGACCAACCGTAGATCCGGGCGCCCTCCTCAAGGCAGGCCACCAGGTTTCTCGTGGAGTACTCGTGGCCGGTGCTCGGGTCCCTGGTGGTGTCGTTACGAATCCGCAGCTCTACGGGATCGACACCAGACGCGATGGCAAGCTCGTCCAGAGCGGACTCCACGGCAAAGAAGCCGGGCGCCTCACCCGGGCCGCGGCAGAACGATGGGGTCGGAACATCAAGTCGGGTCAGGCGATGCGTGTCAAACCGGTTGGCAGCCGCGTACATCGTTCGCGTTCCGGTCGTGCAAGGCTCGGCAAAGTCATGCAGGCGTGACGTCTGAGCAGCCGCGCGGTGCTCAAATGCGGTCAGCTCACCGTCGCGATTGGCACCCAGGCGCACGCGCTGGACCGTGGGGCCGCGGTATCCCGACACCGGGAACATCTGCTGACGCGTGAGGGCCATCTTGACCGGACGGCCCACCACACGGGAGGCCATTGCGGCGATGACCATCTGCGGCCGTGGCGATCCCTTCGAGCCGAAACCCCCACCCACGTAGCCGTTGATCACGCGGACCTGCTCCGGGCCCAGAGCGAAGAGCTTGGCAATGACATCTCGCGCTTCGTAGGCGTACTGGCTGGACTCGAAGACGGTCAGTTGGTCTTCCTCCCAGATGGCAAGCGATGCGTGCGGTTCCAGGGCCATGTGATGAGCTGCAGCGGTGGCATATGCCTGGTCGACGGTGATCTCAGCTTGCGCCAGCGCGGTCTCCACGTCGCCGACACTCACCTCGGGCACGCGGTAGGCCACGTGCTCGGGGCGGAACGATGCGGGATGGTCCTCCGTCAAAACGACATCGTGCTCATCCTGCTCGTAACTGACCGAGACGAGCTGAGATGCGTCGCGAGCCGTCTCGAAGCTTTCCGCGATGACCGCCGCGATCAGCTGCCCCCGGTAGCTCACCCGATCCGACTGAAAGACGAGGAGCTCACGGTTGTTGGTCTCCCCGAGCCGGGGCGCGCCCGTGTGATCCAGTACCGCAATCACACCCTCCACGCCCTGAGCAGCTGACGAGTCAATACCGGTGATTCGGCCCCGGGCGACAGCAGCCCCGATGCCATAGGCGTAAGCAACGTGCTCAGCCGGATACTCGTACGCATAGGTCGCCCGGCCGGTCACCTTGAGCCTCGCATCCACGCGCTCAATGTCCCTTCCGATGAAGCTAAGACGTTCGGGGGCCTGGATACTCATATGAGCTCCTCGAGTGTCGAGACGACGAGATTGTGCGCAAGAGCGAGCTTGAATCTGTTATCGGCTGTCGGCACAGCCGTGGTCAATTCGTCCCTGATTGCGCGAGAGAAGTTGGCTGAGGTCGCCGGTGCACCCTGGATCGCCTGTTCTGCCGACCTGGCCCGCCAGGGCCTGCTGGCCACCCCGCCAAGCGCGATCCGAACTCCCCGGACCGTGTCCCCGTCCAGCTCGACCGCGGCGGCGACGGAGACGAGGCTGAACGCAAACGACGCGCGATCGCGAACCTTCACATAATGGGACCTGCGACCGTCGACCGGTGCAGGCAGATGGACCGCCGTGATGATCTCGCCTGGTTCGAGGATCGTCTCCCTCCCCGGAGCTGACTCCTGGGACGTGTAGAGCTGCTCAAGGGGCAACCGGCGTTCCTGCCCATCTCGCCAGAGGGCGAGCTCGGCGTCGAAGGCAACCAGCGCGACCGCCAGATCTGATGGGTGCGTGGCTATGCACTCCTCGGAAGTACGGAAGATCGCAAGACCCCGACTCAGGCCCCCAGACTCGAGCGCAGGGCATCCGGTCCCTGGCGCGCGCTTATTGCAGGGGCGGGAAACGTCCTGGAAGTAGACGCAGCGCGTCCGCTGGAGCAGGTTTCCCCCGGTCGTGGCGACGTTTCGGATCTGTCCAGAGGCACCCGCCACAATCGCTCGGCTCATCGCCGGGTATTGGCGCCGAATCAGTGGATGTGAGGCCAGATCCGTGTTGCGCACACCTGCCCCGATACGGATAGACCCGTCCTCAAGCTCCTGGATCTCCTGTTCCAGCACGTCTCGCAGATCCACCACACGGTCGGGCTGCTCGACGCCGAGCTTCATCAGGTCGACGAGGTTCGTGCCGCCCGCTATGTACTTAGCTCCAGAGACCGCGCCGAGCTGTGCGGCATCAGCCAAGGACGACGGTCGGAAATACTCAAACGGTCTCATCCGACCTGAGACAGGATCGCGTCAACGATGTTCACATATGCCCCGCACCGGCAGAGATTCCCGCTCATCCGTTCCCGGATCTCGCGCTCGTCGAGAACTGCAGGTACCGCCTCAAGCGAACTGGATACGTGACTCGGAACCCCCCGCCGCACCTCGTCGAGCATTCCTATCGCCGAGCAGATCTGCCCCGGAGTGCAATAACCGCACTGGAGGGCGTCATGTTGAACAAAGGCCTCCTGCATGGGGTCCAGCGCGTCTGCCGTACCAAGACCCTCAACGGTTGTCACATGCGCGCCCTCGCAGGTCACCGCCAGCACAAGGCAGCTGTTGACCCGGGTCCCATCCAGCAGAACTGTGCAGGCTCCGCACTGACCATGGTCACAGCCCTTCTTTGTGCCGGTCAACCGCAGCTGCTCTCGGAGCAGATCCAACAGTGTCCGGCGCGAGTCAACCACCACCTGGTGAAGGCGGTCGTTGATGTACAGCGACAGCTCATGCTCGATCATGATGGCCACCGTTTGGGCAGTCGACTACGACTCCAGCACGAGTTGCTTGGCATCTGCCGCGCGCGTGTGGCCAGGGCCATAGGAGATGCGGATGAGCTCGCGGACCTCAACGTCGTGAGGCCCCGGCCGCAGCCCTTCGGGCCACTGCACACTGAGCGTGGCACGCTCTCCCATCTCCCATCGCTCGTCCACGATCGACTCCATCTCGTCGAACGTGTGGGACCGACCCTTGACGGTGAAGCGTGTGGCCTCGCGGGGGATAGTCTGGCCATCCACAGACACGTCAATGGCCTCGACCAGAGAGAGCCGGACGCCCCGGTAATAGCCGATCCTCACATCAAACGAGAAGCCGTCCTGTCCGTCCACGGTGCAACGGCGGAGGCTGTCCTCACAGATCAAGTACCTGTCAAACATTGGATCCCTCCGTCTCACTCTGCACAAGCAGATTCTCAAGCAACTGTTGATGGCGTCTAACCTGCTCGACGCTGTCCACCTCGAACGCATCCTGAATGTGACGCTGGCCCTCGTACTCGCTGGAGATCCAGCCGGCAAAGCCGCCATCAATGAGGATCGGCACAACCTCCTCGTAAGGGATGCTGTACTCGGTCAGCGCTTCGGTCATTTCGTAGAACTTGCCGTGCACGTGGTGGATGTAAGGCATGAATTCGCGCATGGCGGAGGGGTCTGATGACACAAAGTGCCCGGCCATCCGCGCGAGGTTGATGTCCTGCTCGTTGCCTCCGCGTTCCTCGATTTCACCTGGAAGGTGAGACAGGTCGATATCCCGAGCAAAGGAGCCGGCGGCCGCGGAGTCGTAGGCGTCAACGATCCGTCGAACGTGATCAGGCGTGGCGCCGTCGCGCAGGGCCCGCTCGCTGATCACTCGCGGGAAGCGCCGCACGAAGATGCCCATGTCTGGCATGAAGCCCACATGCTCCGGCCCGAATTGCTGGTAGACCTCGTAATGCTTGAGGATCCAGTCGGCTTCGAAGTGCTGCGGTGAGTGGACCTCGAGCGCAAGCTTCACACCAGCGTCGGCCGCGTCCGGAATGCACTTAGCGATCAGCTCCGGAGGCGTGATGACGATCATCCTGATCACGGAACATCCGAGCCGGGCGGCGTGACGGATGTCGCGGCGGATCGATTCGAGCATCTCCTCCTCGGTGAGCCGGCGATCCTTGTAAAGCATCATGTCCAGGAACATGTCGTGGGCGGTCGGCGTGGTCCCGTAGCGGGCCATCCATTCATGCCAGCGTTCGTAGAACGCGTCAGAGAGCTCGGGAAATCCCGGCATCATCTGCTCGGCGATGGTTTCGATACCCATCGCCCCCAGCTCCGCCGACACGCGGATGCAGTCCTCAAGCGAGAGTTGCTCAAGGTAGTACTCCTGCTGATAGCTGTAGAGGCTGACGCCTCTTCGCGGACGCTCTCCTGCCATTGGTGTAACCCCTTTCAACCTCGTCTCGGACGTAACCTGAGGGGTCGTACCTCTCGCGTTCTGCCCGCTTCCCTTGTGTTGGGATGGTCTGCCGACCCCCGCAGACTCTACCTGACGACCGCGCTTGTGTCGCACTAGGCGGATCAAAAGTACCGCATCGCGGGCTTGACCATGCCGAAAAGCTCGCGTACCGTGGTACGACAGCGGCCGCAGGCTGCCGCGAGCACTGCCGAACCGCCGTCCCGGACGCCAGCAGCGGCGGCCCCGATACGTTGAGCAGAGGAAGGGCGAGAGTTGGTAGCGGAGATGATGGCAGCGTCAGTGCGCGCGAAACTCGCTGAGCGCAGGGACGGGTACCCGCACACAGTCGGACGAACGCTCGCGATCTACCTCGGACTGATGGTGACCGTGCTCCTCGCGGCGCTCGATCAGACGATCGTCGCAACGGCGCTTCCGTCGATCGTCAGCAGCCTTGGGGGTCTGTCCAGCTACGCCTGGATGTTCAGCGCCTTCCTGATCTGCCAGACCGTGACGGTGCCGCTCTACGGGCGGCTTGGTGACGCCTTTGGACGGCGCCGGCTGTTCTTCATCTCAATCCCGATCTTCCTGGTCGGTTCAATGCTGTGCGGTCTCGCCCAGAGCATGCCGGAACTGGTCGTTTTCAGAGGTCTGCAGGGTCTTGGCGCAGGCGGAGTGATCCCGCTGGCGATGGCGACAACCGCAGAGATCGTCCCGCCGCGTGACCGCGGCAGGTATGCGGCGATGATCAGCACTGGCTTTGCAGCCGCTTCAATCCTCGGCCCGACGGTCGGCGGCGTGATCGTGGACCACGCCAGCTGGCGTTGGATCTTCTATGTGAACCTGCCGATCGGAGCGCTCGCGCTGGGCCTGATCATGCGGACGATGCCAAAGCAGCCAGTTGGGGGCACGCTCCGCGCACGCGTGGACTACTCCGGCGCGGCGCTGCTGGCGACTGGAACCACCGCGCTGCTTCTGGCCATGCTGTGGGGAGGACAGCAATTCGCCTGGGACTCTGTTGAAGTCATCAGCGCCTTCCTCGGTGCCGGCCTGCTGGGGCTGCTGTTCGTCCGGCACACGATGCGTATTCCAAGTCCGCTCGTGCCGCTCGGGGTCCTGCAGAACCCAATGGTGTCCACTGGATCGGTAGCCACCGGGCTGTCGGTGATCTGCCAGTTCGGCGCCACCACGTTCGTGCCGCTGTTCGCACAGGGTGTGCTCGGGAAGTCAGCGACATCCTCCGGGCTCGTGCTGATCCCGCAGACCCTCAGCTCGGTCGTGGCAACGGTCGGGGTGGGCCAGTGGATCTCCCGCACCGGGCGCTACCGCGGAAACGCGCTGCTGGGACCGATCTTCCTCGGCGCCGGGATGTTTGAGCTCGCACTGCTGGGAACGCGTGCGACGGACCTTCAGATCGTGGTTTCGATGATTCTGGTCGGCATCGGCGGCGGGGTGATGATGCAGTCCTTCATGTTGGCTGCGCAGAGCGCGGTTCCACTGGCGACCGTCGGCTCGGCCACGGCGCTGATCCAGTTCTCTCGCGCGATAGGCACCACCGTCGGCGTCTCACTCTTCGGCGCGATCATCAACCTGGGACTGCCACCCGCGCTGCACACCAACGCGCTGGTGGTCCGGAAGCTGTCGCCGAGTTCGAGGTCAGCGCTCGCCAATGCGATGCACCCTGCGTTCATGGTCGGTCTTGGCCTATGCGCGGTCGTGCTGCTGCTGCTGTGGACACGCCTCACCGAGCAGCCCCTGCGTACGTCGCTACGCGAGGCCGCAGCCGGAATCAACGTCGACCCCACGGGACCCGACTGACAACGCGGTCGTCGGGGTGTCAGCGAGCGGCACCCGCTCGCGACCGACCTTGGTCAATCCTCGTTGCCGAAGAGCTCGGATAGCCGGCGACTGAACTGTCGCTTGCGATCGCTGCCCTGAATCCGGTCAATCAATTCGTCAGCGGCGTCGTCAATGATCTTTGTGAAGCTGTCCTGGGTGCTGTAGTAGCCCAACTCCTCCGGAGTCGGACGCCGGGGAGGGGCGGGAGCCTTGGCGGCGCGGCGCTCAGCCGCACGCTTGGCCCGAAGCTCGCGCTCGAGGTCGGCGATCCGATCCTCCACCGCCGGATCCGCAACCGGCGCAGGCGCCCGGCGTTGCCTGAGGATCGCCGCGTAGGCCTCCTGAATCTGCGCGAACCTGGTGGCGGACTCGGCGGAGCCACCGTTGTGATCGGGATGGTGGCGCTTGACGAGCGTGCGGTGTACACGCCGCAGCTCATCGTCGGAAGCATCCGGACGCACGCCCAGAACTGCGTAGGGATCGGGCGCTGCGCTGGTCATGTACGGAATTATCGTGCCTTGCGCCGACCAGCTTGAGCAGAGCCGGCATCAGGTGGGGAGAGTTGCCGTGTTGGTGGGCTCTGAGAGCCCACCAACACGGCTTCAGGTGCGGGAGAGAGAGGAGGAGACCGCACCCTTGACTGCAGCTGTCTCAGACAGCCGCAGAAGCCTCCGGAAGCGCTTCGGCCTGCGGCTCACCGTCCAGCGCAGCGGGGCTGGACGGAAGCTCACCGGTCCGCGCGACACGGCCGTAGAAGTGGGCGCTGCGCTTGGGAATGCGGCGCCCGGTGCCGAAATCCACGTAGTGCAGGCCAAAGCGGCGCCGGTAGCCCTCGGCCCACTCAAAGTTGTCCATGAGCGACCAGTGGAAGTAGCCGGCAACCTGGACACCGGCATCCAGCGCCTGCAGGACGGCCAGCAGGTGACCGTGGATGTAGTCCACCCGTTCCTGGTCGTCGATGGTTCCCTCTGGAGTCAGGTAGTCATCGGCGGCGCATCCGTTCTCCGTTATGTATACGGGCAACCCCCGGCTCTCCTCGTGCAGACGGATCAGGAGATCCCTGAGGCCATTCGGCACGATCGGCCAGCCCATCACGGTGCACTGGATCTCCGGGGCGACGTAGTACACGGCGCCTGGATGTCCAGCGACCGGGCGCTCACCATCGCGCAGGTCATCCCAATCACCGCTGCGCAGGTGGTGCGGGCGGTAGTAGTTCAAACCGAAGAAGTCGATCGGGGCTGAGATCAGCTCCATGTCTCCGTCCAGGATCAGCGCCTCCGGCGGGCGCAGGTCCCCGTCCAGATCAGCCGGGTAGCTCCCACGGAACACGGGATCCATGTAAACGCGGTTGTACTCGGCGTCGAGCGCAAGGGCGACGTGCTCGACAGCCGCATCGAGGGCGACGAACGGTTGAGGGTCCATAGCCGGGCCGATGGCGGCGCTCGGGAGCGCCGCTCGGAGCGCCTGCAGCGCATAGCCGTGACCCAACAGGATGTGGTGGGTCGCGGCGGCCGCCAGCTCAAGGTCGGCAAGCCCCGGGGCGTGTGTGCCTGTGCGGTAGCCCTGCTGGACGGTCTGCAGCGGCTCGTTGATCGTCACCCAGGTGGAGACCTGGTCGCCGAGCGCGTCCGCGAGTACGGCGGCCAGCTCGCCGAGGCGCTTGGCCGTGTCGCGGTTGGCCCAACCACCGCGGTCCTCAAGCGCCTGCGGCAGGTCCCAGTGATAGACGGTGAGCACCGGCCTGATGCCGCTCTCATTCAGCGCCTCGACCAGGCGCCGGTAGTAGTCAAGTCCCGGCTGATTGATGGCGCCGCTCCCGGTCGGCAGCACGCGCGGCCACGACACGGAGAAACGGTAGGCGTCGACTCCCAGGTCGCTGAGCAGCCTGACGTCATCCTCAAGACGGTTGTAGGAATCGCACGCGATGTCTCCTGTGTCACCACGGTTGATCCGGCCTGGGGTGTGCGTGAACGTGTCCCAGATTGAGGGACCTCGCCCTTCTGCACTAACTGCGCCCTCAATCTGATAAGAGGACGTCCCAACCCCCCAGATGAAGCCGTCCGGAAAACGGCGCACACCCTCAGAGCCCCCTTGCATGAGGCTGTTCATCTGCTGCTCCTAAGACTTGTGGTCAGTGGCGAAAGAGGCTCCAGCCCTGGCCCCCGCACGCGTGCGGGGGCCAGGGCGAAGCCGGCCAGAGGCTCAGGCCCCAGGCTTGAGGTGCAGGACAACCACCTCATTGGTTGGTGCGCTCGGCTGTGCCGTCTCGTACTCATTGGTCGGAGTCGGCCAACCGGTGAACGTACCGGTGTTGTACTCACCCCACGACACGCCGTAGTCGACGGGGATCACCGGCAGCTGCTGCGCGACGTACTGCTCGATCGGGCCCAGGTACTTGAGCTGGTCCTTGACCGTGGAGGACGCAGCCAGCTTGGTGAGCTGGGAGTCGATCATCTTGTTCTTCAGGCCCTCGAAGTTGCCCGCCCGGTTGTTCTTGGTGGCGAGCGAGCTGTTCAGCCAGTCGTTGTACAGCTGGTACGGGGCGACGCTGGTCTGGGACCAGTGCAGCATGAGCTGGAAGTTGCCCTGAGCGATGTCCGCAAACCAGGTGTTGGTGGCCTGACCGTCAAACGTGGCGTCGATGCCGGCCTTCTTGAGGTCGTTGGCGATGATCGCGTCACTGGCAGCGTAGTCACTGAACGCCGACGGGTCGGTGATGCTGATCTTGACGATCTTGCCGTGCAGCGCGAACCACTTGCCCTTCTTCGTGTACCCGGCCTGCTTGAGCACCTTCTCAGCCGCCTTGGCATTGCCGTGTGCAGCAAGCCCCATGTTCTTGACCATCGGCGAGAGGAACCTGTTGAACACCGGCAGCGTCAGGCCGCTGGCGTTGATCGCCCTCGGCTCGAGTCCCTGCTCGCCCTGGGTTGCAACTGCGTTGCGGTCGATCGCAAGGCTGATCGCCTGACGGACGGCCAGCTGATTGGTCGGCCAGCGGTGCAGGTTGGGCTCGAGCGTGTTGGTGTTCAGCGGCGGTGACCAGAAGACCAGCGGCTTGCCCTTGAAGGCCTGCTTGACGCCCGAGATGAAGTTACCGGCCCAGTCGACCTGGTCGGTCAGCAGCGCGGAGAGCGCCGAGGTGTTGCTGGAGAGCGTCGGGAACTGGACGGTCTTCACGGCCGGAGCCCCACCGCCGACGTTCCACGGGCCGCCCCAGTAGCTGGTGTTGGCCGTCAGCACGACGCCGCTGGCGCCGACGCTTGAGACCTTGTAGGGGCCGGTACCGACCGGGTTGGTGTCGGCATAGGTGGACGGATCACCCGCGGACTGCCAGATGTGCTGCGGCACGATGTAGACGGTCGTGGCGATCTGCTGGAAGTTCGCGTACTGCGGCGTGGCGAAGTTCAGCGTGACGTTGTCACCGGACTGCGTGACGCTCTTGATCGCAAGGCCGCCACCGTTGATGGCAGGGTTGCTCTTGATCAGGTTGTACGTGAAGGCCACGTCAGCGGCCGTGAACGGCTGCCCATCGGACCACTTGACGTTGTTGCGGATCGTGAACTGGATCGACTTGCCCTTGTTCATCCACTTGTACGACGTTGCCAGGAACGGGTAGTACTTGCCCGGCTTGAGGATGTTCGACTGGAACAGCGGCTCGTAGATGAACGAGGTCGCACCCACGACCGATGCGGCCGAGGTGGACTGGAACGGGTTGAAGCCGTTGGCCTGTCCGACCGGTGCGGACTCAAGCGTCAACGCCTGAGCGTTCGCGGCCGTGGCGTGAGTCTTGGCCACAGCTGGTGCGGCGCTGAGCGCGCCGACCGCGATCGAGGCTCCGACGGCTAGCGCGCCGGCGGTGGCCTGGACCGACCTTCTGTTGAGTAGTCGCTGCATGGAGCGAGCACCCCTCCTTTGATACATAGGTAACTGGTCAACGAATATCCGCGTCACCTCTGTCAGGCGCGGCGCGGATCACTGCACTGGCTGTTGGTGCCCTGCCCGAACCTTGGGTGGGGCACCAACCTCTGATCTCCTCGTCTATTCCGAGGCGACCTCCCTGTTCAGGCCCTCCTCGGCGGACGCCGCCACCGGTGCCGAATCCTCGGACGCGAATGTGTCCGGGTCGGGGGAGGACGCGATCAGAAGTTGGGTGTACGGGTGCGTGGGGTTGAGCACGAGCTCCTCTGCGGGCCCGCGCTCCACGATCTCCCCGTGATGCATCACCAGGATCTCATCGGCGAAGTAGCGCGCCGAGGCGATGTCATGGGTGATGTAGAGGATCGCGAGCTGGTACCTGCTGCGCAGCTCCGCGATCAGGTCAAGGATCTCAAGGCGGATTGACACGTCGAGCATCGACACGGGCTCGTCAGCAAGCAGCACCCGCGGCTCGGCCGCCAGTGCGCGCGCGATCGAGACGCGCTGGCGCTGGCCGCCTGAGAGCTCATGCGGGTAGGCGTCACGGAACTTCGCAACCGGGTTCAGCCTGACCTGGTCAAGCAGGCGTTCCACTTCGGCCTGAGATGGCTGCCGCCCCGTGCGGGGCGCGTGCACAGCCAGCGCCCGCTGCAGGTGGTAACGGACCGTATGCAACGGGTTCAGCGAGGCAAACGGATCCTGGAAGACCATCTGTACCTCGCTCTTATAGGCCCGGAACTGACGCCGGTTGGACGGCTCGATCTCCTTGCCGTCCAGCAGGATGCTGCCACCGGTGCGGCGCTCCTGTCCCGAGAGCAGCTTCGCGATGGTGCTCTTGCCCGAGCCGCTCTCACCCACGAGCGCCACCACGCGGCCACGACGCAGTTCCAGGTTGACGTCCTTGACCGCGGTCACGACCACCCCCCGGCGCCCGCCGCCGTAGTCCTTCCTCAGGTTCACTCCGGACAGCACCAGCTCCCCGCTGGCGATGTCCTGCTGCTCGATCCCAGCGGGCCGGGCGAGCGCCTGCGCGGAGTCCGGCAGCGGCTGCCCGGGCTTGACAAGCGGGCACGCGCTGACGTGGCCTGTCACAGCGCCGACCACCTGCGCGAGTTTCATGTCGACCTGGGCACACGCGTCCTGGGCGAAGAAGCAGCGCGGCTGGAACGGACAGCCGGCGGCAGCGCCTCGCAGGTCCGGGGGGGTGCCGGGGATGCCGGTCAGCTTCACACGCGGCCCGTGCAGCTTCGGGAAGGAGCCGAGCAGACCCCGGGTGTACGGATGGGTGCCGCCCGTACGAACCTCGCTGGTGGGAGCGGACTCCACGACCTGCCCCGCGTACATGACCACCACGCGGTCGGCGATCTCCAGCAGCAGCGAAAGATCGTGGGTGATGAACAGAACCGCGAACCCGAGCTCATCCTTCAGCTTCAGGACCTGCTGCAGGATCTCCTTCTGAACCACGACGTCCAGTCCGGTGGTCGGCTCGTCCATGATCACGACCTCTGGATTGATCGCCAGTGCCATGGCGATCATCACGCGCTGGCGCATGCCGCCGGAGAGCTCGTGTGGATACGCCCGCAGGCGCTCGGGCTTGATGCCGACCATCTCAATCAGCTCACGTGCGCGGGCGTGGGCCTGCTGGTAGCTGCCGGGCATGTGCGCCCGGATCCCGTCGATGATCTGGTCCTCGACACGGAGCACCGGGTTCAGCGAGTTCATGGCGCTCTGAAAGACGATCGCGATCTCCCGCCAGCGGATCTCCTGTAGGCCCTTGTCGGTGGCCCCCAGCACATCGAATCCGTTCGGGTGCACGCCACTCAGCCGCCGGCCGTGGTAGACGACGTTGCCCGCCGTGACGATCGCGGGCGGACGCAGCAGCCTGACCGCGCCGTAGGCGAGAGTCGACTTCCCGCACCCGCTCTCACCCGCCAGGCCGACGATCTGGCCGGGATGCAGCTCGAGGTCGACGTCACGGACGGCCCGCACATCGCCAAGCTCCGAGCGGTAGTTGATGCAGAGACCCTTGATGTCCAGCACCGGTCCCGCTGGACCGGTGCCGGCCTGCACGCCTCCGCCCTCCGTGGCCTGCGTGACCGCCAGGTCACGCTCGGGCGCGGTGCTCACGACGTGGCCTCCACGTAGTCCCGGATCACCGGCGTGGGATCAGCCGGCCGCCAGCTGCGGCGCCCGAGCCGGCGGAGGACTCGTGAGGAGCGCAGGCGGGGGTTTGAGAATTCGTCCAACCCGAAGTTGATCAAAACCAGGCTCATGCCGAGCACAGCGACCGCCAGCCCGGGGAACACATACCACCACCACGCACCGAGCTCCACCGCGCTGCCGCTCTGAGCCCAGTACAGGATGTCCCCGTAGCTCCAGGTGCTGAGGTCGGTGACACCGATGAACGCCAGCGCGACCGAGGTCAGGATCGCGTAGAGGACGGTTCCGACGAAGCTTGCCGCGATCAGCCCGATCTGGTTGGGCAGCAGCTCAAAGACGATGATCCGCCACGGCCGCTCGCCAACCTCGCGCGCGGCGAGTACAAAGTCGCGGTTGCGCAGTGACAGCGTCTGCGCTCGCAGCACCCTGGCGCCGTAGGGCCAACTGAGCGCGCTCAGCACAATCGCGGTCGGCACCTCGCCGGTGTGGGGCAGGTAGCCCAGGATCACCACCAGCAGCGGCAGTGCCGGCATCACCAGGACCACGTTCGAGAACAGTGAAAGGCCCTCATCCGCGTAACCGCCGAGATAGCCCGCGGCCGTTCCGATCAGCACCGCCAGGGTGGTTGCGATCAGGCCCGTGATCAGGCCCAGAATGACCGTCGAGCGGGTACCGACCAGCATCTGGGAGAAGATGTCTCCGCCGGTGGCGCTGGTGCCGAACAGGTGATGGATGTTCGGTGCTCCCGGTTGCGACTGGGTGGTGTTGGCGTTCGGGTCGTAGGGCGCAAAGATCGGACCGATGATCGCGACCAGCAGGAAGATGCCGAGGATCACGATGCCGATCTTGGCCTTGAGGGGCAGCCGCTGGAAGCCCCGTGCGCCGCCCCGGAGGAGGCGGCTCAGGCGGCCCGGCAGGGCAGGCTGCTGACCGCCAAGATCCTGCTCGTTTACCAGGATCTGCTGCTCCATCAGAAGGCGCTCCGGGACCGGGCGCGCGGATCAGCAATCGCATAGGCGATGTCCGCGAGCATCGACGCTGTCAGCACTGCCAAGGAGATGACCAGGAAGATGCCCTGCAGGAGCGGATAGTCGTTGGAGGTGACGGCGTTGTAGAGCGTCAGCCCAACGCCGGGGTAGGAGAAGACGATCTCCATCACCAGGGCGCCGGCCACCACGAATCCCAGCGACAACGCAAAGGCCGCGATGTTCGGAAGAATCGCGTTGCGCGCCCCGTAGGTGAAGAGCACGCGCCGTGACGGGAGTCCCTTGGCCTGCGCGACGAGGATGTAGTCCTCGGAGATGGTGGTCAGCATCACGTTGCGCATCTGCAGCATCCAGCCGCCGATCGAGGTGATCACAATGGTCCCCGCCGGCAGGATCGAGTGGGTGATCGCGCTCGAGATGAAGGGCCAGCTCAAGCCCGGCGTCAGGCCAAGGGAGTAGCCCTGACCGAACGGCAGCCATTTGAGCGTGATGGCGAACAGGTAGATGAGCAGGAGGGCGAGGAAGAAGTACGGGGTCGCCTGCAGGATCGTCAGCGCCGGGAGGGCGCGGTCAAGCCAACCGCCGCGGCGCCAGGCTGCAACGATCCCGAGCAGGGTTCCAATCAAGAAGCTCAGGATGGTGGCCACACCGACCAGCGCGAGCGTCCACGGCAGCGTCTGACCGATGATCGTCGAGACGTGCGTGGGGTACTGGCTGGTGGAGACGCCCAAGTTGAAGTGGAGGACGTCGTTCCAGTACTGGATGTACTGGCTGAAGATGGTGCCCTTGGGGTGAAAGCCGAACTCAACCTCGAGCGCCTTGACCACCTGTGGCGTGAGGTTCTGGAACTTTCCGAGGACGGCGTCGATCGCGTTGCCCGGCATGATGCGCGGGATCAGGAAGTTCACCGTCACCGCGGCCCAGACGGCCACGGCGTAGAAGCCGATTCTGCGTGCGATGAAAAGCATTGCCTCTCTCCCAACTCCTCCGGGCAGGAACGATACTTGGAACGTTTCCGCAAAGTCAAGCGAAAAGTTTCTGAAACAATTTCAGAATGTGCTTGAATACCGCTTGTGACGGAGATCACAACAGTTGAGAACGGTCGCAGTCACGGCCGTCTGACGATCAGGGACATCGCAAAGCTGGCGGGGGTCTCTCCGGCCACGATCTCACGCGTGATAAACGGCCGGCCGGAGGTCTCAGATGCAGTGCGTGAGCACGTGCTGCGGGTCGTGGCAGAGAACGGCTACACCGTCTCACGCCCGCCGGTGGGAGCGCCGACCGGTCTGGTCGGGGTGACCCTTCCCCTGATCCACCACTCCTACTTCTCTGAGATCCTGGCCGGAATCGGTGAGGCCTTCTACGAGCATGAGATCCCGATGGTGCTCTGCCCCACGTTGCACGAGCATGACCGTGAGGTCACGCTCCTGCAGCGCCTGCGCCACGGGACCACGGACGGCGCCATCCTGATCCTCCCGGAGGAGTCGCACGAGGAGCTGAACGCCCTCCAGGAACAGGGGTATCCGTTTGTGATCGTCGACCCGCGCAGCGCTCAGGACGAGAGCGTTCCCACGGTCTCAGCCTCCCACCTCGCGGGCGCTCGCGAGGCCACCGAGCATCTGCTCCGGCTCGGCCACCGTCGCATCGCCGCCATCACGGGCCCGGCGGGCTGGATCGCAACCGACGACCGTCTGCGGGGATACCGCGGAGCGCTGGCGGAAGCCGGGATCATGCCCGATGCGTCACTGCAGATCACCGCGAATTTCAGGGACAACGGTGGGCGCGCCGCAACGCAACAGCTGCTCTCGCTGCCAGAGCCGCCAACGGCGATCTTCGCCTTCAACGACATGCTCGCGATCGGCGCACTGCAAGCGCTCAGGCAGGCGGGGTTGCGCGTGCCTGAGGACGTCTCGGTGATCGGCTTTGACGACACCTATGAGGCGTCGATCGTGCACCCGGCGCTGACGACCGTACGCCAGCCGCTGGCCGAGATGGGTCGCATGGCCGTGTCACAGCTGGTGCGTCTGTTGCAGAGCCAGCGGATCGAGGCATTGCACGTTGAGCTGGCCACCAGGCTGGTGGTGCGGGAGTCAACCGGTCCTGTGCGACTCTGACGACGGGATCACCAGGCCACTCTCATAGGCAAAGACGACGATCTGGACACGGTCGCGGAGTTCGAGCTTGGCCAGGATCCGTCCAACATGCGACTTCACCGTGGCCTCCGACAACACGAGCTCCTCTGCGATCTCCGCGTTTGAGAGGCTGCGGGCGACCATCAGCAGCACCTCCCGCTCGCGGGCGGTCAGCTGCTCCAGGCGCTCACGTTGTGCCGGGGAGAGGCGTGCCTGCGGTCCGTCACTGTCGGGCGGCGCCAGGCGATGGGCGAAGGTGTCCAGCAGGCGTCGGGTGATGCTGGGCGCGACCACGGCGTCGCCGCTGGCCACCGCCCTGATTGCCGTGAGCAGCTCGGCCGGCTGAGCGTCCTTGAGCAGAAAGCCGCTGGCGCCTGCACGCAGGGCCGAGTAGACGTACTCATCGAGGTCGAACGTGGTCAGGATGACGATGCGAGCATCGCTGCCGGAATCCACGATGCGCCGGGTTGCCTCAACGCCGTCCAGCTCCGGCATGCGCACATCCATGAGAACCACATCCGGACGCAGGCTCTCCACCTGCGTCACGGCGTCAAGACCATTTGCGGCCTCACCGGCCACGGTCAGGTCGGGCTGGCTCTCAATCACCATCCGGAAGGCCATCCGCATGAGCTCCTGGTCGTCGACCAGCAGGACGGACACGGTCACGGGAGCACCTCAAGCGGGTGCCGGGCGTCGGCACCGTCCGCCTGCAGGCGCAGGTGCACCCGCCACCCGCCGTCATCGGTGGGACCCACGTCCAGCTCGCCGCCGTACACGTTCGCGCGCTCCCGCATCCCGAGCAGTCCGCGTCCATCGACGCCAATCGGCATCGTCGCCTCGTGGCCGGTGTTGGTCACCTCGAGGTCGACCTGACCGCGCTGACAACGCAGAGCCAGGTGCGCCTCCGTTGGCCGGGCCGCGTGCTTGAGGGTGTTGGTGAGAGCCTCCTGCGCCACTCTGAAGACGGCCAGTTGCACCCCCGGGGCCAACCCCTGGAGGTTGCCGTCGAGCTCAACCGAGACCGGGATGCCGGCCGCATCGACCCGCGCCACCAGCTCATCCAGGCGGGCCAGCGTCGGCTGCGGCTCGAGCGGCTGTGGAACAGTTTCATCGCGCAGGACGCCCAGCAGCCGGCGCATCTCCATCAGTGCCTGGCGGCCGGTCGCCGCCACGCGTTCAATCGCGGCCTGGGCCTGCTCCGGCGAGCCCTGCAATCCGTAGCGCGCTCCATCCGCAAGCGCGATCATCACCGTCAGGTTGTGGGAGACGATGTCGTGCATCTCCCGCGCGATGCGTGCGCGTTCCGCCGCGGCCCCGAGCTCAGCCTGCTGATCGCGCTCCCGCTCGAGTCGCGCCGCCTTCTCCCGCAGCGAAACGAGCAGCTGGCGGCGTTGGCGGATCGTGAGCGCCACCGCGGCAGCCGCCACCGTCAGACCCGTGACCGCCACCCAATACTTGAACTCCTCCCGCTCCCAGCGTACGGCGAGCATGATCGCCCCCGCCTCCGTCACCAGCAATGCCGCCAGAATCGAGGAGACATCGCTCTCCAGGCAGACCCAATACAGGGCGATCAGCACGGCGACGTCGGCGTACTGAGGGCCTGAGACGAACCACTGCAGCAATGCCACCGCGGCCACGCCGGCAAAGGCGAACCTGGGCATCCGGTGGCTCAGCAGCAGCGGCAGGCACAGGGCGGCGCAGAACCCCAGCATCGCCGGGGTGACCCGGTGAGCTATCACCAGCCCAATCGTGCTCGCCGTGGCCGCGCCGGTCGCGAGCACCGCATCGGTCACGAGCGGGTGCCGTACGATCAGCGAGCTCAGCCGCTCCCCATGGCGATTGAGCCAGCTGAACAGCACCTCATCCGAGTGCTCGGCCATGGCTGAATTGTGACGGGCGTCCGCTTCAACCTTCGGCAATCACCTGCTGGGCGATGGCAAAGGCCGAGTTGGCGGACGGCACGCCGGCATATACGGCGGTGTGGATCAGCACCTCGCCGATCTCCTCCGGGGTCAGTCCGTTGCGCAGCGCGGCCCGCACGTGCATGGCGATCTCATGCTCACGACCAAGCGCGGTCAGCGCGGTCAGCGTGATCACGCTGCGCGTCCTACGGTCGAGGCCGTCTCGTGTCCAGACGGCACCCCAGGCGTGGCGCGTGATGAACTCCTGCCAGGGAGCTGTGAAGTCGGTGGTGTTCTCGTTGGCGCGGTCCACGTGCGCGTCGCCCAGCACGGCGCGACGCACCTCCATCCCCTGCGTGTACAGGTCGTCCTCACTCATGCTCTGAGATGCTCCTCGATCAGCCGGTTGATCTGCTCTGGTTGTTGAGCGCTCGCAATGTGCGCTGCGTCGCCGATCAACGCCAGCCGTGCTCCCGGCACGCGCTCGGCGATCAGCCGCTGGTGCTCTGGCGGCAGCGCCTCATCACCCTCGGCTCCCACCACGAGCGTCGGGACGCTCACCCGCGCCAGGCTGTCCCGCAGATCCATCGCGGCTATAGCCTCACAGCAGCCGGCGTAACCCTCGGGGTCGGTGGCGGCGATCATTGCCCGGTGGTCTGCCACCGCCTCAGGGTTGGCGGCCGCCCAGGGAGGCGTGAACCAACGCTCCACCACGGCGTCAGCCACCACCGCCGCGCTGCCGGCGGCCCGCACCGCCGCGGCGCGCTCAAGCCAGCGAGACGGCGGCGGAGCGTAAGCGGACGTGCACAGCAGCACGAGCCGATCCAGGCGATCAGCAGCATTTGCGCCGAGCCAGATACCCGCCATCCCGCCGATGGAGAGGCCGGCGTAGGAGGCTCGCTCGATTCCCAGCGTGTCCATCAGCGCGACCACATCACCGCCCAGGTCGGCGATTGAATACGGACCCATTGGGGCGGGCGAACGTCCGTGGCCGCGTTGGTCAAATGCGATCACCCTGAAGCGGCTGCTGAGTACGGTCAACTGCGGCTCCCACATCTCCAGACTCGTGCCAAGCGAGCCGCCGAGCAGCAGCACCGGCGCATCCGCCGGACCCTCGGCACTGTGATGGAGCGGCACCACGCTCACCGGTCCACCCCCGCCAGGGCTCGATCAACCAACTCCGCAGCATCGGCAAGCCGTCGCTCCGGGGACGCGGCGGCTTGCACGCCGCTCTGCGCCAGCAGATCAAGGTTCTCCTGCATCCGTTCCACGTCGACCTGCAGGTGCCCGAGCAGGTCGGCCAACCACGCCACAGCCGAACCGGTGAGCGTGAGCAGCTCAGTCAGTGTTCCCCACTCCGTCTGCCAAGCTCCGGCGGCACGCTGCTGCTCCTGCTCCATGGCGGCGAACATCGTCGCGACCAGCGCCGGCGTCCGCCGGCTGCATGCGAGCACCGAGACGGCCGCCACGGGGTTGCGCTTATGTGCCATGGCTGAGGATCCGCCACGCCCCTCACCGCCCTCGCGCAGCTCCCCGAGCTCGGTCTGCGCCAGCAGACAGACATCGCGGGCGACCTTACCCGCAACGCCGGCAAGTGCGCCCAGCCCCGCTGCGAGCGCAGCGGGGCGCGTGCGTTCGGTATGCCACGGGAGCAGCGGTTCGGCCAGACCCAGCGTTGCCGCGACCCGCGCGGCTATCTGCGGTGAGCGAGCACCGACGGGACCCCCCATCTGCACAGCCAGGACCTGCTCACGCACACGCTCCAGTTCGGCCACGGCTCGCCCCAAACCGACCATCCAGCCGGCCGCCACCAATCCGAATGAGGTCGGCAGCGCCTGCTGCAGCAGCGTGCGCCCGACCATCGGCGTCAGGCGGTGCGTATGCGCGAGCCGCTCGGCGGCGGCTCCGGCCGCCCGGGCGTCCGCGAGAATCACCTCCAGCGCGCGCTGCGCGACCAGCATCGCGGCGGTATCGACAATGTCCTGACTGGTGGCACCGAGGTGAACCGCCTCCGCATACTGCTCGCCGACGCGGTCCCGGAGCTGTCGCACCAGCCCGATCACCGGGGTGGCGTGTTCCCCGGCCTCGGCCGCAATCGCGTTCACATCCAGCTGACCCTGCCTGAGTGCCTCAAGGATCGAGGCTCCCGCCTGCGGGCTGATGAGCCCCTCCACCACGCAGGCCGCCGCCAGCGCAGCCTCCGCGTCAACCATCGCCCGAACCCACGCCTCGGCGGTGACAGCATCCGCGGCACCGCCGCGGGAGTAGGTTCCGGCAAAGAGTTCAGATGTCAAAGAAGACAGTCTCTCCGGGGCCCTGCAGACGGATATCGAAGCTGTAGCCATCCTGGGTCGGCTGCGCCAAGAGCGTATGACGGCGCTCGGCGGGAACGGTGCTCAAGACCTGATCGGAGGCGTTGGCCTCGGTCTCGTCGGCGAAGTAGATCCTGGTGACGACGCGGTTGAGCATCCCCCTGGCAAAGAGCGTCACATCGATGTGGGGCGCCTGGAGCTTGCCGTCGGCTCCGGGTACGCGCCCTGGCTTCACCGTCACCATCTCATAGGTACCGTCGCCGTCCTCGTAGCCGCAGCGCCCGAAGCCTCGGAAACCCGGCAGGGTCGACTGCTCACCGTACCCGTAGATGTCTGCAAAGCGGCCCTCCGCGTCCGGCTGCCAGAACTCAATCAGGTGGTCTGGGATGATCTCGCCGCGTCCGTCGTAGACGGCGCCACGGATCCGGATCAGGCCCGGCGTGCCCTCCGGGACGATCAGCGGCCCGTCCTCGAACGGCAGCCCGATCGCAAAGTAGGGTCCAACGGTCTGAGCTGGAGTCACCTCGAAGATCATCGCTACAGGGCCTCCTCAAAGGGCGTGGCCGCGGGGCCGCGCAGATAGATGTCCCAGTTGAACGCCTGTGCCCAGTTCGGCCGGGTTTCATGGATGTTGAAGGTGGAGATCATCCGCTGACGCGCCTGCTCATCGCGAACGGAATTGAAGATCGGGTCGTAGGGGAAGAAGGGATCATCCGGGAAGTACATCTGCGTCACCAGCCGCTGCGTGAACGCACGCCCCAGCAGCGAGAAGTGGACGTGCGCCGGACGCCACGCGTTGTAGTGGTTCCCCCACGGATACGGCCCAGGCCGGATCGTCGTGAACTCAAAACGGCCCCCGGCGTCCGTCAGGCAGCGCCCGGCGCCGTGGAAGTTGGGATCGAGCGGCGCCGCCCAGCGGTCCCAGCGGTGGTCATAGCGTCCCGCGGCGTTGGCCTGCCAGATCTCAACCAGCGTGTCACGCAGCGGCTTTCCCTCCGTGTCGTAGACATGGCCGGAGATCGTGATCCGCTGACCAACCGGTTCGCCCTGCCCCTGAACAGTCAGGTCGCTGTCGCTGGGCTTCAGATGCAGTGTCCGGTCCAGCTGCGGGCCGGTGATCTCCGTGATCGAGTGCGGCAGGTAGAGCATCGGCTCCTTGGGGTGGCGGAGCTGCGTCGACTTGTAGGGCTCATAGTCCAGCGGCGGATTGGCCTCAGCAGGACTACGCCGGTAACGCAGCGGTGTATCGGCCACGGGGTCGTAGATCTGGCGCACCTCATCCTGGCCGGTCTCCCGGGTTTCATCACGCTCTGCCGTGCTCATCTCTCTCCTTGTCACTGCCGCTTACCTGGTCGGTGCCGGCCGTCACCTCGACACCAGTTCCCTCAGCGCCGCGAGCTCCTCGGACGTCGGCGCAGGGGATACTGCGACGCTAGCAACCGCCTTCAGGTCCCAACCGGTGTTTTCCCGTACCTGCTCGACGGAGACGCCCGGATGGAGCGTCGTCAGCGTCAGTTCGCCATCGACCGGCCTGAGCACCCCCAGGTCGGTGATCACGAGCGTTGTGCGATCGCCACGGGTGGTCCTGAAGTCGAGCTCCTGGACGAACGTGCGCTTGGAGTGCGGGGCGATCACCACGACCTCCTCACAGCCGGTGGCGATCTCCGGAGCACCGCCCGCGCCCGGAAGTCGCGTCCTGGGATGCTCGTACTCACCGATCACGGTCGAGTTCAGGTTCGCCTGCGGGTCGATCTGGGCCGCGCCGAGGAACGCCACCTGTACCTGACCGGGCCCGATCCAGTAGTTGAACATCTCCGGAACCGACACGACCAGATCCGCGGTCTCGGCAAGCTCCCCATCACCGATTGAGAGCGGCACGTGGTAGGGCTTTGCGCCGATCGTCCCTGACTCGTAGACGAGCACCAGCTTGGGGTTGTGGACCATCCGCGCCAGCAGCGCCGCGGTGCTCGGACGCCCGACGCCGATGAAGCAGGACCGTTTGCCGGCAAGGCTGCGTGCGGCGACGATCGTCTGCAGCTCGCCGTTTGTGTACTCGGCCTCAGCAACGCCTCCGGCCAGCGGGCCGGAGGCGGCGAGCCCGCCGTCAGCTCGGCCGGTCATGCCGTCACTCCGCCCAGCACGTGCGCTTCCATCCACGCCTGAAACTGCTCGCGGTCGCGGCTGATCACATCCCACTCCCGGTAGAAGTTGTTGTCGCGCTGCGTGATACCGGCCGCATAGGAGGGCAACGATCCGCCCGGCGACTCCGCCACGAAATCAATCACCCAGCCCGGGATCACGACACCGCCAGGCCGTTGCTCGATCCGCTCGACGGTTCGCTCAACGGTCACCACCGTGCGCGACGCCGCAAGCAGCGCCTCCTTCTGCACGCCCGGGATGCCCCACAGTTGAACGTTGCCATCGCGGTCGGCCTCCTGGGCGTGCACGATCGCGACGTCCGGGTTCAATGCCGGCACCGCCATCAGCTCCTCACCGCTGAACGGGCAGGTGATCGGCCGGACATTCGTGTGCGCCGCCAGGTCGGTTCCGGTGTAGCCGCGCATCACCATGAACGGGAGCCTTGATGCGCCGGCCACATAGCGGTTGGCCATCCCCGCGTGCGAGTGCTCCTCCACCTCGATCGGCCGTGGCCAGCCGTGCTCGATCGCGTCACGGAAGCGGTGCAGAGAGCCCACGCCGGGATTTCCGCCGTAGGAGAACACCAGCCGGCGCGCCGCACCGACGCCGATCATCTGGTCATAGAGGATGTCCGGCGTCATCCGGATCAGCTCCAGGTCACGGCGCCCCTGCCGCAGCACCTCATGGCCGGCCGCAAACGGGATCAGGTGCGTGAAGCCCTCCAGAGCGACACTGTCGCCGTCATGCACCGTCTCCGCGATCGCCTCACTGAGCGACACCAACTGCGCCACTGCTCATCCCTCCGCCTGGAGATTTAGCCCTGCGTGCACAGAGTAACCGCTGCGTGCAGGAACCAGTCCGTTCCCACCCGCCGCTACAGGATGGGCGCGCCGTAGTGCTGGACCTCAGGAGCGTCGGCAAAGTAGGGCCCGATCAACTCACGCCAGCGGACGAACAGCTCAGACTCACGGAAGCCCTGCATGTGGTCCTCAAGTCGCTCCCACTCAATCAGCAGCAGGTAGGTGGAGGGCTGCTCGATCCCACGCTGCAACCTGAAGGATTGAAATCCCGTGGCCTGCGCCAGAACCTCCCTGGCCCGCTCCATCGCCTCCTCAAACTCCTGCTCGGATCCTGGCCTGATGACCAACAATGCGCGCTCGAGAATCACTCGTTCTCCTTCATCTGTTGGGCTCCTGGGAGCACAACCGACCAGCCGCCATCAATGACGAGGTTGGCTCCGGTTATGTATGCGGCCTCATCACTGCAGAGAAACACGGCCGCTGGTGTCACGTCCTGCTCCGTGCCGAGGCGCCCGAGCGGGATCGCGTCGGCGATTGCACGCATCGGATGGTGAGGAGCAAGCAGGTTCTCCCGCGCGCCGGGTGTCGCGATCATGCCCGGGCTGATGGAGTTGACACGTATCCCGTGAGGAGCTCCCTCCGCTGCCAGCTGCCTGGTTAGCGCGATCACGCCGCCCTTTGAGGCGCTGTGCGCGGCCCGCTGGTTGGTCATTGAACCGGTCAGACCAGCGGTTGAGCCCACGTTGAGGATCACGCCGCGGCTTGCCTTCAGGTGCGGCCAGGCGCGCTTGCAGGTCAGGAACACCGAGTCGAGCTCGGCCGCGAGCGTGAAGCGCCAGTCCTCAAGCGATTGGTCATCAACCGCCGCGAAACGAACCGCACCCGCATTGTTGTAGAGGATGTCGATACGGTCGTGGGCGTCGATCGCCCGCTGGATCCAGGCCGCCACAGATGCCTCGTCGGTCACGTCGAGGTGGGCTTCGCCGGTACTGGTATTCAGGTCGCCGCCGAACACCGTTGCTCCCTCAGCCACGAAGCGCTCGCGGGCCGCGGCCCCTTGGCCGCGGGCGGTGCCGCTGATCAACGCGACCTTGCCCTGCAGGCGGCCGCTCACTTCCCGGCCCCGCGCGCCGCATTGGACATGAGGGTCGCCAGGCCACCGGCAACCTGCCCGCCGTCAATCGTGATCTCGGCGCCGTTGATGAAGCGTGATTCATCGGACATCAGGAAGACCATGAGCTCCGCAACCTCCTCCGGCTCACCCGCGCGACCAAGCGGCGTGACCTGGAGGTTCGCCTCGAGGAAGGCGGCCGGCGCAGTGGCGGTCATGGGCGTGTCGATGTAGCCAGGATGGACGGCGTTGACCCGGATCCCGCGCGCGCCCAGTTCCATCGCTGCGGTCTGGGTGAGACCACGCAGGCCCCACTTGCTCGCCGTGTATGCGGCGGTGTAGTGACCGTTCAGCGCCGCGATCGAACCGACGTTGACGATTGATGCTCCCTCCGGCATCAGCGGCAGCAGCGTCTGGATACCCAGCAGCGGACCAGTGAGGTTGATCGCCAGGACGCGGTTCCACTCCTGCAGCGAGACCTCCGGTAGGCGGAAGCGGCTGGTGACGGCGGCGTTGTTGATGAGTCCGTCCACGCGGCCGAAGCCCTGCGCGATCCGATCGGCCAGATCCGCCCAGTCCGCCGGGTTGGCAACATCCAATGCGGCGCCGTGCACCGAGCCCGGTGAGCTCGGCGGCTCCAGGTCGCAGGCAATCACCTGGGCGCCCTCCTCAGCCAGCCGCTTCACCTCAGCCTCGCCCTGACCGCGCCCGGCTCCCGTCACGACTATCACCCTGCCACGGAGACGGGCGCTCATCAACGATCAGCTGCCATGACGCCGTCGCGAGTCAGAGCAGGTAGTCGGCGATAGCGTGTGCCAGCTCGCGAACCATGGTCGTCTCATCGAGCGGCCGCGGCGACTCGAAGTTCGAGCCGTGCGTGATCCACCTTGCAATGAGCGTGTAGACCATGCGCCAGGCCATGTCGACAGCCAGTTCCGGGTCGGTATGGTTGATGTCCTCGCGACGCTCCAGCAGAGCTGCGCTGAAGATCTCCGCGGTCGCCTTGGACTTTGCTGAACCGCGCTCCCAGACTTCCGGATTCAGCGGCGCCTGCCGCATGAACACGCGCAGCGTGTCGCCGTGAGCGAGCATCGCCGTGGCCATGTCGGTGACGATCAGTTCGATGCGCTCCCTTGGATCCAGGTCGTAACGGCTGCCGTCACGGGAGATGGCGTCCTGCTCGTCCGCCCAGTCCATGACCCGCTCGTAGATTGCCATGATGAGCGCCTCCCGGCTCTGCACGCGAGAGTAGATCGACCCGATTGAGACACCCGCGCGGCGGCTCACCTCCTGCAGCGTGAACCCGTCGAAACCATGCTCCTTGAGTACCTCAAAGCCGGCGGTCAGCACACGCTCCAGCGACTCCTGACTGCGTCTCTGCAGCGGCGGCCGGATCAGGGGCTCGGAAGTCGACACCACGCAGATCCTATCTGGGCCGGAGGCCTACGCCCGAGCGCCATCAGGCGGTCCCCCGGCTGCGGTGCCGCCCCGGCCGTGCAGCCGCCAGTGGGATGACGTCGACACCGGCGCCGATCGTGTTCTCCAGCGTCCCGATCCCCTCCACCGTCAGAGTGACGGTGTCGCCGGGAGCCAGCCACGGATGGGAATCCGCACCAAAGCGCCCGCGGACCTCCAACATGCAGCCGTAGCCACACGTGCCAGAGCCGATCACATCGCCAGGCCGGACCCAGGTACCGCGTGAGGCATACGAGATCAGCTCCTCAAAACTCCAGGCCATGTTCGCGAGCGTGTCGCCGTCAAGTAACGGCTCGCCGTTGATCTCCGCCCTGAGGTCAAGATCCAGACGATCGCCGCTGCGGAAACGCTCGAGTTCATCGGCCGTAACGATCCAGGGCCCGAGCGTGTTGGAGAAGTCCTTGCCCTTACAGATGCCGAGCCCCAGACGCATCTCCGCAAACTGCAGATCGCGTGCCGACCAATCGTTGAAGATCGTGTAGCCCGCGATGTGTTTGCCCGCCTCCTCCGGAGCGAGGTTCCGGCCCGCCCGACCGATGACGGCGGCCACCTCAAGCTCGAAATCCAGGTCGCTGCAGCCGGGGGGCACCGCGATCTCTTCGCCAGGGCCCGTCACCGCCGCCGGATTGGAGAAGTAACAGAACGGGGACTCGTACCAGTTCTCGGGCACCGCCCTGCCCTGCCCCATCATGATCCCCTCAATGTGCTGCTCGAACACTGAGAAGTCGCGGATCGACGGCGGATCGAGCGGAGCCAGCAGGCGCATCTCCGAGAGCGGCCGCGGATCCGAGCTGCTGACCAGCCCCTCCCGGTCCTCAGCGGTCAGCGCGTCGATCACGCCGACCTCGGGACCCAGCGGCCACGCCAGATCCGCCTGCGGATCCACGACGGCTGCGCGGGACGCGCCGTCGACGGCAACTCTTGCGACCCTCATGACCTCTCCTCGACGTGACTTGACGGTGTCGCGCCCGTAAGGCGAACGCGCGTTCTACTTCTACTCTACGGCCGGTCGGTAGTGGCGTCAAGCGCCCGAGGTGCGCCGCCCGAGCGATGCCCCGGCTTAGAATCGCGTCGGAATTCGAGTGATGATTCGTGTCCGCCGGTCAGCGCTCATGCGCAATCAGCCCGGCACAACCAGAGGGGAGACAGGATGACTGAGCCACTTGTGATCGTGGTGGCCGTCAACGGCGGCATGCAGATGAGCCGGGATGGAGCGCGGGTTCCGATCACCCCGGAGGAGATTGCCGAGGATGCGCGCCTGTGCCGCGAGGCCGGAGCGGCGATCGTGCACGTTCACGCGCGCGACACGGACGGGCGCAACACGGCGGACACAAGCGTCTTCAGCGACATCATCACCCGCATCCGTGACCGCACGGACATCCTTGTCCAGACCACCAACGGTATCGGCGTGCGGCGCGACCCGGCATCCGGGGAGCTCATCTGGCCCGCCGACGAGGAGCGCCTGGCACTGATCGGGCTGGAGCCCAGCCCCGACCTGTACGGAGTCGCCGCCGGCTCCACGGACTTCCTGCACCCGGAGGGCGGCTATCACGAGGAGACTCCCTACATCAACTCTCCGCAGTTCCTCAAGGAGGCGATCCGGGCCGTCTATGCCAAGGGCTCCACACTCGAGTACGAGATCGTCGACACGCACGCGCTGCACCGTCTCTCCCAGTACGCCGACGACGGCGTGTTCGACCGTGATGCCGACTACATCTGGCTGCTGTACGGCGGCGACCTCTGCTTCACCCCGGCCGACGTTGAGCTGCTCTCCTACATGCAGCGCACGGGTGAGCGCCTCTTCCCCAACGCGGTCTGGGGGGTGCTCGGCGGCGGGCGCGGCAACTACCGGATGGCGACGCTCGGGCTGGCGCTGGGCGCCAACACGGTGCGGCTCGGGTTCGAGGACGGGATCTACCTCCCGGACGGGCGCGTGGCCGAGCGCAACCACCACCTGGTTGAGGCATTGGCGGGACTCGCGGGCATGTTCGGCCGGCGGCCCGCAACCCCGGCGGAGGCTCGGACGATCATGGGACTCGACCGCTGACGGCTGAACGGGCGCAGACGCAGCAGCAGGGGCGGACGGCGACTGGGCGACGAAGGTGTTGACAGCCGCGAATCGCTGGTTTTAGAATCATCCTTCGGATATTGATCCGCATGTCTGATCGATGCCGGACGGATAAGAGCTGGCCGGCACTGCGCCGCACCAGCGAAACGCAAGATCGTCCGCCGGGGAGGCGGGAGAGGGAGAGGGAAGTGGAACGCCACCACGTCTTCACGCGACGGGCCCTGAGCCGATGCGCCGCTACGCTGACCGCGACGCTGGTCAGTGCCGGCGGAATCGGCGCCCTGGCCACAACGGCCACGAGTGCCGCGAAGGGAACCGCGCACGCGGCGCGGGCATGCGGAGCCGTGCCAAAGCTCGGCTACCACGACAAGAGCGGCGTGCTGGGCAAGCTCGGCAAGAAGTACCAGGCACAGTTCAACGGGTTCGCGAATCCGATCTACAAGAGCGCCTACCGCAACTTCAGGTTCAAGGGCAAGCCGCCCTACACGATCGGCGTCGCCGTGACCGCCCCCATCAGCCCCACGCAGGCTGCGCTCGATCCGATGCTGGTCAAGCAGCTGAAGAGGATCAAGGGCGTCAAGAAGGTGGTGGAGCTGACCGAAGGACCGACGGCACTGACGACTCAGTTGCAGGAGGCGCACTCCCTGCTGCAGCAGCACGTCAACTTCCTGGTGATCGAGCCGCTCGTGCCGCAGCCGTTCATCTCGATCGCGGCAGCGGCGCGGAAGGCAGGGATCCCGTTCATCTCGATCATCAACGACACGCCCACGCCGAACGCGATCAACATCGACCCCAACTCAGTCGGTGACGCCCTGGTGTCGGGTGCGAAGCTGGCCAAGGCGATTGGTGGCAAGGGCCTGGTGCTGGGCGTTCACGGCATCCCCAGCACGGGGGTCGACGTCCAGAGCTTCGCGGGCTGGACGCAGGCCTTCAAGGCCTGCCCGGGGATCACGTTCGACACGTCGATCACCGGTGACTTCTCACCCGATGCCGCCAAGGCAGCAGTGCTGGCCTACCTGAACACCCACCCGCAGCCGATCGCGGGTGTCGTCCAGACCGCCGGCATGGACTCCGGCATCATCGCCGCCTTCCAGCAGGCGGGGCGCCCGATCCCGAAGCTGATCGACGCCGGGCCGGCGGTGGGCGAGCTCGAGGGCTTCAAGGCCAACCCGGGGCAGCTGGCCTACGGGTACTCGATCACCCCCCAGGGGGTCACGATGGCCGCCAAGTACGTGATCGAGCAGATGATCGCCGGGCACAACCCGCAGGTGAACGAACTGGCGTCACTGAGCGCCGTGATCACCGACGCGAACCTGTCCAAGTACATCACCAAGGGGGCCCAGCCACAGTCGGTGGTCGAGGGCCCGTGGGATCCGCCCAGCTACCTGAAGAAGTTCTTCAAGTAGCTGACGGCGAGAGTATGGCGGTGGTGGATCCAAGTAGAGCACCGGCCGCGCCCAGCGGGGCGCGGCCGGCACCGCCGCTGCTGCGCGTGCAGGAAGTGGCCAAGAGCTTCGGGGCCACGCGCGCGCTCCGCTCCTGCTCGTTGGAGGTGGCGGCCGGCGAGGTGCATGCGATCGTCGGTGAGAACGGCTCGGGCAAGAGCACACTCGTGAAGCTCCTGGCCGGTGTGCACCTGCCGGATGCCGGCACGATCGAACTGACCGCCACCCCGTCACCGGGCCGGCGCAGCCCGCGAAGCGTCCAGGCAGCCGGTATCTTCACGGTGTTCCAAGAGGTGCTGGTCGTCGGTGGGCAGAGCGTGCTGCAGAACGTCTGGCTCGGCAGCGACGGGCTGTTCCGGCGCAGCGTCAGCGAATCCGCGCAGCGCGCCCGCGCCAGTGAGGTGCTGGGCGAGCTGCTCAGTGCGCCGCCGCCGCTGGATGCACCCGTCGCCTCGCTGTCGCTCAGCGAGCGGCAGGCCTGCTGCATCGCGCGCGCGCTGGTGCGCTCGCCGCGCGTGCTGATCCTCGACGAGTCCACCTCGGCGCTGGACGTGGCCACCCGTGACCGGCTCTTCACCGTGGTGCGCCGGCTCTGCGCGAGCGGCGGCGCCGTCATCTTCATCTCTCACCGGATGGGTGAGATCGACGAGCTGGCCGACCGCATCACGGTCCTGCGATCCGGGGAATCAGTTGCGAGCTTCGCGCGCGGGGAGGCAACCGCGGATGAGCTCGTCCGCCAGATGACGGGCAGTGACCACCTGACCGCGGGCACCGAGCGCGCCCCCGCAGGGCGCGGTGGCGCAACATCCGGGCGGATCCTCCTGCGCACCCGCGCGCTGCGCCTGCGCCCCGGGGGGCGACCGATCGACTTCCAGCTCGCGGCCGGCGAGCTGGTCGGCTTGGCCGGGCTCGAGGGCCACGGCCAGCACGCCTTACTCGACGCGTTACGCGGAGCCGGCGCCGTTGCCGGGGATGTCAGCACCGGCGACGAGCGACTGCTGCGCAGCCCGCAGGACGCATTCGCAGCCGGTATCGCCTACGTCCCGCGCGACCGGCGCGACGAATCCCTGTTCCCGTCGCTGGCCATCAGCGAGAACTTCGGCGTGGCAACGATGGGCGCCGACCGGCGCGCCGGCCTGTTCAGCCGGCGTCGCAGCGCCGCTCGTCTGGCGAACTACGTGAGTGAGCTGGCGATCCGGCTCGGCAGCCCGCGCCAGCCCATCACCGCGCTCTCCGGCGGCAACCAGCAGAAGGTCGTGGTGGCGCGCTGGCTGGCGGCACACCCAGCGGTGCTGCTGCTCAACGATCCGACGCGCGGGGTCGATCTGGGCGCGAAGCGCGACCTCTACCGGCTGCTCGAGCGCCTCTCCTCAGAGGGAGTCGGTGTCGTGATGCTCTCAACGGAACTTGACGAGCTGGTTGAGCTGATGGACCGCGTGCTGGTGTTCCGCGAAGGATCGGTGGAGGCGGAGGTGCCCAGGAGCGAGCTCAGCGCCGACGGGCTGGTCAGGCGGTTCTTCGGCGGCGGGGGGGCGCAGAGCGATGCGAACTGACCTGCGCGCGCGCCTGCTCGGCAGCCTGCAGACCCGACCGTGGGCGCTGGCGCTGGTCATCGCCGTGATCCTGTTCGTGGCCAACCAGCTGGCCCGCTCGAGCTTCGCAACCTGGAGCTCCTGGCCCTCATTGCTGGCCGACTTTGCCCCCTTTGCGTTGGCCGCGATCGCCACCACACCACAGATGCTGAGCGGCGCCGGCGGCATCGACATCTCGATCGGGCCGCTGCTCAATCTCGTCAGCGTCGTGGTCGTCGGCGAACTGATCGCGCGCGGCACCACCAGCCCCTGGATCGACGTGCCCGCAGCGCTCGCCGTCGGCGCCGCGGTCGGCTGCGTCAACGGCATCCTGGTCGGCGTGCTCCGCTATCAGGCGGTGCTCGCGACGCTGTGCGGCCTGTTCGTGCTCAGCGGGCTCGGACAGGCGCTGCTCGCAACCCCGGCGGCCAGCTCGCAGAGCTGGCTCACGCACCTCGGCGCCCAGGTTGGGCCGGTACCGGGCGGCCTGATCCTGATCGCCTCGCCGTTCCTGGTCTGGCTCGTGCTGGCACGGACCGCGTACCTGGACCAGCTCTACGCCGTCGGCGGAGACGAGGTTGCCGCCTACTCGGCCGGGGTGGACGTGGCCCGGGTGCGGATCACCGCGTACACGCTCGGCGGGCTGTTCGCCGGCGTCGGGGGCCTGGCACTGGCCGCCGCCACCCAAACCGGCGATCCCACCGAGGCAACCCAGTACACACTGCCGGCCATCGCGGCGGTCGCGATCGGTGGCACCTCGCTGGTCGGCGGCCGCGGGAGCCTGCTCGGCTCGCTCATCGGCGCCGCGATCATCTTCCTGATCCAGACCCTGATCGACTCTTTGAACGTTAACTCGAACGTGCCGCAGCTGATCTACGGAGCGATCCTGATCGTCGCGATCGTGCTGAGCGCCACGCTCAGCCGCACGGCCTCGCGAGCCGCCGAAGGTGAGACGGTGGCGGCGTGAGCGCCACGCTCGAGCCCCCCGGAGGCACCCGCGGGGCAACGCCCGCGGGTCCGTCGGCGCTGGCCCGGCTGATGATGTTGCAGCGGCGCTTCCAGCTGTTCCAGCTGCTCGCGCTCGGCCTTCTGTTCCTGTGGGGCGCGACCACGGTGACGGACTTCGCCACGGCGCTCAGCATCAAGTCGATGCTCGTCTCAGCCGCGTTCCTGGGACTTGCGGGGGCGGGGCAGACCCTGGTCGTGCTGGTGGGCGGCATCGACTTCTCGGTACCGGCCTTCATCTCAGGCGGAGCGATCCTGATCTCGCAGCTGTGCGGCACCTACCACTGGAGCGCAGTGGCGGCGATTGCGGTGATCCTCGGCGCCGCGCTGCTGCTCGGTGCCATCAACGGCTACGTCTCCGACCGCTTCCAGGTGCCATCGCTGGTGGTGACCCTGGGCATGTCATCGATGATCACCGGCGGGCTCCTGCTCTGGACAAAGGGGGCGGCAACCGGGGCAGCCCCGGCGTTCCTCGCGACAGTAACGTCGGTCGGAACCAGGACCTTCGGGGTCGGGATCCCGCCACTGGTGGTGCTCTGGGCGGTAGTGGCGATCGTCCTCGGCGTCACCCTCGGGCGTACGGTCCCGGGCCGGCGTGTTTACCAGACCGGAGCCAACCCGGTGGCCGCGCAGTTCTCCCTGGTCAGGACGCGCCGGGTCTGGACGCTGACGTTCGCGGCCTCGGGGCTGCTCGGCGGCATCCTGGGGATCCTCGTCGGTGGCTACACCGGCTCCGGGAATACGACGCTCGGCGATCCCTACCTGTTCGAGGGGCTGGCGGCGGTGATCGTGGGCGGAACCACGTTCGGTGCGCGGGGCGACTACTGGAAGACGGTGATCGGCGCGCTGCTCCTGACGGTGCTGACGACCGTGCTGATCGGCAAGGGCTACTCCAACGCCGATCAGCAGATGATCTTCGGGCTTCTGATCCTGCTGGTGGTGGCAGGATACGGACGCAGCCCGAGGCTGCGGGACAGGATCTGAGCACCTGATGCACGAGCGAGCAGGCCCAACCGGCGGCGGCGTGCGCCGCATCGTCACCGGCCACAACGGGGCCGGAGAGTCGATCATCGTCGAGGACGCGCTCCTCCCCGGCACAGCGCTGGCAGAGGATGCCGGTCGCTCCGACGTGAGCTTCTTTCACCTCTGGGCCACGGAGGAGATGCCAGTCCCACTGGACGACGTGGCGCTGCCCCGCCAGCGGGCGGGGTGCGCCACGACCATCGTCGGCAACGGCACGGGTTCCGTGCTGCGGATCGGCGTGCTGGCTGCCGGCGCGCGCTCACCGATGCACCGCACGGGCAGCCTTGACTACGGGATCCTGCTCGAGGGAGAGTGCGAGATGGAGCTTGACAGCGGTGAGGTGCGGACGCTCCATGCGGGTGATGTGGTGATCCAGCGCGGGACCAACCACGTCTGGCACAACCGTTCCAGCGCCCCGTGCCGCTTTGCCTGGATCCTGCTCGACGCGCGTCAATGACCAATCAGGAGGCCCCGTGCGCATCATCGACCTGTCGCACACCATCGAATCACTGCCAGCCGACATTCCCCAGTTTCTGCGCGTGGAGGTGAGCTACTCCGACCATGCTGCCGGCGCCGCGGAGATGGAGGCGGCGTTTGGCGTACCGACGCGCTTGATGCGCGACGGTGAGGGGCCGTCAGGTGAGCGGCTGTCGATCGGGACACATGCCGCCACCCACGTGGACGCACCATGGCATTACAACTCCCGGATCCAGGGAGAGCGCGCGCAGACGATCGATGAGCTGCCGCTTGAGTGGTTCTATGGCCCCGGGGTCGTCGTTGACTTCACGGACCGGGCTGACGGCGACGCGATCAGCGCACCGGAACTGCAGGAGGCGATCAGGCGCGCCGGGCACGAGCTCAGAGCAGGGGACATAGTCCTGGTGCACACCGGCCGCGATGCCTTCTACCACGAGCCCGACTACATGCTGCGCGGCTGCGGCGTCTCGGCGGAGGCCACCCTCTGGCTGTTCGATCAGGGTGTGCGCGTGATGGGCATCGACGCCTGGGGCTGGGACGCGCCCCTCAACCAGCAGGCCGCGGCCGCGCTTGAACAGAACGAGGCCGGGATCTTCTGGGCGGCGCACCAGATCGACCGTCCCTACTCCCAGATCGAGCGCATGACCAACCTCGGGGCACTCCCGCCCACCGGCTTCACGGTCGCCTGCTTCCCGCTGAAGATCAAGGGCGCCAGCGCAGGCTTGACCAGGGCGGTCGCAATTCTTGCGCAATGACCAGGCCTGGCTGGGTTGCCACGCCTGATGGTCACCCGGGGCCGGCGGGCGAAGCGACGGAATGAGGGGCGGCGTTACGGGGTAAATCCGCAGCTGTGAGCGGAGATCGTCTGCGGAGGTCGGCGGACACCCAGCTGGTGACGGCGCTGGTCGACTCCGCTCCGGTTGGGGCGGCCGTGCTGGACCCTGACCTGCGCTACCGCTGGGTCAATCAGACGCTGTGCACAATGAACGGCCACAGCGCCGATGAGCATCTGGGACGACTGCCGCAGGAGGTCCTGGGTCCACTTGGTGAGGAGCTGGAGGCTGTACTGCGCAGGGTGCTGAGCGGCGACGGATCACTTGTGGACTACCGCTTCCGGGGTCAGCGGCCCGGAGTGGACGGGCACTGGATGGCGTCCTACTACCCGCTCCGCAACGAGACGGGGGAGATCGTGGCAGTGGGGGCGATCGTCACCGACATCACCGAGCACGAGCGCGGCAGTGAGCGTGAGCGACAGTTCCTGAACGCGCTGGTCCGGGTCGCTCAGACCGTTGCCGGCTATGCCGATTCACGTGAGGTGCTGGCCGTGGTCGCCAGGGAGGCGGCGGCCGTGCTGGAGCTGGACGGCGCCCTGATCGCGGCCTTCAGACCGGGAGGGATCGTACTTGAGGGCCGCTGGGGTGAGGTGGCCGAGGTCGCGGGGTCCGGCGAGCTCATCCCCACGGCCACCAGTCCACTGATTGAGGAGGTGCGCCGCAGTCGCCGCCCACAACGCCTTGTCACCGAGTCCCCCGATGCCTTCGCGTTCCGGAGCCGGATCGCCGCTCCGATCGTCCTGGGCGACAGGCTGTGGGGAGCGATCAAGGTGGGCACATCGGTCAGGCGGGAGCTACCGGCCGACGCCGAGGAGGTGCTGACGCGATTCGCAGAGCTGATGGGGATCGCCGTGGCCAGCGCCCTGGAACAGCGCCGGTTGATTGACGAGGCCACGCACGATCCACTCACCGGCATCTGCAACCGCCGGGCCTTCCAGCAGCGCATCCGCAACGAATCGCAGCGAGCGCGGCGTCACGCAGGCGGGTTCAGTCTCGTACTGCTGGACATTGACGATTTCAAGGGCGTCAACGACAGCTACGGCCATGACGTCGGTGACGAGGTGCTGATCGAGACGACGCGGCGCCTGCGCAGAGAGGTGCGCACGGAGGACCTGCTCGCACGCGTGGGTGGCGAGGAGTTCGCCTGGATCCTCACCGACAGCCGTCACGATGCGTTGCTGGCGGCTGAGCGCGCCCGCCGCGCCATTGCCAACACCCCCTTTGAGCTGGTGGGCGAGGTCACCCTCTCAGCCGGCGTCGCCAGCTTCAACGATGCCGGCGACCCCGCCACCCTGTTCCGCCAGGCAGACCGCGCGCTGTACGAGGCCAAGCGTCGCGGCCGCAACCGCAGCGTGCGCTACTCAGACCTGGAGTCGGATGCAGCATCCGCGCCGAACACGGAGACGCAGCGTGCGCGTGAGGCTGAACAGGCCCATGCGCTCAGCGCGCTGCGGGCACTGGCGCGCGCCATAGACGCCAAGGACGCGGCAACCTTCCATCACTCTGAGCGCGTCGCTCAGCTGGCCAAAGCGCTGGCACACACGCTTGGCTGGCCGGCAGAGCGGATCCTCGCCCTGGGCGATGCGGCCCTGCTGCACGACGTGGGCAAGATCGGCATCCCGACAGAGCTGCTGCTGAAACCCGGTGAACTGACCGTGGATGAGTACGAGCTGATCAAGACGCACGCCCGGCTCAGCTGCCAGATCGCGCAGGAGGTGGTGACCGCTGAGCAGGCGGCGTGGATTCTGCATCACCACGAGCGCTGGGATGGCCACGGCTATCCGGTGGGTCTGTCCGGCGAGGAGATTCCGGACGGCGCCCAGCTGCTGGCGATCGCGGACGCGTGGGATGCGATGACCGTCGCGCGCCCGTACGCCCACCCGCTCTCTCCGACCGAGGCGATGGAGGAGTGCCGGGCGGCCGCTGGGCATCAGTTCGCGCCGGCCGCGGTCAGCGCGCTGCAGGTGGTCGAGGCCAGGGATCCGGCCCAATCGATGCGGAGTTGAGCCGCCCGGGCCGGCCGGCCCGCTGGCCGACCGACCCGCTGAAGCGTCCGCGCCGCTCGCGGTGGCTCAGCCACCCAGGGCGAGCAGCACCCCTCCGCCCAGCAGCCCGCACAGCGCCACGGCCCCCGCCATGGCTGCGGTCAGCTTGATTGAGAAGGTTCGCGCCACCATCACCATCGAGGCGAGGCTGATCGCGGGCAGCGTGATCAGCAGCACGCCGATCGTCGCGCCGCTCACGCCTGCCGCTGACAGGGCCAGCAGGATCGGGATCTCGCCCGCCGTTGGGATCACCACGAGGATGCCCAGTGCCGCCGCCGCCAGCACGGACGGCACCGCCCAATGCACCGCCGCCGCGTCAATCGGGAGCAGCCAACCACGCAACAGCCCAATCGCGAAGACGGCCGCGACGTAGAGCGGCACCAGGGTCACGGTCAGGCGGACGAACGTGCGCAGATAGCGCTCGGGCGCTGAGGGCAGCGGCGCGCGCGGCGGCGTGGCCGCCGGGGTCGGCAGCGGTACCGCCGCGTCAGCGGGCGCCAGCCGGCCAACCCACGCCGTCGCGCCAAAGACCAGCAGCGCGCCGACCACAATCCGTGTCAGCACCCACTGCCAGGGCGCGACAACGGCCAGGAACGCGAGCACCAGTGGGTTGAGCACCGGATTGCCGATCCAGTAGGCCAGAGCAGCTGACGGTGGGGCGCCGTCGCGTCTCAGGGTGACGGCAAGTGGAGCCGCACAACAGGTGCACATCAGTGTCGGCAGTGCTGAGAGCCCCCCGGCCAGAGCGCTCCGCTGCGGGCCACGGTGGCGCAGCAGCCGCAACAGCCACTCGCGCGGGACCAGGGCGCTGGCCGCCGAGGCGATCAGCAGCGCGGTCAGAAAGCCCGGCCAGATATCGGTGAAGTAGGCCCTGGTGAAACTCCAGGCGCCGGCGAGCGATGGAGCCGACCCAGCCGCGCCCGCGTCGTTGAGCATGTTCGTACCGGTCCAGTGCGGGCTGGCGAACAGGTCGGAGAGCTTGTGGGCGTACGGAGACCACTTTGACCACCAGAGCGTCGCGGCGAAGATCACCGCAAACGCAAGGACGCCGGCAACGCCCATCCAGGGGCGAGCGGCAGGGTGCCTTACACCAAGTGCTGAGGATTCCATCGAGACTCCTTGGACGAGGGAGGGAACGTGAGCCACCCAACTGGGCGGCGGGCAGGGTCATTCAGGACCTCCGCATCGCGCTCACCCCCTCCCGAGCCGGTCCCAGCGTGCGTGAGCTCAGCGAACGTGACGGATGTCGGCGCGGCTCACTCATCGGTGCTTGACAGCTGTGGCCTGCCCGACAAGGAGCAGCCACAACCGTCGGCAGCCGACCTATGTCGCTCCGGAGACGCTGTGGCTCAGGTTGCGGTCAGCGGACCGCAACCTGAGGGGCACGGCCTGGACTCAGACGGGAATCGCGCCGGGCACGCCCGCCTCGGCATGCGCAGGCCGCGTGCGAGGCAGTGTCAGCGAACCGATCAACGCGACTCCGAGCAGGACGCAGGCCCACACGAAGGTGTGGCCAAAGGCGGTGGCCATCGGACCTGCGATGTGGGCACGGGCCGCCGCCGAGACCGGTCCGGCGCCGATCGTGCCGTGGCTGCCGTGGCCGAGCTGGGCGGCCAGCGCAGAGGCCAGCAGGACGGACAGCACGGCGGTCCCGATCGAGGCCCCCGTCTGCTGGATGATGTTGAGCGCGGTTGAGGCGCGCGCGGCCGCCGCACCGGTGATCGACTGCATCGCGCCGGTGTAGATCGGCATCATCGCGAAGCCCATGCCGAGCCCAAAGACGAACAGGTCGATACAGATCGCGAGCCAGGAGGTCTGCGCGCCGATCTGGGTCAGCCAGATCACGGAGCCGACAACCGCAAGCAGGCCAAAGGGGACGATCCTGCCCGAGCCGGTCCGATCCGAGAGCTGGCCGGCGATCGGCATCGTGATCATCGATCCCAGGCCCTGCGGAGCCAGCAGCACGCCGGCCATCAGTGGCGACTCGCCGCGCACCGCCTGGAAGTACAGGGGCAGCAGCAGGAATGCGCCGAACACTGAGATGCTCATCAGGATCAGCGACGCGGACGAGGTGGCAAAGGGACGGTTCTTGAACAGCCGCAGGTCAATCAGCGGATCCGATGCCCGCAGCGCGTGCCAGACAAAGGCGATCAGCAACACGACGCCGACCGCCAGCGGGATCAGCACCTTGCCGGAGCTGAAGCCGCCAGACGAACTGGACTCGGCCAGTCCGTAGATCACCAGCGCGAGCCCCGGGGAGACCAGCAGCAGGTCGACGACATCCAGCCGCTGGGCATGCTGCGCGACGTCCCGCGGCAGCACCCGCATCGACAGCATCAGCGCGATCAGGCCGATCGGGAGGTTGATGAAGAAGATCCAACGCCAGCTGACATCGGTGACGAGCCATCCGCCCAGGATAGGACCGAGGATCGGACCGATCAGCATCGGCACGCCCATGATCGCCATCACCCGACCCAGCCGCTGCGGTCCGGCTGCACGGGTGAGGATCGTCATCCCGGCCGGCATGATCATGCCGCCACCCAGTCCCTGCAGGACGCGGAACAGGATGATCGTGGTGGAGGACCAGGCCAGGCCGGAGAGGCACGAGCCGAACACGAACATCGCGATCGACCCCATGTAGAGGCGCTTGGTGCCGTAGCGGTCGGCGATCCAGCCGCTCAAGGGGATCACGGTGGCGAGCGCCAGCGTGTAGCCGGTCGCGACCCACTGGATCGTCGGCAGCGTCGTCTTGAAGCGGGCGGCCAGCGTATTGATCGCAACGTTGACCACCGTCGTGTCCAGGATCGACATGATCGCGCCGAGCACCACCACGCCGGCCACCATCAGCAGCTCGCGGCTGATGTGGGTGTCGTCATGTTGGGCAGCTGGCGCTTGAGCTGCGGGAGCTGCTTCGGTCGCGCTCATGGCGGACGGACCTCCTGGAGTCACGTCGGTTACGGAGAAGACTTACCAGGCTAACGCAGTCGCTTCGTGGCACCGAGACACGCGCTACCGTTGACCTCAGTATGAGCGTAGTCAAGATCAACGCGATCACTGTCCCCGCCGAGCGCATGGATGAGTTCGCGGAGCGCTTTGCCAACCGTGCCGGACGGGTCGAGCAGGCAGAGGGTTTTGAGGCCTTTGAACTGCTGCGTCCAAATGACGGGCGGGACCTCTGCCTGGTGCTGACGCGCTGGCGCTCCGAGGATGACTTCCAGGCCTGGGTGCGTAGCGCCGACTTCAGCGCCGGCCACTCGCAGCACCGTCAGAGCGGCCCCGTCGGCACGGCCAGTGAGATCTGGTCCTACGACGTGCTCGAGCGGATCTAGCGGGGCTCCGCCAAGAAGCCCGCGGCCAGGGTGTTGAAGGCCTCCGGAACGTCCGCGTTGGCTATGTGAGCTGCACCGGGCACCACACGGAAGTCCGCGCCGGCGATGCCGGCCGCGATGAACTCGCCGTCCGCAGGGGTTGTGGCCACGTCACGCTCACCGGATAGCACCAGCGTCGGTGCCTGGATGTCGCTCAGCCGCGCACGAAAGTCAAAGCCGCCGATCGCCTCAAGGCCCCGTGCGTACGCCTCGGGATCTGCGTCAAGCTGCATCTGCAAGAACCTGGCACGCTCCGGATGGTTGGGCGCGAGCCACAGGTCAATCGCCTCCTCCGCGGCCCCGCGCATCCCTTCCGCTCGTACTCTGGAGGCCTTCTCGTGCCAGTCAGCCGGTTCACCAAAGCGTGCCGACGTGCATGCCAAGACAAGACGCTCAAGGCGCTCCGGTGAGTCGGCGGCCAACTGCATGCCGACCATCCCGCCCAGGGAAAGGCCGCAGAATGAGACTCGCTCGATCTCAAGCCTGTCAAGCTGCGCCCGCAGATCCAGCGCCAGTGCCTCGACCGAAGCCAGCGGAGGATGCTCGTAGCGCAGCAACCGAAAATTGCGGGAGAACGTCTGCACCTGTGCGCGCCACATC
Organism: Actinomycetes bacterium; assembly: GCA_021820105.1. Classification (GTDB taxonomy): domain Bacteria; phylum Actinomycetota; class Thermoleophilia; order Solirubrobacterales; family Solirubrobacteraceae; genus Palsa-465. Next base: position 7,482 of record JAKAED010000003.1, on the reverse strand, counting down.
TCGGCTGTGGCACCCAGCGCGTTAGAGAGCACCAGCACCGGTGCTTCAGCGGATCCGTCGCCGACGTGTAGGGTGCCCGACCCGGCCACGGTTCACCCGCGCCGGGCTGCCAGCGCACGCGCGACGTACCCACCGCGCCGCAGTTCCAAGAGTGGGTCTGGGGCAGCCCCGAGTCGTTCCCGCACCCGCGCGCACAGTGGGCGAACGTCTGTGTTGAAGGCATCGAGCATGACCGCGTGCGCGGTCACGATGTCGCCGTCGGCCTGCGCCGCCGTGAGCGCTGTACGGTCAACCAGTAGCGCCTTGGCGTAAGCCTCCTGCAGGTTGGTCACGCTCATCACCATCGCGGCGACCTTGGCCTCGATGTTGTGGGATTGATCGATCGTGAGTCGCGGCAGCGGGTCAGCGGGGCTCCGGACCAGTTCGGTGAAGATCAGGAACAGTTCAAACGGGTTCACGGATCCGACGATCAGATCGTCATCGGCGTACTTGCGGTTGTTGAAGTGGAACCCTCCGAGCCGTCCGCTGGCGCCGAGGAACGCGACGATCTGCTCAATGTTGACGCCCTGCGCGTGGTGACCAAGGTCAATCAGAACGTTGGCGCGCTCCCCAAGGTGCTGGCAGATCATCAGCGCGGAGCCCCAATCGGCAATGTCGGTGGCGTAGAACGCGGGCTCGAAGAACTTGTACTCGACCAGCATCTCCTGCTCACTGGGCAGCTGGCCATAGACCTCAGCAAGACAGTCGAGCAGCCGCTCGCGCCGGAGCCGCAGGTCGTCCTGGCCCGGATAGTTCGTGCCGTCAGCGAACCAGAGCGACTGGGCTGTTGAGCCGAGCGCCTCCGCGATGCGCAGACACTCGAGGAGATGCTCAACGGCCTTGGCACGTATCGAGCTGTCCGGATTCGTGACCGAACCCAGCCTGTAGTCGGGATCCTGAAACAGGTTGGGATTGACGGCGCCGACGCGCAGGCCCGCAGCCTCGATCCTCTGGCGAAGCTCGGCGTAATCATCAACCTGATCCCAGGGAAAGTGGAGCGCCACAGCCGCTGCGGAACCCGTCAGGCGGTTGACCTCGGCGGCGTCCTCGATGCGCTCGTGGACATCGCGTGGCCTGCCTGGCTGAGGGAACACGCCAAAGCGGGTCCCTGAGTCGCCGTAGCCCCATGACGGAGTCTCAACGTTGAAGGTCTCCAGAGCGAGCTCAATCGCGTCCAGCTGCAGACCGCGCTCCTCGAGCTTGGCAGCGAGCAGTGTGTAGTCGTAGGCGGGTCCAGACACTGGTTCCTCCTGGCTCAGGCCAGTGCCCGGGCCTCAGTCGCTGAGCGCAGCCCGGTCACCGCCAGAAAGCGCTCATAGGTTTCATCGTCGCGATGGTCGGCGGTTGGTTCGTAGCGCCGGATCGTGGCCGATTGCGCGACAAGCGCGCGCATCTCCGCGGCGGAGCCGACCTCACCCAGCGCCCGCGCCTGTACAAGGACGTTCCCGAGCGCGGTGGCCTCCTCGGGTCCAGCCAGTACCGGCAGTCCCGTGATATCAGCGGTCAACTGGCAGAGGAGTTCATTACGGATGCCCCCGCCCACAGCGTTGATCACATTCAGGCGCCTGCCGGTCACCAGTTGCAACCGCTCCAAGACGAAGCGGTATTTGCAGGCGAGCGACACGAGCACCGACCGCACCACCTCGCCGGCTGACGACGGTGCAGGCTGGCCGCAGGCGCGACAGCAATCCGCGATCAGGTGTGGCATTGGCCCGCCTCGCAGCAACTCGTCGTCGTCAGGATCGAAGAGCGACGCGTGCTGGATCCCGGCAGCGAGCCGTTGCAGTTCGGCGTAGTCGTGCTCCGTTCCCTCGCGACGCCACTCCCGGCGGCACTCCTGGAGCAGCCACAGACCCATGACGTTGCGCAACAGACGGGTGCGGCCGTCAATGCCACGCTCGTTGGTCAGGTTGAAGGCAGCCGCGTCGGGCCCCAACTGCGGCTCGTCGATCTCCAGGCCGAGCAGTGACCAGGTCCCGGAAGAGAGGATCGCCGCATCCGGTCCCTGCACCGGAGCCGCCACAAATGCTGACGCCGTGTCGTGACCTGCGACCACCAACACGGGTGCGCCGACAGCCCTACCGGCTTGTTCTGCGTGCACGCCCAGGACCGGCCCAAGGGAGGCTCCTGGCTCGGTCACCGGGGTGCTGAATGGGGCGCCGGGCAGGCCAAGCCGCTCGATCAGATCAGCCGCCCACGCGGACCCGCGCGCATCCAACAAGCCGCTCGTGGACGCAATGGTCACCTCATTGAGAAGCGTGCCGGTCATCCAGAGCCCGAGCAGATCCGGAAGCATCGCCATCCGTGCCGCGGCACTCAACACCGCTCCGCGCGGCTCTGCCATCAGCTGGAAGATTGTGTTGATCGGCATCGTCTGGATGCCGGTACGCGCATACAGCTCCCGCTGCGGAACCCGTTCGAACGTGCGCGCCAGCACAGCTTCGGACGTGCGCTCGTCACGGTAGTGATACGGGAGGCCGAGCATCCGGCCGTGCTCATCCAGGAGCGCATAGTCGACACCCCAGGTGTCAATCCCGATCCCCTCCAGCCTGCCTGCACGATCGGCCGCCTCACCAAGGCCGCGCAGGACATTCACAAAGATGCTGGGCAGGTTCCAATGGCGCCCCGTCACCAGATACAGCGACTCGCTGGCGAACCGCGAGATTGGATCAAGCGTTATGGATCGGCCGTCCAGGCGCCCGACCATCACCCGTCCGCTTTCGGCGCCAAGGTCCACCGCGGCCAACACGCGGCTCGAGCCCGCCACCGGTCAGCCGCCCGTATCGGCGCTCAGCGCCCCCGCCTGCCGTCGGGCGCGCAGCTTGAACAGGTCGTTGGCGCGTCGCGCCAGCGCGGCCGCATTCGGAACGAGCACACTCAGGATCAGCAGCGCTCCGGACACAACCTGGTAGTCGTTCTCGTTGAGCGAGGTGCCCAACAACAGCGCGCTGCGCAAGCCGGCGTAAACGAACGCTGCCAGGGTGACGCCGATGATCGTCCCGCGCCCTCCAAAGATGGAGACACCGCCCAACAGCACGATCGTCACCACCTGGAGTTCAAAGCCGATGCCGATGTTCTCTCCTGCCGAGGAGAGCTCAAACGCGTAGAGCATCCCCACCAGCGCGCAGACCACGCCGGAAATCACGTAGAGCCCGAGCTTGATCCGCTTGACCCGGATCCCGGCGTGGAAGGCCGCCTCTTCACTCAGGCCGATCGCGTAAAGGGATCGACCAAACGGCGTCATCCGCAACACGATGGCGGTGATCACCGCCAGCACAAGGAAGATTGCAACCGACCAAGACAGCCACGCGATCCCGAGGAAGCCGTTCACGCCGAGAGTGTTGAACGGTGCAGGGAAGCTCGACACCGTGTTGGGACCGAGGATCACGTTGGCGAGACCGCGGAACAGTGTCAGCGTCCCGATCGTAACCGCCAGTGAGGGAAGGCCCACTCGGGTCACCAGCAGGCCGTTGATCAAACCGCAAACGATGCCGATCGCGATCACCACGACGAAGATCGGGCCGATTGACCATCCGTGCGAGATCAGTGCACCCATCGTCTCAGCTGAGATCGCGAGAATCGAGGCGACCGACAGGTCGATCTCACCGGTGAGAATGATCAGCGTCATCGGGAGCGCCATGATCGCCAGATCGCCGATGTTGGTGCACAGGGTGAAGAGGTTGTAGCTGCTGAAGAACAGCGAGCTCAACGATCCGCCGAAGATCACTACGGCGATCAGCAGGACCACCAACGCCGATTCCCAGCGCGCAAGTCCGGTGAGACGCTCCCGGACCGTCCTGGCGCCGGCCGGCGGGGCCTGATCGGTGACTTCAGGCACCAAGTCGCACCTTCCTTCTCTGCAGAGCGTTGGCCAATTGGAGCTGAACACCACGGTCAAGACTGATCGCCACGATCAGCAGCAGACCGGCTATCGCCTCAGTCCAGAGCGAGGGCACGCCCAGCACATTCAGTGCCGAGGTTATGGTCTGGAGCAACAGCGCACCTAGCGCGGCGCCCACGACGCTGCCGCTCCCACCGAAGATCGCCACGCCACCGACGACCACGCCGGCGACGATCTGCAGTTCGAGTCCGGTGGCCGCGGTCGAGTCGATCGTGTTGTACTGGGTTGCCCAGATCACGCCGCCCAGGCCGGCGATGGTTCCGCTGAGGATGAAGGCCGTCAGCAATCGCCGCGCGGTGGGGATTCCGACTCGCTCGGCGGCGACCGGATCGGACCCAATCGCGTAGAGCTCCCGTCCTGAGCGGAAGTGGCGCAGATAGTAGGCGGCAATGGCCACGAGAATCGCGGCTGCCCACGCCAGCACGGGGATGCCAAGAGCCGTATCGGTGAAGATGTGCACAAACGAGTTTGGGAGTGACTGTGCGACCACCTGGGTGCTGCCGGCAATCATCGTGTCCACACCACGAACGATGTAGAGCATCGCGAGTGTCACCACTAGGCTCGGTACTCGGGCGATCGCCGTGATCACACCCGTCACCACCCCGCACAGGAGTCCAACACCTGCGCCGACGAGAAAGACGAGTGGGATCGCAACCCCGTGATGGGTCTGGAAGAGATCAGCTGACACGTAGGCGGAGAGACCCACCACCGAACCCACAGAGAGGTCGATGTTACGTGTCAACACCACACAGGTTTCACCGATCGCGACCACCACATACAGCGCCGACTCGGCGAGTATGAAGCGGACGTTCGAGCCATCCAGGAAACGCGACTGGATGGCCGTGGTGATGATCACGAACAGCGCCAGTACGCCGACGATCCCGAACGTGCGTGCTCGCAGCACGATGTCCACCAGCCGCCGCTGGTCTCCCACTCTCGCCGTCTGATCGTGTTCAACGGTCGCGCTCACTTTGCGCTCACCTCCGCGTCTCCACTGTCAAGGGACTGTCCGGTACCAGCTGCGATGATGCGCTCCTCGCTTGCCTCCGCCTGCGTGAGGGTCGCCACCAGGCGCCCCTCTCGCATCACCAGAATGCGATCCGCGAGCGTCAGTACCTCGGGCAATTCAGATGAGATCACAAGGACCGCGACACCCTGCGCCGCAAGTTCGGCGAGCAGCTTGTGCACCTCACTCTTTGTGCCGATGTCAATTCCCCGTGTGGGCTCATCCACGATCAACACGGACGGTCTGCGCGAGAGCCACTTGGCCAACACCACCTTCTGCTGATTGCCTCCCGACAGGGAACTGACGGGATTGCCCATCCGTCCGTACTTCACCTGGAGGCGGGTTGCCCAGTCCCGGGCGAACGCACGCTCCACTCCAGCAAACAGCAGTCCGCGGCGACGCAGATTCGGGAGCGAGGCAAGTGAGATGTTGTCGGCCACGGACATATCCATCACAAGGCCCTGTTGGCGACGATCCTCAGGCACGAGTGCGATGCCCGCCGCCATTGCCGCAGAGGGTGAACCGCGCCTCAACTCACGACCGGCGACCGTCACCGTGCCGGCGTCATAGCGATCGATACCGAAGACAGCCCTTGCCACCTCCGTGCGCCCAGCGCCAACCAGACCCGCCAGAGCGACGACTTCCCCTGCGGCGACCTCGAATGAAACGTCGAGGAAGACGCCCTCACGGGTGAGATGGTCGACCTTGAGCACGGTTTGGCCGTGCGCGCCACCCGAGTGCTGGCGGGCGAGCACATCGCGACCCACCATCGCACGGATCAGATCATCAGCGGTCAGTCCCGCCAACTCGCGTGACATCACGAAGGTGCCGTCCCGCAGGACTGTCACGCGCTGGCAGAGCTCGAACGCTTCCTCAAGCCGGTGGGAGATGAAGAGGACGGCGGTGCCGTGTGAACGGAGCGTCTGCACGACCCGGAAGAGCCTCTCAACCTCAACCGAGGAAAGCGAAGCGGTCGGTTCATCCATGATCACGACCTTCGCCTCCAGTGAAAGCGACTTGGCGATCTCGACAAGCTGCTGCTCGGCGATTGACAGCCCGCGCGCGATTCGGTCCGGGTCGAGGCGCACCCCGAGCCTGTCGAAGATCTCGTTGACCGCACGGTTCATGGCGCGGAAGTCGATGCGCCGCCCGCTGCGGAGGGGCTGGCGGCCGATGAAAACGTTCTCCGCGACGGTCAGGTCAGGAAAGAGCGTCGGCTCCTGATAGATCACGGCGATACCCCTGTCCCGCGCATCTGCGGGACCAGCCATGACCACAGGCTCACCGGCAACTTCAAGCAGCCCCGAGTCCGGAAGCAGGACACCGCCAAGCAGCTTGACCAAGGTTGACTTGCCAGCGCCGTTCTCGCCGATGAGCGCGTGCGCCTCACCCGCGAGTAGTTCAAGTGTCACATCACTCAGCGCGGCCACGCCTCCATACGACTTGCTGACATTGCGCGCCGCAAGCACCGGGGTGACACCGCTCTTCTGATCACTCTCTGGGTGAGACATCTCGACGCTGCGATCCGACGCAGCCACCGGTCCAGGTTCCATTTCGGTTCGTTTCGGAGTGCACCTAGGTTTGCACTGTCCCACCACGGGTCCTCGGGGTGCCGGCCTTGCCGGCACCCCGAGGCGTAGTGGAGGGAGAGAGCAGCGTCCTAGAAGTGGAACTTCTTGATGTTCGCCTTGGTGAAGACCGTCGGCGGGCCGAGCAGAATCGTCTTGTTCGGACCGACCTTGTAGGTCCCGAGCTTGCCAGCTGAGAACGTCTGGCCAGCCTTGCCGGTGATCTTGCCTGAGGCGTAATTCACCAGCGCGTAGCCAGCCAGGTATCCGAGGTTGGCGGGGTTCCACAGCTCAAATGCCTTGATCGTGCCGTCAAGGACGTACTTCTTCATGGCCAGCGGCGTTCCGAGGCCGGTGAGCATGACCTTGCCTCGATACTGCTTGGTGTCGAGGATGGCCGCGGCGGCGGCGATGCCCACCGTCGTCGGCGAGATGATGCCGCCCAGGTGCGGGTACTTCTGCAGGAGACCCTGCGTCACCTGCGTGGCGGTGGTGGGATCGTCGTTGCCGTAGACGATGTCCACGAGCTTGATCTTCGGGTACTTCTTCAGCTCCTTCTTCATGTAACCAATCCAGGCGTTCTGGTTGGTTGCAGAGGCGGCCGCCGAAACGATTCCGAGCTGTCCCTTGCCGTGCATCTCCTTGGCGATGATGTCCACCTCGCTCCGGCCGATCTGAGCCGTCGAAGCCTGGTTGACAAACAGGTCGCGGCAGGTCGGCGCATCGGAGTCATAGGTGACGACCGTGATGCCGCGCGCCATGGCCGACTTCAGAGTCGGGCAGAGAGCGGTCGGGTCGGTGGCCGAAACGATAAGGCCCTTGGCGCCCTTGGCAATGGCGGCCTGGATGGCAGGCAGCTCTGACGCCGGAGTGGCGGCGCTGCCGCTTGTCTCGATGCCGGTCTCGCCGAGCTTCTGAAGCGCGGCAATGGCACCGCCGCTCTTGGCGCTGTCGGCCACCGTGAAGTA